>JACUUO010000159.1 GCA_014859275.1 Actinomycetota bacterium | reverse complement strand
CGGATAACGGGCACCCCAATTTGGAATCCATAAATGGCCATACCCGATTACCAGTTCATCATGCTGCCCTTGCTGAAGTTGACCGGCGATGGTCAGGAGCATGCCTTTCGTGATGCGGTGGGTGCATTGGCGGAGTTATTCCAACTCTCGACAGAAGAGCGCCGCGAACTACTGCCTAGCGGTAAACAAGCCATCTTTGACAACCGAGTAGGCTGGGCCAAGACCTATCTGAGCAAGGCAGGGCTACTGGATATTACCCGCCGTGCCCACTTTCAGATCACCGATAAGGGCAAAGAGCTACTTGCTACCAATCCGCTGGAAATCAACAATGCCTACCTAAGGCAATACGCCAGCTTTCGAGAATTTACCAATCAGGCCAAACCGACGGACGAAGATACCGCGACACCCATTCTTCAGGGAGAGATAACGCCCGATGAACAGATCGCCCTGGCCTACCAGGAGCTGACTCAATCACTGGTGGATGAGGTCATTACCCAAGTGCGCAAGGCCACGCCCCTGTTCTTTGAACAACTGGTGGTCGATCTGATGCTCGCCATGGGCTACGGCGGCTCCCGCAAGGAGGCAGGCCAGGCCACCCAGGCCACCAATGATGATGGCATCGACGGCATCATCAAGGAGGATCGCCTCGGCCTCGATACCATCTATCTTCAGGCCAAACGCTGGCAAAATACCGTCCATCGCCCCGAGATCGACAAGTTTATCGGTAGTCTCACCCGCCACCGCGCCCGCAAGGGGGTTTTCATCACCACCTCCAGCTTCTCGCCCGGTGCGCAGGATGCGGTACATACCCTGGATATGAAGATCGTCCTCATCGACGGCCAGCAACTCGCCGAGCTGATGATCGAACACAACCTTGGTGTGACCCGCAAGGAGGTCTACGAGGTGAAACAGTTGGATAGTGATTACTTTAGTGAGGAGTGAATAGGGTATTATTTGAGGTGATCCAACACCTACCCAGAACCGCACTCCATCACAGCATATGAAGCACCGTTAATCAGGAAGTATATGGCCATCAAAAAAACCGAACTCTATTCCTCCCTGTGGGCAAGCTGCGACGAGCTGCGCGGCGGGATGGATGCCTCGCAGTACAAGGATTACGTCCTCACCTTCCTCTTTCTCAAGTACGTTTCGGACAAGTTCCTCAACGATCCCAAGGCAAAGATCGTCTGCCCCAGAGGCTGCACCTTCCCCGACGTCGTCAAGCTCAAGGGCGACAAGGAGGTGGGCGAGAAACTCAACATGGTGCTGGAGGGGATCGGCAAAGAGAACGAGCTGCCGTGGCTGGCCAACAAGGACAACGACTTCAACAGTGAAGAGCGTCTCGGCAGTGGTAAGGATATGATCGACTTGCTATCTAAGTTGATTGGTATTTTTGAAGGGCTCGACTTTGTTGGAAACAGTGCCGAGGGTGACGACCTGCTTGGCGATGCCTACGAATACCTGATGCGCAACTTCGCTACTCAATCGGGTAAGAGCAAGGGGCAGTTCTATACCCCGGCGGAGGTCTCTCGTGTAGTGGCCAAAGTGGTCGGCATCACCAAAGAGACCTCCCAGGACAAGACCGTTTACGACCCCACCTGCGGCTCCGGTTCGCTGCTGCTAAAGGCGGCGGACGAGGCAACCAACGGCCTCAGCATCTATGGCCAGGAAAAGGATGTCGCCACCACCGCGCTGTGCCGCATGAACATGATCCTGCACGACAACGCCGATGCCGAGATTGCACCAGGCAATCACAGTACCTTGTCTCAGCCACAATTCAATAACGACAATAGTGTACTGAAGACTTTCGATTTCGCCGTTGCGAATCCACCATTTTCCTCCAAGAACTGGACTAATGGGTTCATACCAGAAGAAGATATTTACAGCAGATTTGAATATGGTGTTCCGCCCGAGAAGAACGGCGACTACGCCTTCCTGCTGCACATCCTCAAATCGCTCAAGAGCACCGGCAAGGCCGCCATCATCCTGCCCCATGGTGTGTTGTTCCGTGGCAATGCCGAGGCCGACATCCGCCGCGCACTGGTCAAACAGGGCTATATCAAGGGCATCATCGGCCTGCCTGCCAACCTCTTTTATGGCACCAGCATCCCCGCCTGTATCATCGTCATCGACAAGGCCGGGGCCAAGGCACGCCTGAACGATAAATCGGGCGGCATCTTTATGATCGACGCCAGCAAGGGCTACATGAAAGACGGCCCCAAGAACCGCCTGCGCAGCCAGGACATCCACAAGATTGTCGACGTCTTCAACAACCGGATCGAGCAGGCCCGCTACAGCCGCATGGTGAAGTTCAAGGAGATCGAGGCCAACGAATACAACCTCTACATCCCCCGCTATATCGACAGCTCCGCCACCGAAGACCTGCACGACCTCGACGCCCACCTCAACGGCGGCATTCCCAATGCCGATGTCGAGGCGCTGGATAACTACTGGTGGGTCTTCCCGGAACTGCGCCACCGTCTGTTTAAACATAAGCGCAAGGGCTACAGCAAGGCGCTGATCCCAGCGGCCGAGGTCAAGGCCACCATCCTCGAACACGAGGAGTTCAAGGCCTTTGCCAAGAAGAGTCTGGCGCTATTCAATCGCTGGAAGAAAAAGGTCCAGTTATAGGATATTGCACGGGGCCATCACCCCAAGGAGGTCATCCACACCATCTCCGAGGCATTGCTCAAGGCCTATACCGATGCCCCCCTGCTCGACAGGTACGACATGTACCAAATCATCATGGACTACTGGGTCGAGGTGATGCAGGACGACGTATATGTCGTAACACAAGATGGTTGGGAAGGAGGCAGGGTTGTACGCCAGATATTTCCTACAAAAAAAGATGGGAAGAATGTTTGGAAGGAGAAGCATGATTTTGAATTTAACAAAGAGCGCTTTAAGGCAGAGGTCATACCACCCACGTTAATAGAAATTCGATTCTATGACGATGAGTTACGAATACTTACTGAGTATCAGGAACAACTCGATAGTGCATCGCAGGCACTAGAGGCATTCGTTGAAGGACATGATGATGAAGAGAGTTTGTTGGATGAGGCGAAAAACGATAAGGGTAAGGTAACGCAAAAGCTAATCAACGCAAGGATTAAAGCGCTTGAAGAGAATTGTACAGATCCCGATGAACTAGAGGCACTTCAGGGGTGTTTGAAACTAGTTAAAGCAGAATCCTCAGCAAAGAAAGTACACAAGGACTATAAGCATAAGCTTGATATGCTTGTGTTTAAGAAATATCCAAAGCTCTCTGAAAGTGAGTTGAAGGCCCTTATCGTCGAGGACAAATGGCTGGCCACCCTGCAAGGCCGCATCATCGCCGAGATCGAGCGCGTCACCCAGCAACTCGCCAACCGGGTGAAGACCCTGGAAGAGCGTTACGAGACCCCGCTGCCGCAACTGACTGAAGAGGTGGCGACACTCAGCGCCAGAGTCGATGCGCATTTGCGCAAGATGGGGTTGCAGTGGTGAGCGGGGACGTGAAAGAGGCTAGTGCCGAGTACCGGATTGCCCGGCAGGTGAATGATTGTCCGGTTGGTTATAAGAGAACCGAGGTTGGAGTGATTCCAGAGGATTGGAAGCTATCAGTTCTTGAGGGTATTTGCGGTGTAATTGACGGCGATAGAGGTAGCAATTACCCTTCAGGCAAGGACTTTAGTGACCAAGGGTATTGTGTCTTTTTGAGTGCGGCCAATGTCACGAAAGATGGCTTTAAGTTTGATGAGCTTAATTTTATTTCAAAGGAAAAAGACGAGGCTCTCAGGAATGGAAAACTGGTTACAGGTGATGTGGTATTAACAACTCGTGGCTCAGTAGGTCATCTGTCATTCTACGATGAGAGTATTCCATATGAAAATATGAGAATTAATTCAGGTATGGTCTTGATAAGAAAAGAAAGCAATGAAATTGAGGCCGGCTACCTGTATTTGCTGTTAAGTTCTTTTGTGGTTGGCCAGCAAATCAGTAAGATGACTTTCGGTAGTGCTCAGCCACAATTAACCGTAAAAGGGATAAATAACTTCGTTATTACGTTCCCTTCTAACAAAAAAGAACAAACCGCCATCGCCAACGCAATCTTTGATGTCGATGCCCTGATCACCTCACTGGAAACCCTCATCACCAAAAAGCGCGCCATCAAAACCGCTGCCATGCAGCAACTGCTTACCGGCAAAAAGCGCCTGCCCCCCTACGATAAAACTCACACCGGCTACAAACAGACCGAACTGGGCGAGATTCCGGAGGATTGGGAGGTTGTCAGTTACGGCCAAGCATTTCAGTTTCTATTGACAGCAACAAATTCACGCAGTGACCTTGGTGAGGATGGTGATACTTTGTATGTTCATTATGGGGATGTTCATATGCGGTGGGATTCCGTGGTGGACTTTTCAAAAGACTACGTTCCAACCATAGCTAGGCATAAAGTCGGGAAATCCAGCCTGTTGAAGGATGGAGATTTAGTCATGGCAGATGCATCAGAGGATTATGAGGGAATAGGGAAGAGCGTAGAAGTGTTCGGGCTTAATGGTTTGTGCGCGGTTGCAGGGCTTCATACATTTCTGTTGCGCGACACCGGCATGTTCGTAGATGGATATCGTGGCTATTTGCACCTCATTGAGTCAACTAAGAAACAATTTGATAGGCTTGCTACCGGTCTTAAAGTATATGGTCTGTCAAAGGGTAATTTGAAAGACGTGCTGCTTCCAGTTCCGCCAAAGGAAGAGC
>JACUUO010000158.1 GCA_014859275.1 Actinomycetota bacterium | reverse complement strand
GATGCGGGAATTTTCGTGTCCCTTAAGTGGTCATTTTATGGCGTTTTCGCCCATGACGATATGGCAGTATAGATCTCTCTGGTCCACGCATAGTTGCCGCATCTCTCAGAGCTAGCCCACGCTTGGTATAGAACCAAATCGATTCCAATAAAAGAAGCACAAGCATTTTATAGTCAATCAAGGACGTCAGCCTGTATGAAAATTAGCAAAATAACGGTTTACACCACAAGATATAGTAATTTGGAACAAGCCAAGATCGACTCATCTGGCGGCGGTAAGAACCTATCAGATGCATATCAGCCTAATATCACGTAAAATAGGGATATCAACATTAAGAAGCTACTAGGATCAAACTAAACATTTCTGGTAAGTTTACTAAGAGGAAGAGGCGAGTTATGCAGATTGAAATTAGAATTATCAATTGTGACTATGAGTTGGGATTTGATCTAGTTGAGAGCTGTAGATTCCCGGAAAGGCGGCCGATAATCGTCCCGGGCGAAGCGATTATTGCCTCACAAATGGTAACAGCTGGTGACGAGTCAGTTGAATGGAACGAGATCATGGATCTCGTGGTCGATGTTAATGAGGATACTTCTATCGTCACATTTGCAGGTTGGTTGTATGAAAAACTGAAGGCACATGAACAGAAAATACATTCACTAATTGTCGCCGGAGCGGAGATCCAAATTGATGAGGCTGAAATCATACGGGCAATAGAAGAGGGGATTAAAGAGAAGGCCATAAGCCATAGTTAGTAATCTTAGAGGTAAGCTTATGACTCCAGGCAGGCACCCGATACAACCACCCTCAACTGGATCATCTGGGGATTTGATTACAACTTGAAACTGATCATTATCCATAAGCTTTTAAGTACGTATTAACTCTACTTGTACTAGCTTAGCGGAAAATGACTTAACTGTAAATAAAACCCTGATAACTACATCAGGGTTTTATTTATCTGGACAGCGAGCAATTTCGAACATTTTGTTATAAATGCGAATACAATCACACCATGCGCTCTAACGATGTATTTAATCACCTTCAAGGCTAATGGTAAGAATCGCAACATCATCTGATAGCCTACCGCCGGTTCGCGTGAAAACCTCATTAAAGATCGCCTGTGGCATCTCTTTAGCTCTTGTTAATTTGAGTTCTTTTACGAGACCCACTAATCTGTCTTCACCAAATAGTCCGCCATCACACCTTGCCTCGATCACCCCATCTGTATAGAGAATCAAGGTATCGCCTTTTTCAATACCTGCGTGGTCATCAATGTAATTTAAGCCCGCAAAAGCTCCCACCATAGGAGAGTTAGTGGCAAGAAGCTCCACTTCGCAAGTTTTTCTCTTGACAATAGCGCGAGGATGTCCAGCGCTGCAGTAAGTAAGATATCCGGTTTCTGCATCCAATATCCCAAAAAATATGGTTGTAAATAAAGAAGGAGAAGATGCGCCCACCACTAACTCGTTGGTTTTTGCCATGACTTGAGCTGAGGAATATCCCTCAAGAGCATAGGCTCTAATTGTATTCTTAACAAGAGATGTTAGAGTTGCTGCTTCCAATCCTTTACCAGAGACGTCTCCTATGATAATGCCTACTTTGCCATGTTCCAACTCAAAGAGATCGTAAAAATCGCCGCCGACCCTAGTGGCCTCGGTTGAGGACCGATAAAGGTAGCCAAATTCGAAGCCTGCTATCTTGCGTGGCATTGTAAGAAGCGCCCCTTGAAGAGTATTGGAAATATTCCGCTCGGTAGCATAAAGGCGTGCATTTTCTAAAGCAAGCGAGATTCCAGCTGAAAGCTTGTTTGCAAAATCAATCTGGACACCAGTAAAAACATGAAAAGTACTATGGTAGTTAAAGAAAATTGCTCCGACTACTTCTTCCCTTACCACCAAAGGGACAACTATAACGGAGCGGACATTGAATCTCTTTTGTACCTCAGGATTAACCCTCGGATCGTCAAAAGCATTGTTTATGATAACCGGTCGCCTGGTCTTGGCAGCAAGCCTCGCGTGCGGAGCCTCTTCGTCTGTGAAGCCTATGCCGATTACTTCTCCTGGAAAGCCGTAGGCATATCTTATTACCCAGGAACCACTTTCAAAAATGGTTATTGCAGATGACTCGCACTCCATGGCTTTCGTCGCTTTTACAACAACCCTTTGCATTATCTTGTCAAAATCAAGCGTTGAAGTGATGGATGTATTAATATCATTTAAGGCATCACTTAGCTTTTGCGCTTGCTTGCGCGTTGTAATATCGATAAAGGCCACAACAGCGCCCCTGATATCGCCATTTTCAACAATTGGATAAGACGAATACTCGACGGGAAAGGATGTGCCATCTTTTCTCCAGAAGACCTCGGTATCATCTCTTATGCCCTGTCCTGTTTGGTAAGCTTGATAGATCGGGCACTCCTCCTCAGGATAAGGCGAGCCATCGCTATAGCTATGATGTATTAGCTTATGCATGTTTTTACCAAGTATCTCTTCTGGCTTATATCCAGTCATTTCAGAGGCGGCCCTATTGCTAAAGGTACAGCGCTCATCAATATCAACCCCATAAATACCCTCATCGGTTGATTGCAATAGCAATTCAATTCGCCTATTAGATTCGCGAAGGTTATCAACTGCCTGTTTGAGACTTAGCCTGGCCTCATCAAGCGATCTGGCAACATCCTCGACTTCATCGCCGGTTCTTATAGTTATCGACTTATCGAGATTCCCATGCCCAACCATCTGGGCTGCATCAACAAGATTAGCAAGTGAGCGCGTAATACCCCGGGCAATAAACGTGCTTACCGCCAAAGCTATGAGCAAAATGGCAGATGCTGATAGCGCCGCATATAGAATATTTTGCCTAATCGGGCCCAAAGTCTCTCTTTCTTCAATGTCAGACCCGGCAGCCCAGCCGAACTCTTCGGTCGGGACTTCAGCGCCTATTCTTGGTTGTTCGGTGTCAGGGACGACAAAATTTGTGGTGGTCGCAGTCCTTCCGGCCAGAGCAGCCCTGATAACATCAGAACCACCCCAGTAAGACCTGTTTTCCGCTAGCTGTGGAAACTCGCTTTGATAAACCAGGTAGCCATTGGAATCAACTATATTCGCTCCACCATCGGTAACCCTTACCGGTAGAGCATCATGTAGCTTAACTACATCTACAAAAGAAGCAACCATGCCCTCAAGTGCGTTGTCGGTCCTTATAGCTTGAACTATATAAAAACCAACGGTGTTTTTGCCGCGCTCCGAAGGGTTTATGGCAATCGTTCCATTGCCTGCAATTATCTCAGAGAACGCCTCGCGCTCAGATAAATTCTGCCCTATCAAGCTATCATCAGTTGAAGCAATAACTATGCCAGACGAATCAGTAAGCACTGCATGATCAAGCGGATAAATATCAAGTAGCCTACGCAAAGTTGATGCTGCCCTTGATGGAGAATACTGGTTTTCAATAATTGTTCTGCCATATGGCTCCATCGTTCTGCCAATATCTTTAGTAAAAAGCGTAAAGCTATCGGCTGCAAGATGGGCGATTTGAATGCGCTGTTCTAGCGTCCTATCAACTCGAGTATTGTATCTTTCCACAAAATTCAAGGCTATGATTGCTATCAAGGGGATAGCCACAACGAGGAAGATGATGATCAATTTCGAGCTAATACTTAACCTTTTATTCATAAATATCCTCGGCGTCAATATACTTGTTTCTACCCGTTTGTCAACTCGTACCACCGTTGACTCCGACTCATCTCATAACTGGGAGTATCCCCTGTCTGCTAAAAATGGTAGGGTTGTTGTGTTTGCTCAAGTCTATAAAGAAGATGGCGCCTGGGCTTTTTGTGGGATGGGCCCCTATTTGCCGGAGCCAAATGAGGCGCTCGAATTCTTTAGTGCAGATGAAGACGCTATCCTCAAATATCTTAGCAAACAGGGCATCGGCAATGTAAATACCATAAAGCGCCTAGAAGATGAGGCTTTTTGCGTTAAATTTATTTACGTAGATCATAGTACCTATAGCAGTTGCTTTTCTTGCCATATTAGCTTCAATTGGCATTATATTAGCACGCCGAAAATCTCATACCAGCGATGCTTAGCTTAATGCCAGCCTAAACTATAGTTGGTTAAATATAGCGCCAGGTATGTGCATCTAGTTGTTGGGCCTGGCGCTATATGCTTTATTTTTAAGGGGAATCACTAATGAAACCGTTATTTTCAATCCAGTGGGCTGGCTGAGTAGTTACCTGTTATTTATACTTAAGCACAGAATGAACGTTCATTATGTGCTAAACATTATAGGATCGGGTGATCAATCGATGGCATACAGGACACCAAAACATGTACAGGAGCAGAAAGATATCAAGCGCAGGCACATTCTAGATTCGGCGCTGCGAGTATTCGCACGAAAAGGGTTTTATGAAACCTCTGTGCAGGATATCTGTAAGGAAGCGGATGTTTCCGTGGGTGCAATCTACTTTTACTTCCCCAATAAGGACAGTGTATACGAGGCGGTCTACAGTGACATAATGAACAACCTGGTGAGCTCCATCGAAGATGCAGCCAAGGATGAGACTGATGTACGGAAGTTCATCGAAAGGAGCACACGGGCCGCGGTCACTTCGATGACGTCGAATATCCACGTAGCCAGGTTCTTCCGAGTCAATAGCTACCAGACAAACTTAAAACAAAAAGTGGATGATGTCCTGAGGATTGGGGCATCCCATTTCTTAAATATTCTGGAGCGAGCGATCGAGAGAGGACAGATAAAGCCTATAAATGGGCGAAAACGCCATAAAATGACCACTTAAGGGACACGAAAATTCCCGCAT
>JACUUO010000157.1 GCA_014859275.1 Actinomycetota bacterium | reverse complement strand
GCCTTTGCGGCCTCCACAACAACCCTCTGCAATATCTTATCAACATCTAATGTTGAGGTTACGACTGCGTTGATGTCGTTCAAGGCATCACTTAGCTCCTTTGCCTGCTTGCGCTCAGTGATATTGCGCACGACCACCTGTCCAGCTGGTTTTCCCTCATATGTGATAGGCGCCGCCGTAACTTCAACATCAATTACTTCTCCATCAAGACGGACATACTTCTCCTCAAGAAGACCCACTGGTTTCCCTTGCCTTCCAAGACGCATCCGCTCCTTTACGATCTCATGATAATCTGGATGGATGAAACTTAAGATTGATTTTCCGATGAGCTCATCTGGTGTCTTTGCACCAAGCAATGCTGCGCCAGCACTATTAATATAGATAATATTTCCACCGTCTATGACGAATATGGCATCAGGCGAGAGCTCTACTAGGCTCCGGTAACGTTTCTCACTCTCGCGAAGCGTCTCTTCTGCCCGCTTGTGCTCGATAATCTCCTGCTCAAGAAGCGCATTAGATTTTGAAAGCTCGGTAGTTCGCTCCTTTACCCGTCTTTCCAGCCCATCATGAGCTTTGCGCAATTCCTCTTCTGCTTGCTTGCGCTCGGTGATATCAAGCATAACGCCCTGTAGGTAGAGGGGTCGGCCGGCCTCATCTTGCACTATTGTGGCCATATCCCGGAACCAGAGTACATGGCCATCTTTGGCAAGTAGGCGATATTCTAAGATAAGTGGCTCGCCAGTGGCGTGAGAGCGAGCTACTTCAGTCATCACTTGCTCGTAATCATCGGGGTGGAGGGATTTTCGCCAGATGTCAGGATCAGCCCTGTACTCGGCCTGCGTGTAGCCGAGTAGCATTTCAACCTGTGGGCTGACATAAAGCGTGGTGCTGGCCTCGTCAAGTGCGGCGATGTAGGTGATAGCCGGGATTTGCTCAACTAGTGTGCGATATCTAGCCTGCGACTCGCGCAGTTCCTCCAGTAGCTTAATCCTCTGCAGGCTTTCTTTTACTGCAAACGGTATGCGGCGAAGGTTCCTCTTTAAAACATAATCATCAAGGCCCGACTTCATGCTCTCTACGGCGATCTCTTCATTTCCAGAATCGGTCACCATAACCACAGGTATATGAGGAAGCAGCTCTTTGATGGTCCTTAGAATCCACAGCCCATCCGTCCAGTTAAGCTTATAGTCGGTAATTACCACATCGAAGTCAGCTCGATGAAGCGCCTCATCAAAGTCGCTTTGCCGGATGATCTCCATGAACTGGGCATCGGCAAACCCCTTTTTCAGTTCCCGTATGATGAGTTCCCTATCGGCCGGATTATCATCGATGATTAGAAACTTCAACTGATCTTTCCACAACTTAGTTCTATCCAGAATATACTTCCCTTTCCAGGCGTAGATTTCACGCCAACTTTCCCACCCATAAGCTCAACGGCCTTGCGGACTGATGAAAGCCCCAGCCCTATCCCAGGATAATACGGCAAAACCCCTGCTTGGCGGAAAAGAGATGACCACGTGCGGTCGAGTCTCTGAAGCTACAAACGCAAGCGCGCAAGATTATATTGGTTAGCGCGGTCCCCAGCAAGTCCGGGTCTGCCTGGATCGCCTGGGGGTTTCACCAGCCCCTACCTTTGGCCTTGGCATAAGCTTACCGCATTGAGGGAATTCCCATGCGAATTCTTGATTTATTGGCCTTTCTGGGAGGTTTCTGAAGCCTTGTTACCAAAAATGCCAATATCAACGAAAAAAAGATAGGGTACCATACTTGAATACCCTATCTAGCCTGTGATTCTCTGGTAGACCTAACGATCACTATTTGAACAATTTGGCGAAAACATTGGAGCGGTTGGAGAAGTTGATTAGATAAACGGGCGTGCTACCCTGCCCGCTTTTCTTCCTCTTCAAGTCCCTCATAGATCAGGGCGCGCATTAGGGTTTGCCAACCCATGCCCTTGCGATCGGCAAGCCTTTTTATACGCTCAACAGCCTCTTCTTCCATTCGGAAGGTAACTAGCCTCTTCTTGGGACGAGTGACGACTATGGGCTCTTTTACTTCCTCAAACTCATGCACGTAATCAGTGAAATCGTGCGTCTCCCAAAATTCTCGCTCCTCATCCTCGTTTTTGAACTCAGGTAACTTCTTTTTTTCGCTCATTTTTTGTCTCCTCCTATAGGAACAGTTCTCATTACTTTCGATACCTTTTCTGCTCGCTTTTAGTCATATCCCTGACGGTTATGAATCTGACAATCCAGTTCTCATAGGCGAATACGACGAAGAGGTAATGGCCATTGTTGGCCCTACCTAATGCGGTGTATCTATCGCCTCGTTTATAGACCTTTGGGTCGTTGTCAAAAACCTCCTCGGCCTCTTCAGTCGTGACGGTGTGCTTTTCCTCGATCTTTTCAGCAATCGCCTCGTGCCATTCAAAACCGTCGATCCGCATCTTGTCTCCTTAGTCGCTGTAATTATATTGTAATAACAGTGTTATTACTAGTCAAGGGAAGATAGTTTTTCTCGTGCTGCCTCTAAGCATGTTTATTCTAATATATTGGACATCATTCTATTTTATTAGAATTATCCAACCATCGCCGAGCGGTGATTCAATAATTCAATTGATTTTCTATTTTCGATTCTCGACAAAAAAAGACCGCTAAAAGCGGTCTTTTTTGTAGCGCGTACGGGACTCGAACCCGTGATCTCCGCCTTGAGAGGGCGGTGTCCTAGGCCACTAGACGAACGCGCCACGACATATACAATTATGGCAGCTTCACGCTGCCTCAATTATTATACTTAAGTCATTCCATCATGACAAGACTGACTTGCCCTTCCTACTTCCGGCTCATATTCTCCGTCCAGAGAGGTCAATGCTCTATTAATTCTACCTGATAGTGGCCCATGCTTTAATTGCAGTGCAATATATGTCTGAAGTGCTACCGCATCCGTGCAGCCATCTACCGAGTATGATGTTCTAATCAGCATGGTCGGGGACCATCCCCTACAGCATTGTTTCACCCTTCTACTGGTGTCACTCCTGATGCTACAAGCTGCTAAAAATGTAACCCTCCAGCAACAGCAGCGAATATGGGTATAGAAGAACAATAAATCTGCGCTAGTTACCAATAGTCCTAAAGGAGGCTCTCTAATGATGATATGGAGATGTGAGGTCTGTGGGTTGTTGACGATCGGGACGGAACCGCCTGAGACATGCGTTGTCTGCGGGGTTGGGCCGGAGGATTTTTCCCAGGTTGAGGAAGTTGAGGATGTCACAGGAACGGAGACCAAAAAGAATCTGATGAAGGCGTTCTCCGGCGAGTCGCAGGCAAACCGCAGGTATCTGTTGTATGCGCGGATGGCCGAGCTAGAAAGCGACAGCAAGGCGGAAGACATGTTTTTGAAGTTTGCCTCTGAGGAAACGTGGCACGCGCAATCGCACCTTCTGTATCTGCTTGGCAAAAGAACAACAAAGGAGAATATAACCGAGTCGATCGAGGGCGAAACCTATGAGGCCGATAAGATGTACACCGAGTTTGCTGAGAAAGCAAAGGATGAAGGATTTGAAAACATAGCGCTGATATTTAGCTGGCTCTCAAAAACGGAGCGCGGGCACGCGGAAAAATTTAAGAAGCTATTGGAGGGAAGGTAATACTTTCGCTAAAGGCGCAGACCATAAACATGGTAAAGATCCAATAGTTCTCGGCCATATTAAGCATCTCCCGTCCGCATTCCCTTCCTGCTTGTGATTAGAACCTCGATATGTGGGCATATAGCAAATAGGCCATTCGAATGGCCTATTTGCTCAAGAATTAGCGACAGAAAGTAGACAATAGGTTGGGAATCGAATTTATTGGAGATGATTTTCATGTCATCGATCCTTTGGACAATCGCTATCATCCTGTTGGTCTTATGGCTCTTAGGTCTGCTCTTCGATATAGCTGCAGGCTTGATAAACATTCTTCTGGTTATCGCGCTTGCTCTAATAATCATTAACCTGATTTTGAGCTTTTTGGGGCGGCGGTAAAGTTCAGGCTCGATATAAATGATTGCACTATTCAATCAAGCTTTACTATAGCCTTGTCTATAAAGCTATACTGTAGCTTTATTGTTGGCCGAAGGTTACTTATTCCCATTTCAAAGCGCTATTGGTGCAATAGCAGCTTTATTATCTTAGGCAATGGTTAAGGCGTTAGTTAATCTTTAGCTAAAATGTATAGATTCATAAAGCACTTTTGGCTACTCGCTCAACCGGTAGGCGGCGATGCCTGCCGATATGGCCGAGAACAGAAGGGCTATGGGGCCGAGCCCCAATCCGGTAATAGATAGGCCGATAAAGGCGGATACACCAGCGATAGCCATAAAGATCGGTCCGCGATTTCCTCTAGCCCCCCGACGTACAACTTCACCAATAAGGTAACCAAAGATGAGACTTATAATAAGGGAACTTCTTATAGTTAAACTTAGGATAAGTCCTCCTACTATTGAAGCGCCCAACCCAGCTATAGCGGCACCGACATACTGCGAAGCCTTTCCCTTCCTTAACATCCCTCTGCTAGGAGCAGAACATTCGCGGCATTTAACCCCGACCGGTGTGTAGACCATACAATCCGGACAGAGTCCCTGGCCGCAGGAGCTACAGGAAACATTTGTTTCGCGCTTGGGATGGTTTTTACAATTCAATAAGATCACTCTTGCTTAAATTAGCCATCGCCTACAATGTGGCAACGATGCTTACAGTCTAGCAATCTTACGCGTATTGGTCAAAAACGCACTGTTGTACCTATTCACCATTATCTAAAACACCTTAACATACGGAGCCGATCTCCGTATCGGCCGGTCGGGGACCGGGCCCTAATGCCTTGATTATAAACAAGCTTATTTTGGATGAGGGTGAATACTG
>JACUUO010000024.1 GCA_014859275.1 Actinomycetota bacterium | reverse complement strand
TGTTACATTAAAAACATACCTATGTTTTTAATTAAACCAACTCTAAACAAGCTCCGTTCAACCTAAACCAGGTTCGAGCATCATTCAGTGCGCCCAGTTGAGTAAGCTCTGCTATTGCAAGCAGGACTCTTTATTTCCCAAGCAATCTAAAGAGCTCGTGGGAGTAGGTCAGATCTACTTTAATTCATCTTGAGGAATTTCTTGATCTCGGTGATATCTTTGGTATTTTTAGCGATGTCTGCGCTATTTTTCTTACCCTGCTCCTCGACACGCTTAATCCATTTGTAGGTCGAAATCCTTTCCTGGTCAAGGCGGTGAAGGATGGTGAGCATCTCGTCCTGGCCCCGCAGCATCTCCTGGCGTAGCCCTGCAATCTCCTGCCTTACCAGAACAAATTGCTCGTCATGATCAATTAATTTCCTTGTAATAACATCGAATCGATCGTCGTGCTCGTCGAATCGCTTGTCAATAGCGTCGAATTTCTCATCGATGGCGTCAAACTTTACGTCATGTTCTTGTAGTTTTTTAATGATTGTGCTTTCATCCATAGTTTAACAATAGCTAACAAAAAGAAATTATCAAGAAATATTTACCCATAAGCACATATGCACAATTAATCTCCAATCCACCCTCCTGCCTTCCCCTTCCAGATACTCATTTATCTCCCTCACCCTATCCACTGCTCATATGCTTCCTTCGCTCTCCCTTAGCCTCACTCCGTTGCTACGTGCTTATAAGATCCATAACAAGACTACCACCACAGCCAGTACCGCCCAGACTGCCCGGTTCCAGTCCCATAGGCGTCGGCCGTTAAAGCTAACAAACGGGAAGAACGGGAGCACGGTATCGAATAAAGCCAGGGGCAGGCCGATCATTATCGCTATATCGATCCAGGGCGTGATACCGGGCGGCAGTATGCCGAACTGCCTGAGTGCCCATACTATCCACGTTAATGTCAAGACCGGCAGGATACCAGCGAGCGCCATAATTGCCAATTTAGGGAGAAGGTCACGATACCTCCACTTATCTGAAGCCGGGTACACGCCACCGGGCATCGGAAAGTACCCGCCGAGCAGAGCTATTGCGATACTTAATACGAATCCCGATTCCCAGGCCCGGTACCGCACGGCTAGCCCTTGCGACCTCGCCGCCAAGGCCATGCCAAGCGTACGCGTGCCGAGAAAAAGAGTGACTACAAGCGGGACAGCCAGAAAGGAAATCGGGACATCGCTGAAAAACCCGGCACCATGCCACTGCCATAGCGCCAGCAAAGCGATCGCTATATTCGTAAGAATAGTCCCCCATAGCTGAAGTGCCGAGCTACCGGGCCGCTTTGCGCCAGGCCGGGCCCATACAAAGTGCCCGATATCGAGGTAATGGAAAATCCTTGCCCACACTATAAAAGTCTTCAGCCCATAACGCCGGAACTGTTCCCCTGGCGATAGAATTGAAAACCCGCGTGTGGCAAAGAGCTTGCTTGAGCTAGTATTATAGCCCTCCACGGCAGCTATTACTTCGTCACATCCCTGCTCATCGAAGAACTTGAGTGCTGCTTCAGTGAGCTTCTGCCCTGCCCCTTGGCCCCGTGCACTCGGGTCGGTGAAGATTCCGGATACAAGCCCACCCTTTTGGCCACCGGGAAGTGGAAATAGTTTGAGCATCGTCGCCCCAAGTAGCTGCCCGTCCCGCTCCGCTACCAGGACGTTGGGTGTCCACGTAAAGAATAGCCTTGCGATAAGCGGGAATGACCTGCGCATAATAGCGTGTACACCCGGCTTTTCCTCTTCCTGCATTGGGCGAATGCGAATATCCTGTGCCACTACTTCATCCCTTCACGACGATGCAACTGATTCCTTCAGCATAGATTCCCCGATAAAAACATTTAGAACCAGAGGACCAGTACCGCCGCACTAAGAGTTAATTCCGGACACCGCATAGTCTATATTAGGAGGGTATGTGTACATTAGGAGGGTATGTGTACAGTAACACTCTTGAAAGGTGGATACACGAATTTTCAACCATGCACGGGTTTACATAGGGCTTAATGGTCGCGACCATTGTGGGGGGCGTAATGGTTAAAGTTCGCTGGAAGACTTTTTAAACGCTCTGTAAAGCTGGCCTGTAAAGAACAGGGAACCTATCAAACGCTGGAAAGCGCTTAAGTCAGGCTTATCGTGGAGAATATACCTTAGAGAGCTCTACTTGTAGGCAAGGAGATAGGTGCTCGATAAAAAAGGCATTATAACATTCGTGGTAATAACGTTCGTAATCACGTGGGCGATCGAAGCCACACTCATCGCCGGTGGGGTATGTTTACCGGGATACCCCCGCAGTTTGCCCAGCTGGTTATAGTGGCCGTTATGTTTGTGCCAGCGCTCTCTGCCCTTATAGCGGCTAAAATTTTTAAAGGCAAGGTTGTCCCGTATGGGTGGCATCTCGGTGCGGCGAAACCTTACATATTAGTCTTTATCTTTACGCCGATTATATTTGCACTCGTTTACGGACTGACCATCCTTCTTATTACCTATCTAAAAATCCCGCACTATGTCGTGAAAACTTAGCAGGGTTTCGATGCGCTCGCATATTTAGGCGAGGATGGCTTCACGGCGGCGGTTATCGGTGTGATTTGCCTCAATGCACCGGAAGCCATCCTTATCAAGGTAGTGCGTTATGTTGGTGATATACGACAGCTAGGAAAAGAGGGCCGGAAAAATCCTGGCCCTCTGTGCTTGTATATTATATTTTCGTGTGCTCATTATTTATATAGAACTTCCACCCGGTAGCCGCTAGGCACATGAGGCGAAGAGGCGAAGTGTGTCTCACCACCGTAGAACCAGATCATAACCTTGCGGCTGCCCTTGGTAAACGTTACCGAGTAGTGGTTAGATCCAGCCTCTGGAGCAGCAGATGTTAGTGTCCAGGTATCTTCAACACTCATCTTGGTGCGGTAGAAGTTCCAGATGTCGTCTCCTGTTACGTCCGTTCGGCGACTGGAGATAAGTACCTTGCCAGTAGCTACAAACTCATCTGGTACCCAGGACTCACCAGCCCATGTATCGGCATAAAGTGGTGCTGACCACTTAAATCCACTATAAAGCGGGATATCAGATGGTCTAGCCTCAGCAAAGCTCATGTTGTGACCCTGGCTGTGGCACGCTGCACAGTGCTTGTTATTTGCATTGATAGCTCCTAAGATGCGTGGGTTGACGCTATCATGGCAGGTACCACAATCCAAAGTCTTGGTCTGCGTGGTTGGGTTATTTAGGTGCTCATCAGTGAGATTATTTATGTGACAAGTCGTGCACTTGTTATCTAGGACCTTGGTATTATGCATGACACTATGGCCGCCACTGGTTACGTTATGGCAGGCATCGCAGTTCTTCTGCTTGTTTGCAATGGCTGCTTTAACATCGGCGCGGGTGCTTGCGTGGCAGGTATTGCAATCATAACGTTTACCGGTAGCATCGGTGTGCCGGTAGTGCTCTCTGGTTAGAGCCGATACATGGCACGGCCGGCAATCTTCCATAGAAGTGGTTGTATTATGATAGCTGGCATCTGCCGGATGGATCGGGATCTTGTAGCTATACGTAGAGTTATGGCAGTAATTACAGGGATAATATCCAAGGAACTCTGGACCATGCTGCCAGTTCCCATGGCAGATCCTACAATCTTCAATTGGCGCATTACCCCCATGGCACCCATCGCAGTTGGTCATTGGATGTTTCGGCACTGGATACCCACTGTGGCAATCCGTGCAATTATTAGAGACCGGCATATCTGGATAGATCTGCACAGTGAACTTCCAGGTAAGAGAGCTAGATAAGCCGACCCCATCTACTGCGGTAACCGTTACAGTATGCTCAGCATCGTTTTCCAGAGGCGTCGATGGGGTATAGCTAACAATGCCACTTGTAGGATTAAATGAAGCAGCAACCTCAGTACTATCTACCAACATCTTAATGCTTGAGACCATACTATTATCTGTAACTCTGGCGGATATCGTCGGGGTATCAGTGGATACCATAGTATTTACGGGGTACGGCTCACTGATCTGTGGAGGAGCCCTAACACCAAACGACCAGGTATATGCGGATGATTTTCCGTCAACGTTGGAGATTGAGACCGCCACCGTAGTAGTAGCATCTGGCAACATCGCCGGTTTGTAGGAGATAGTAACCTTGGTGTAATCATATTCTGCAACCCAAATCCTGTACCATGTGCCGCAGGTATCATAGCCTTCCTCCCAGTGGCCTCCTATTTCCTGATACGCGAAGGTAGCGTTCACTTTCTTCCCATTGGCCAGCATAATTATAGTGCCCGCACTTAAATTTGCTGTGTCGGAGACAAATACACTAATGGTTGGCGTCGACGTATCGGTTATAGAACCAGCTGTCGGTGTCTCAGAAGAAAAATTGGCTGTGCCTTCCTGTAATACATTAAAGGACCAGGAAGCAGAGTTCATATTTCCAACTTTGTCCTTAACCTCAAGGTAAGCGACATGGCCCCCTGTAGCAAGCGGTGTCGGTGGGTACCCTGAAACAATCCCGGTTGAGCTATTGAAGGTGTGGCTAATTTTAGCTCCATCAATTTTAAGCACAATCGAGCTATCATCAATGCCACCACTATCGGTAACTCTAGCGGATATTTGTGGTAAAGCTGTGTACGTTATAGTTGATCCATTGGCTGGCCTTAGATCGCTAATTGTTGGCGGTGTTGAGCCATAAATAACCCACTCAGCAACAGATGTGTTGCCCAGCGCATCTGAGACGCTTACCCAGATATTATTGATATCGCGCAGTACGCCTGAGTTTACCAAATCGCTCTGGATCGTTGCGCAGGTATTATCACCATCTGGATATACTACGTAGGCCGGTCTGCTAATGCCATTTAGCTTTATTTGCGCAGTAGAGCTATCGATAGTATCCAAATCGGTGGCAGTAAAACTTATCTTAAAGGTCGTATTTAAAGGAATTTTAGCTTCGGCTGCTGGCGCGAGATTGTCTATGACTGGGCCAGAACTAGCCAACGCAATCAGTACGGTAAGTACTGATATAGTAGCGATTATACCAAGAATTATCGCTAACTTAGCCCATAAGGAAAGTGATTTATAGGCCTTTACCAACGCCCCACCTGCTCTCTTATTAGAGGGATAACTTACCACAGATACTTCTATTATCGGCCTAAGAGCTACGCTACTAAAGTAAGGCCTGTAAGATTTTGGATCATAGGTCCTTGGATATACACTGGTAATTGTACCATATTAGGCCTACTTATGCCAAGGAACGCCAGATTTGTGAGGCAAGCAAGCAGAAGGATGTGAGTAGATGATATGCAATAAGAAGCGGTCTTTAAAGTTACCTCTCGTAACGGAAAAGGCTTGCCGATGGCAAGCCTTTCCTCGTAACCCCAATTTGCAGATTGTTCTATTCTTTAATAACCGGTTTTCCCATTTCTTTTAACGCTTCATTCAGCAAATCAATTTGCACAAAATCATCGAGCTTTTTCCCCTTAACAAGTCCTCTCTTATCCATAAAATCAAAGACGCCGGTTACATACTCCATATTTGGATCGTAGGTTATCCCAACCTCTTTCCACCGTTTGTTGTACTCCTCCAGTGGGTGCTTGGCTAACACATCGGACATGTCAGCATTTTGTTCTTTAAAGTAATTGATGTAGAGATCCCTGTTTATAGTGGGTAACTTGTCGGTCCTAGCCTTAGCTCTGTCAGTTGATACGATATGGGCTTTTAAAACTTCTTTTACGAGCTCAGGGTTATTCTTAATGAGATCCTTTTTTACTACAAGCCAGGTACGCGGCTGGATCTTACCAAAGAGGTCATCAGGATTGAGGGAAAACACATTGCTCCCCGGTACTTTTTTCAAAGCAACCGGCAGATTATCGCCCGTAAAATTTGTAATAGCATCATATTTCCCGTTGCCATAATTATCTATTAGCTTGGCAGCGACGTCATCCCATACTACTTCTACGGTTCCACCCATAGAGCTTATCTTCAACCCAACAGTAGAGAGGACTTCATTTAGCTGATACTCATCAGAGTATCTCAAATTAGCGATTCCTACTTTCTTACCGTCTAAATCTTTGAAGGATTTAATCTCAGGACGGGTAACTAGGCTAATAATATTCCAATCTAAGCTACCGGCAACTATTGCATACTCGTTGCTTCCACCAAACTTTGACGTCTCTGTAATATACGTTGTAAAGGCGGAGTTTGGTAGGTAAAAGAAATCTGGCTCGCCCTTATCGAGCAGTGGGTAAACATTGTCAAGGCTTCGGGTGAATGTGAACTTTACCTTTGTGCCTAATTTTTTCAGCCGATTGGTAAAGATGCTATCTTCCTGATTTATAAGAACTTGAGGGCATCCCGGATTCATAATCACATGTGCAATAAGCACAGTATCCTTTTTTAGCTCAGATTGCGTAACCTTGCCCTTGCTTTCACTCTTATTCTCAGATTTAGCTCCCGTCTTGGTTTCACATCCGGTTAAAAATAAAAAGAGTGCTAGAACTAAGAGAATACTTGCTAATTTCCTAAACACATGATCTCCTCCCTTTACTAACCAAAGCTATCATTGCTACTGCATTAAGCCAGTTGCTTGTAGGTAGATAAGACCAAAAAGTACTTAAATACCCCTATTATAGTTATCCCATATCTCAAGTGCAAACTATTCAACCTTTCACCAGATACCGACCCATATATAGTATAGAAGGCCGGGCAATCGAGTCTTGGTTTTCTCAGCATGGATTAGGATAGAAGAGATAGGCTGGTTAGTCAATGTAGAACACATACATAGGAAATCGCTTCACAACGTCCCCTATAGACTATAGATCCTCTTGGTCCTCTTCGACCTCTTGCTTCGGGTTGTCGCCATTTCCGTAGCAATCGTCCGGGCTACATTTGGCCTTACAGCCGCAGATTAAAGCCTCAACTAGCGTCATTTCCATCCTCTGCCCAGATTCAAGCTCAACGATTACCGCCTCTTTCGGCACGTTGAACTCGACAATTTTTGCAATGCCCCATTCGGTGGTAACCTTCGTGCCGCGCTTAGGCGCGCGCTCCTTGAAATCCTGGTAGGCCTCATATTCATACTTCAAGCAGCACATCAACCTGCCGCAGATACCCGATATCTTAAGCGGATTTAACGGTAGGTCTTGTTCCTTGGCCATGCGAATCGATACCGGTTCAAAGTCGCCGAGGAACACGGTGCAGCAGAGCCGCTGCCCGCAGGAGCCGAGGCCACCGATCATCTTAGCCTCATCGCGAACACCTATCTGACGCAGCTCGATCCTGGTCCTAAACACAGAAGCAAGGTCCTTAACTAAGTCGCGAAAATCGACCCGGCCGGCCGCCGTGAAGTAAAATATAATCTTACTCCCATCAAAAACGTGCTCGACTTCGACCAGTTTCATTGGAAGCTTATGCTTTGCTATCTTTTCTTCGGCGACCCCATAGGCCTCTTTCTCTTTTTGCTTGTTCCTTTTAAGCTGACCTTTGTCCTCTTCTGTGGCCTTTCGGAGTACCTTTTTTAATGGTGCGGTGATCTCTTCTTCGGTAACGTCCATCGGAGAGGCAACAACCTCCCCGAATTCCATTCCTCTGGATGTTTTAACGATAACCTTATCGCCGCTTTTTAAATCTATGCCATCCGGATCAAAGTAATAGACTTTGCCAGCCCTCTTAAAAACAACTCCAACGACTATTGGCATAAGTTGTCGAAACCTCCTGCTCTTTTATTAGCGAAAATGAGATGAATTCTGCACCGTTACAACCTCGTGTATTTTAAACAACATCGTTTCGAACGTTAATTGCATATTAACATTAAAACGTAAGAGTTGCTTCGCTTCTTCGATTATTTGTAGGCACTCATATACATCTGCGCCCGTCAGAAGGTCGACGCGTTCTTTAATCTCAAGAATGCGATCCTGGTTGGTTAGCAGATCTTGACGATCGGTCTCTTTTAGCAGGATAATATCACGAAACCACGAGATCAATATATTGAGAATTTCTTCAAACCCCTGGTGCTCCTCACGGCTAATCTCTCTTTTGTGTCTCTGCTCAAGACGCTTCTTGATATGTGAAGGAATCCCCTTGAGGCCGAATTGCTCCTTAAGCTCGGAGACCTCCTTTTTATGCTTTACCTTAAGCTCATCAAGGGGCCTCTTAACCTCAGATAGGAATTCCTCGGCGATAAAACTGAGACGCGCAAGGTCAAAGCGGTCGATGTCACGAATAATCCCCAGAACCTTTTTCCGGCGCTCTTTCTTGGCAGCAGATGTTGCAAAGGAGATTGCGGTACCCAGTACACCCGAGCTGAGTTTAGTTGCGAGGGATGCTTTATCATAGCTCAAGCCATATTTATTGATTAGAAATACTATCATCTCTTGCGCAGCGATTGATCTGAACTGAACCTGGCGGCAACGGGATACGATGGTCGGCAGTATTGCCTCCAGATTAGCCGTAATCAGGATGAAAACTACGCCTGGTGGTGGCTCTTCAAGGCTCTTAAGCAGAGCGTTTGCAGCCTCCTGGGTAAAGCGATCGGTCTCATCGATAATAAATACCTTTGCCCTGCCCTCATAATTTTTAAGTGAGATGAATTGCTGGAGCTGTCTTACCTGCTCGATGGTTATAAAATTGCCTTCCGGTTCGATCAGGGAGACATCGGGGTGAATCCCGCGTGAGATTTTACTGCAAGATGCACAACGGCCACATCCTCCTTCCTCGCAATTTAAGACGGCCGCCATCACCTTTGCGGTAGTCCGCTTGCCAACGCCCCGAGGCCCCACAAACAGCCAGGCATGACTGCCCTCTCCGGATTGGAGCGAGGCGCGGATTTTATCTATAGCATCTTTCTGGCCAATGATGCCCGACCAGAGAAAATTATCCTCCAGAGCATTACCCCCTACAGACAGCAATTGTATCACAGGAAAGGCTCTAACGCTTCAACGACTACCTGGTGGATTTCGTCTACGGAGCGCGTGCCATCAACGACCAGCCAGCGCCCAGGTTCCTTAGCGGCAAGTTCCTGAAACCCAGCTTCGACGCGGGTATGGAATTCGATCGATTCCTGCTCGATCCTATCTGCTTTAACCTGCGTGGCCCTGCTAAGCCCCAACTCAGTGGGGACCACAAGGAGGAAGGTGATGTTGGGCTTGAGGCCCTGGGTGGCGCGGTCGTTTACGTCCATGATTAGATCCAGCGGCATACCTCGCCCGAAGTGTTGGTAAGCAATTGATGAGTCGATATAGCGATCGCTGATCACTATATTTCCTTTATTGAGAGCAGGCATTATCAATTCGGCAACGTGCTGTGCCCGGTCGGCTGCATAAAGCAAGACCTCAGTATGATAGTCCATCTCGGCGAATTCGGGGTTGAGCAATATCCGCCGAATAGCCTCACCTACCGTGGTGCCGCCCGGCTCGCAAGTCACAGTCACTTCGTATCCTCTTGCCTTTATATATTCTGCAAGCAGGGCTATCTGGGTGCTCTTGCCGCTTCCCTCAATTCCCTCAAATGTTATAAAAAGACTTTTTTTCAATTGGTTCTCTCTCCTGTAAACCCAACCTCCACCGGTTCCACCGGCCTTGTACGCAGGTCTATCCTGCGAAATACCTCAGCGTATCCTACACCGATTCTCCTGCCGTTAGACGAATCCCAGGCCTCGTGAAAGGCACGAATCATCCGCTTCTTATATTTGAATTCGGTGAACATGAGTAATATATCGAGCTTTTTGTCGAACGTATCACTTATATCGATAATTATATCCGGATTCTCAGCCCTGAAATAATAGAGCCCCTCAACAGAGGCATTCCTCTTTGCAACTGCGGTGCCGATTTGGCCAGCCGCGTCGTGGTCACCGCTCATGGATGGCCTAACCTTAGGACCATCACCGTTACCAGCACCGACCTGGTGGACCTCGTCTTGACCCAAGCCGTTATTATTTTCCCTTTTAGCCGGTTCAAAGGTAAAGATGTGAGTGGCTTTAACTTCATCGGCGACTTGCTTCACTTTTCCAACCGCCGGTTCACTAAACTTAAGGCTTCCATCAGGATAATTTATAAAAAATACCTCTTTAAGCCCTTGGATCTCTGCTGTAGCCAGTTGTTCTTCATGCCTGGTCTTCACGATAAGCCTTGAGTAAAACCCGGGCATATACCTCTGTTTTCCGCCGTCGGTGAGGATGGCCATATAAACATCGTTATTGCGCTCGATGAGCTTTGGGAGCGTGCCACCAGCCATGAATTCGAGGTCATCGGGGTGGGCAGTTACAAACAAGATTCTGCCGTTTTCAGGGAGGGCGTCAAGCCCCTCGTATTTTCCGGGATTCGCGCGAATATCGCCTCCGTCCATCCCGTACTTTATAAGATAGGGAGCCAGGGCATAGAGCAACGTAAACACTATTACTATCGCCGAAAACGAGATTATCATTACCTTAAGCATCTTACCAATCATAAAACCGTCGTTTCTACAGCTGCCTATATATCTGCCTATTCTCCTCGTATAAATCATTGCCCTTGGCATCTATGGCAATCAGCACAGGAAACCTTTCGACTTCAAGCCGGTATATCGCCTCAGGACCAAGGTCAGGATACGCTATGAGCTCTACCTTCTTGACATAGGTTGAAAGAAGGGCGGCCACACCGCCGGTTGCGGCTAAATAGACCGCATTATATTTAATAAGAGCGGACTTCACCGCGGGTGAGCGCGGTCCCTTACCGATCATCCCCTTGAGGCCATGAGCGAGAAGCGTAGGCGTATAAGGGTCCATCCTGGCACTTGTTGTCGGGCCGATGGACCCTATAACCCTCCCGGGAGGTGCAGGCGATGGACCAGCATAATATACAATCTGATCTTTAAGATCAAACGGCAGTGGCTCACCTCTCTTGATAGAATCGACCATGCGCTTGTGAGCCTGATCGCGTGCCGTGTAGATAACGCCGGATATCTCCACCTTATCACCAGCTTTAAGTTCGGATATTATGTTGTCGGTTAATGGGGTATGAATCTGTTTGGTCATGACTCTGCTCAGCGCCTTGCTATCCAAGTCTTCCGTAGTTGCCCCATTTATGGGGCAACTACATTATCCATTAGTCTTTAAATGATCGCCTCCGCTTGTCTTGCGGCATGACAATTAAATACCACGGCGGCGGGAAGGCATGCTATATGCGTCGGCATCGTCTCTATCTTAACGCCAAGCGCCGTAATCCTGCCCCCTAATCCAGCCGGGCCTATGCCGAGCTTGTTTATCTCCACGAGCAGTTCTGCCTCCAGCTTCGCAATCCCGGGATCGGGGTTACTATCCGGAAGCGGGCGAAGAAGGGCTTTTTTTGCAAGAAACCCCACCTTGTCAAAGCTCCCGCCGACACCGACACCGACTATAACGGGTGGGCATGATTTGGCGGCTCCCTCTGCCGCCTCAAGGACAAACTGCCTTACCGCATTGATGCCCCCAGATACGGGGAGCATCCTCAGCTGAGACGCATTCTCGGTGCCGCCCCCCTTTGGCATCACGGTGATCTTAATATCGTCGCCCGGGACGATATCGACGTTTATGAAGGCGGGGGTGTTATCCCCTGTGTTCTCCCTTTCAAATACCGGTGAAACCACTATCGATTTGCGTAAGAAGCCCTCAGTATAAGCCCTTCTTACACCCTCGTTTATCGCACCGGTCAGATCGCCTTGCAGCAGAACACCGCGGCCAAGCTCGATAAAAATCGTAACGTAGCCGGTATCCTGGCAGATCGGAAGCTGTTCACTTACCGCGAGTTTGGCATTTTTAATAATCTGCTCCATCACCTCGACCCCGGTCGGCGACACCTCAAGGGCAAGATTGGCTTTAATGGCGTCGAGCACGTCCGGCCGAAGTACGGTGTTTGCTCTCAGGCAGAGATCCTTTACAACCTCGATTATTTTTGACGCATAAATTTCTCGCAAGCTCTTCCTCCGCTACGTCGATAAAGAGTTAAAATCGGTTAATTCTGCGAGGAGGTTCCTTGCAGATGCAGCTGATTGATGGAGAGCCTCGGTCTCGGCGCCTGTTAGTGGTACTTCTATAATCTCCTCGACACCGATTCTGCCAAGCCTTACGGGCAAGCCAATATAAATTCCCTCAATCCCGTACTCGCCCTGCGCGAGGACAGAGCACGGCATTACTTCCTTCTTATCATTTAGTATAGCATCAGCCATGCGGGCAGACGATGCACCTGGCGCGTAAAACGCGCTTCCGGTCTTAAGGTATGATATGATCTCGGCACCGCCATGCCTGGTCTTGTCGATAATCTCACGCACCTTATCGTGGCTAATTAACTTAGTTAAGGGCTGGCCATCAACTTTCGTCAGGCTCGCAACCGGGAGCATCGTGTCACCATGCGCGCCAATCACTATTCCATCGACACTGGACATCGGGACGTCCAGCGCCTGCGCGATAAAATACCGATAGCGGGCACTATCGAGAACCCCGCTCATGCCTATAACGCGGTTTGGTTTATAGTTTGTAAACTTCAACGCAAAATGCGCCAGCACATCGACTGGGTTGGTTACGACTATAATAAGCGCCTCGGGTGCTTCAGGAACGATATTCAAGAGGACGGATCTTAGTATGCCGGCATTTTTACCAAGAAGATCGCTTCTGCTCATCCCGGGCTGCCGAGCGAGACCGGCAGTGATGATGATTACGTCCGAGCCCGCAGCCTCTAGGTAACCAGTCGTGCCGATGATCTTCCTCTCATATCCCTCGATCGCCCCTGCCTGCATCATATCCAGTGCTTTGCCCTTAGCCAGGCCATCAACAACATCGATTAGTACAATGTCAGCAACGTTATTTTTAAGAAGTGTGTATGCACATGTGGCACCGACTTGCCCCGCACCGACAATTGAAACTTTTGCCATAAAACCCCCGTAATAACTCGTAATATGTTAATTAACATATTATAGCAAAACTAGCAAAACAAATGGGGCAGCACTTGCTACCCCTTGAAAATTTACCTATTTCCCGGTTATTTGTAGTTTAATTATTCGCTCTTAATCGGGCTGAAGCCCCGAGCTACGTCGCTCTCTTATATGACCCTAGGTTCTAGGTCCTAAACCCTACTCCCCCAATACAGCAACTTCTTCTTTCTTCTCCTTACTCGGGCACTTCGGGTTGATACAGAGTATCCAGGGCTTTCCCTTGCCCGTTAGCACCTTAACTCGCGGGCTTCCACACGTATCGCACTGCTCGCCGAGGGCGATGACCTCACCCTGCTGCGGCAGCGGATAGGACGTGCTGCATGCTGGATAATTAGTGCAGCCAACAAATCTCTTGCGGCTCTTCTTCGACCGTATGATTTTTAAATCAGAGCCGCAGTTCGGACACGGCCCGACGATCTTATCCTCTCTTATCCCGGCGCGGATCTCTGCACCGAGTTCGTTCTGCTTACTCTTCAGGGAGAGCATAATATCGGCCAGCATTCGCCTTGAGTGCTCAACAACCGTACTCCGGCTTGTCTCTCCCTCGGCTATTGCATCCATATCATTTTCGAGCTCTGCAGTCATCGCTGGTGTCGCAATACGCTCGGCGTATTTCAGCAGGGACTCTGCGACTGCCACTCCAGTCTCGGTGGGCTGGATCGGGTCGCTATGGACATAGCCGCGATCATAGAGGTTCTTAATGATCTCGTGCCTGGTCGCCTTAGTTCCTAAGCCCAACTCCTCCATCTTCTGGATAAGCTTACCCTGGCTATACCGCGCTGGCGGTTGGGTTTCTTTCTCATCCAACCTCGCCTTGATGAAGGCGACTTCATCGCCCTCACTTACTGCAGGAACTTCCTCATCCTTCTTGCGCCCGTATGGGTAGTACCTCAGCCAACCCTCATCGACAACCCGGCTGCCCCTTGCCAAAAATGGCTCACCGTTTGTATCTATATCAATACGCACGCTCTCAGCTACTGAGACTGGGGCGAGCGTTGCGTAGAACCTGCGCACCACGAGCTCGTAAATCTTCCATTCCTGGGCATCAAGTTTATCTTTATCGGCAATACCGGTTGGGTGAATCGGTGGGTGATCGGTTGCAAACTTCTTGCCCCGCGTCGGCTTAAGCTCCTTTTGCTTCAAAAGCTCTGTCGCCATCACCCCAAGCTGCGGGCTAGACATAAGCATCTCTAGGACCTCACGCAGGTTAAGGGATGCTGGATAGACTGTATTATCCACTCTCGGGTAGCTGATAAGGCCCCACATATAGAGGCTCTCGGCAATCCGCATAGCGTTAGTTGTTGAAATGCCGATACTTGCCGTGGCAGTTAAAAACGCGGTCGTGTTAAACGGCGCTGGCGGTGTGGTCTCTCTCCTCGACTTAGTTACCGCAGTAACTTTGCCACTTTTAGCGCCAGCCAGCTTGTCCATTACCCTAAGCGCATCCGCCTTATCCCAGAACTTCTCCGTTCTGTGGCTGGCAACGAATCTTTCGCTGTCGTGCTCATAATCGGCTTTTATCTGCCAGTATGGTTCGATGACAAAGGCTTCCCGTTCCTTCTCCCTTTGAACTATAAGGACAAGCGTCGGGCTTTGTACGCGCCCGACCGAGAGGAACTGGCGACCTAGCCTGGACGAGGCAAGCGAGAGGAACCTGGTAAGGGTAGCACCCCATATTAAGTCGATATCCTGTCTGGCCTCACCAGCATTGGCAAGGTTAACATATAGTTCCTCTGGGTGACCGAACGCCCTTTCTATTTCCGGCTTGGTAATAGCAGAAAATCGAGCCCGCTTTATGGCAACATCCGGGTTAACCTCTCTTACCATATTAACGGCATCGACCCCGATGAGTTCGCCCTCCCGGTCAAAGTCGGTCGCTATGATAACCTCATCCGCCTCTTTGCCCATTTTCTGCAGTGCCTTTATTATCTGCTTCTGCATCGGAACCTTAACAATTCTGGCGTCGATCAACGATTCGGGTGCAACGCTCTGCCAGTTACTGTACTCGGCCGGAAAATCGACTTTAAGGATATGCCCCTTAAGGCCAATCACTGCGGTCTTTGTGCCATTCTTGGAGAACTTATATACTGGGACCGTATAACTCTTTTCAGTTTTCACCTTACTACCTGCGAGTATCTTTGCTACTCTCTCTGCTGCGATATTCTTCTCTGTTACGATTAGCTTCATGTGTTCATCCAACTCTCGAAGTTTTAATTCAATTGCCTGAACATTATATCCATACATAATGGAATCGGCAACTCCAGCTATTATCAACATCGTCATCGCCCGCAATTATTTTAAGGGTAAATTTAGAGTCACTAGTTGCGTTATCGGTGTCCTAGTTATGGCCTCGCTGCGGGAACTGTTATCTGGTTGGGACGATCGTTCTGCGTATCGGCAATCGTAAAGACGTAAACTGGCCCAACATACCGCTCGCCAAAGCGTGAAAAGCGAACCTGGTACGCAAGCTCAACTGAGGTGATCTTATACTCAAAGACCTTTGGTTTGACGCGTTTTAGGTCGGGCCCAACTGCAAACCCAGGCTCGGCCCAGCCGCTGCGGGGATGGTCAAAATCGGCATTGCTGGAACCACGAGCTTTATTCATCTCGGCTATCGCATCTTTAATCAATCGCAGCGGCTTTACGACGGGCTTCGGTTCTGCCGGCAGCATTCCGTGGGCAGCCAGCACCTTTCCGCCTGAGCCGATGCCAACGGTAACCCAGCTGTATGCATCGGGGCCACCATCTAGATCGACAGTTGGGTAGCCATCTACTTTACCCTGGAAGTGAACCCATACGGCGGGGGCCGTTGCGAGCTCCTTAGTCGGCTGGACATACGCAGCGCGATCTACCGAAACCTCGATAACGCCGACTTCCTCCGGGAGAAGCCCCCGGGGCTTAAGGAACGCAATCGCCGCCGCTTCCGCCTTCTCAGTATCGGGCAGTTGTGGGTGTTTGGCCGACCAATGCATCCAATCGACAAGCTTAAAGGTAAAGCTACCGCCCTCTTTGCTTGTCTCAAAGGTATAATCATCACCAGGTTTTAAGTCGCCCTTTTTCGCCGATCCAAACTCGTAAAAGCTTGGGTCGCTAGTTGAAAGGGGCTCCTTTGTGCCAAAGAGCTCAGTAAGCATTGAAAGCTCCTCTTGGCTAAGCGACTCCTTTTCTCGTATATGAATCGGCATCTCTTTTGGAAGGGTGGGGATTTTGCCGCCCGCCCATGTGTAATGAGTGCTGGTGGGCGGTTGCTCCGGTATTTTTGATGCGATCTTATACTTTTCCTTAAACTCTTCAACGTGCTTCGCGGCCAGTATACGATTCCTGTCCTGGTTAATAGCAGGACCATTCAGCCCTACATTTATCCCATTGCCGGTGATAGCATCAGCATACACAACGTTATTGCTATTAAGAAAGCTAATTTTATATGTAGGCCGGAGGTGTTTTACATGCTTCCATGGCTCTGGGCTGAAGTAAGTGAGCTCAACTTTGTACAGGTCAACCACACCAGAGCTGAAGAGCCCATCGGAATAATAAGACGGCGATTTTACAATGAGCTTAAGCGCCCCGATAACAGCGGTTTTGGGATCGATAAGCTTTAGCGGCTTGCCGACCATGCCACATGGCTGGCGCCAGAACCGGTCATACATAAAAACCCCTTCATCATCAACGAGGACCCAGATGCGGTTTGCACCACCTATCGGATAGCTATCCTGTGTTCTGCTGACATAGGTTGCCGTATACTGGTGGATGATCTCTTCCACACCACTGTCGTGCTTGACTCGATCGCTTGCCGATGGGGAGATGCTTGCCAACACGGCATCTTCCGGCAAGCCACCGTGCGCTTTAATAAAATCTTCGACCATTTCCTTGGCACGTTCTTCGCTAAGGTGCGGGTCGCGCTTGTTATATTTAGCTCTATGGTCGCGCTGGTAGACGATATGGTTATTGGGCTTAATGGTAACCGATTCAGTGTATTGTTGCCCATTGTGGGGGCCATCCATAATGTACTGGTAGCCGCCGATCTCGGGCGCGTTTCGCTCACGCAGCACTTTCTTATCGAAGTTAAACATTGTAAGGACCGTGTCGGTGTTAATTGATTCCTCACGCACCTCAAGGAGCCTCATCGCGGGGAGCTTTGACGGTAGGGGGTGCGCTACGACTACCTCGAGATCACCGGCCTTAAAGTGCACAGGTTCCTGCGCTGATACTGTTGCCTTGGCCTGCTTAGAACTTTGTGCCTGACAACCAACGAGGGAAATTAAGAGCAGGACGACTAGGGCTAATATGGGAAATGCGCTAAGAATGCGTGACTTCATACTGCTCTCCTTTTTAGGGATCTACCACTTATTATATTCTAGCATGTAGTAATAGTCATTCCATACTGCTCTGACGGACCTCTGATACTTTGACGGTGATGAGGGCATAAAAGTTCCCCCGCACGTTAGCAGCCCTAATCCCGTAAATTAGTTCGTACGCTTATTGGGCTCAGAGTTGTATTAGCACCAACATATCACTATCTTGCCACTATGGCAGCTATGGCTTTTTCAGCCTGCCGCCATATACCAACAGAAAGGTGATCTTTGATTGCTCGTACAATAATTTTGCGGCCTTGTCGGTTAAGAGAAAGCTTAATTTCCCTCTCGGGAGTTCGAAAAATAAACTCACGGCCTGCAAGGAAGCTTGAGAGGCGCACCCGCTCTATATCAGACCACTTTATTAGAGTGCGGGATGACCACTCCTGCACAACGATGCCCTCTTTTGTCATTGTGTAGGAGGTTCTAAATGTTTTAGTAAATTCATATATAAAGCTTACCAGTGAACCCAGAGCCGTTTCCCTATAAGCGTGATGCAGTAACATCGCCTACTTTGCGTAGACGGTGTTACTGAGCATTCATTCTCACCCCGTACAGTCGCAACATGAAATGTGTTGCTGATTTACGATACTATTGCTTATACTATAACGTATAGCGTTATTATAGTAATAATAAAAAACGTTCTTATTTCTAGCATGGCTTGGAGCTAGGATAACTAAACAATATCTAAACCCCTCCTACCATAGCTAGCAAAATATTATAGCAATCTTATAGCAATCAAGTGATCCTCCAAATGACATATTTTCTCGATAGCTTCTCTATAAAACTATGGAGGGGAATGCATATAATAAAGAATTTGGCCCCAAAATACTTGGTTTGGGAGGGATATCAAGTAATGAAGCGAAAGGTACTGTATGCCATCATATTACTGGCTTTTACCATGACCATTGGCATTGCGATCTATAATCGCATTAACTGGGGACATATAGTGCCCTTCTTTGAACCAGATAGGATCGACCCCAGGAGGCACATGGTATGCATAGAAGGCTCAACCTTACGGGAGTACGATGATATCTACGGTATTGATATCGGTGAAATTAACGGTAAGCCCCAAATCAATAGCGCTGTCTTCAACACAAGACTATATGTATTTAAAGCCCTTTTTGACTCAAGGGTTGAGGCATGGTCTATAAAAGGGCCTCGGCATCCATACGATTAAGAGACACATTATGATATGGCCTCGTTTTCATAACAGAGAGGGTGAGCTTAGCTATCAAGGGGTTGCGTAACTAACCGGATTGCCTTGAAACAGGCTTAACTTCGGCAGTCTTACCCCACCCTAGCCGGACAAGCCCGAACATATCAAGTAATTATAGTTGGGTTTAATGCAGGTGGCTAGGGTGTGAATGGCTGGCGCATTCTCCGGCTGTTCCCTTTAGAATTTGAAGGCCGTGTGGGAGGGCTGGCAGTATCACCTGAAGCGATTCGCGCACTGCTTTCGGGCTGCCAGGGAGGTTTATTATCAATGTCTGCCCGCGTATGCCGCTTACCGCGCGGGAGAGCATCGCGTGCGGAGTGATCTTAAGGCTCGCGTGTCTAATAGCCTCGACAAAACCAGAGGCATGCCTCTCAATGACCGCCAGCGTCGCTTCGGGAGTAACATCCCTGGGAGAGAAGCCGGTCCCGCCGGTGGTAAGAATTAATTCGGCATCCTTGAAGTCGGCGAGACGAACCAGTCTTTCCTCAATTAGGTATTGTTCATCAGGAATAACCTGGTAAGAGATAACCTGTGCACCCTCCGCTTCGACAATGCGCTTTATCTCCGGTCCACTGGTATCTTCTCGCTCGCCCCGTGAACCCCTATCGCTTATAGTAAGTACTGCCACTTTTACATCTTTAAGCTTCATATCTCATTCCTCAATGGCGACTGTATCGCCCATATTTACCTCCCCGCCATGGATAACCCTGGCGAATATACCCTCTCTTGGCATAACGCAATCCCCTGCCTGGCGATAGATTGCGCACCTGTTGTAGCATTCTTTCCCGATCTGGGTAACTTCTAAAACAATATCGCCTCCAACCTTTAGTTTCGTTCCTATAGGCAGCGAGAGAAGATCGATGCCGAGGGTCGTCAAATTCTCTGCGAAATCGCCCGGTCCGACTTTTAAACCCATGGAGATCATCTTATCTATGCTCTCTTGAGCAAGAAGGCTAATCTGCCGGTGCCAATCTGCAACATGCGCATCGCCATCAATACCGTGGTTGACCATGACACTGGCGCGCCCGACCGGCGTTTTTCGCACGCCTTTTTTACTGCTTATGTTAACGGATATTATTTTCGCTCCATTTTGATGCATATTCATTACCTCGTAATATTAAGTATTAAGGAGAACCTATCCCATGATGGGAGTTGAGATTGCTTCCACTCACCCTAAAAAACACTCTCCTGCTACTTTGAGATTGCCACGTCGCTCGCTAAGACCCGCTCCTCGCAATGACACAGGGATCTTGCATTCACCAATTTGTCATCCTGAAGAGCCGGGGGCTCTGAAGGATCTCAATCGTATTTTCTATATTCTTAAGCCTAAAACAATCTCTTGCTTTAAACCTTTCCTTGTAATCCTTAGAAATAATGAAGATACTATTGAGATTCTTCACTGCGCTTGCGCTGCGTTCAGAATGACATTTTCGCTAACGCTACGTTAAAAATGACATCTGCGTATAGTGGTGAATAGGTATGGGGTGCTGTAGTGCGGAAGTTAGGACACATTGGCTGTGGCCACTTGGCTCTTGGCTATTGGCTGATCTCCCTCATCTTCTACCCACATCCCTGGTCCCTGGCCCCTCGTCCCTGATCACTAACTCACCCATTCACCGATCCCCTGCAGCACTGGGTAACTATTCCCACATCTCTTTCCCACACTCTGCAGCACTGGGTAACTATCCACCTACTCCCTGCTATAGCTCCCGCTCTTGCCGCCGGTCTTTTCTATCAGTTCAATTCCGGTTATGGCAATGTCTTTATCGACTGCCTTACACATATCGTACACTGTGAGAGCGGCTACTGAGACGGCGGTTAAGGCCTCCATCTCAACGCCCGTTCTATCCATTGTTTTAACGGTTGCAATTATACCAAGCTCTATGTCGCTTAAAACCATGAAGCTGATATCAACGCTGGTTATCTGAAGTGGATGACACATTGGGATCAGCTCAGGCGTCTTTTTTGCGCCCATAATCCCGGCGACCTGGGCAACAGCGAGAACATCGCCCTTCTCTATGGACCCTTCTTTGATCAACTGCATCGTCTCCGGCCTCATCTCGACCACGCCACGGGCTATTGCAGTTCGGGCCGTTATCTCCTTGTCGCTCACATCGACCATCTTTGCCCTGCCCTCTGCATTAAGATGCGTGAGCGCCCTAAGTTCTTCTTCGACAATCTTCCAGCGATCCACCATGTTAGCCCCCAATCTGGCACATCAGCCTTTTAAGCTTCTCCAGCTTTCCGGCCTCATGCTTCTCCGGTTTACTATTGAGAACATCCCGGATAACAAGAATAATCTCCTCTTTACTTACGTTATCTCTAAGTATAGACTTTATGTCAAACTCTATATCTGAAAAGAGACAGGGTCTCAATTTTCCATCAGGAGTCAACCTAAGGCGATTGCAGCCTCCACAGAAGTGGTTGCTAATTGGGCTTATAAACCCCACTGTCCCGAGGGCGCCCTTGAAGCCAAAGTACTTGGCTGGCCCAGCACCAACTGGACCCTCAACTGGCCCAATTAAACCATAATCCTCAAGTTTAGCCTTAAGCTCGTCGATAGAGACATACAGATTAGGATCCCATTTGCTAATAGGCATCAGTTCTATAAAGCGGACATGAACCGGATAATTGTAAATGAGCTTGATGAAATCCTCTGGGTCATCATTTATTCCCCTTATAAGGACCGTATTAATTTTAACCGCCTTAAAGCCCAGTGACAGAGCCTTTTTCATTCCAGCGATCGAGCGTTCGATATTACCGTAACGGGTTAACTTTTGATAAGTTTCTGGATCAAGGCTATCGATACTGATGTTCACCCTTCTTAGACCGGCCTCCTTTAGCGCATCACCATACTCAGGAAGCAGTAGGCCGTTTGTTGTAAGCGACATGTCGCTAAGACCGGGTGTGGCTGCAAGCATTTTTACTAGACTAACCGCATCCTTCCTTATGAGAGGTTCGCCTCCAGTAAGCCTTATCTTAGATATCCCGGCCTCAACCGCAGCCTCGGCAAAGCGCTGTATCTCCTCGTAACTTAATAAATCCTCATGGGGCTTGAGCTCTATACCGTTCTCAGGCATACAGTAGAAGCAGCGCAGGTTGCACCGGTCGGTAATAGCTACCCTTAAGTAATCGATTCTGCGGTCAAATCTATCGTAAAGCCCCATGCTGGCTCCCTTCAACTTCACTTGGGCAGCGTGCCGCCGCCATTATTTTCCGCTCAAGTAGGTCAGCAACGCCCGCCACATCGTCGAGGTCAAAATGCGGGCGATCCATCGCGAACGTATTATCCGTGACTATGGCGATCAATTCATCCTCTCCACTTATTAGATCAGCGCTATGTGCCTTTCGAGATACCTCGATCTTCGGAAACGGTCCGCGCTTGTATCCCTCGGTGAGGATGAGATCGTATCCGGGCCCGATCAGTGCAACTATATCCTGGATCGATAGCTCTTCCTCTAGCTTCTTAATCATCGCCAATTTGTGGGCCGAGGCAATCACCACCACATCGGCACCCGCCTCAGCATGGCGATAGGTGTCTTTGCCGGGATGATCGATCTCGAAGCTGTGAACGTTGTGCTTGATAACGGCGACCTTATATCTCCGCCTCTTTAACTCGCCTATAAGTTTGACCATAAACGTTGTTTTGCCAACACTTGACTTGCCGACTATCGAAACGATCGGTATCACTAGAAACACCCCAGCTCACAGGCATATATTTTAATCCCTAACTCATTGCAGGCATCCCCAACGGTGAGAAGCGAGATATCGAGCTCCTCGGCTACCTTCCGCGCCATGGTGCAGGATATCCGCTTATCCTTAGATGCCGCCTCAATTTTTTTAACGACCTCTTCGGTTGACTTGTTCATACAAATTCCTCCATTAACCGGTAACCTGGTCACTGGGTTTCCGGTGACCTGGTAACCTGGTAACCGACCACTGGATATCACTAATCCGTTATCGGTTCAAAAAGCTGTACCGTAACCTTGTCCCCTGGGTGTAATTCCTCAACGTCTTCCGGCACAACCATCAAGCCATTTGCAAGAGTCATTGGCTTGAGGCTTCCTGATTTCTGGGAACCGCTGAGCCTTGCCTTAAAAATACCGTTATCCTTGCTCACGATCACCCGGACCATATTGCGACGCCCCGACCTATTTTTAAACGATTCTTCAAAAATCGCCTCTACCGTCATCCTGGCGATATCGGTACGCCCGCTCATCTTTAGAAGCGCCGGCCGTGCAAATTGCTCGAAACTCACCATCGACGATGTCGGGTACCCGGGGAGGCCGATAATCGGCTTGCCTTGTACGATTCCAAACGCGAGCGGTTTGCCGGGCTTCATCGCTACCTGCCAGAAGACCATCTCGCCAGCCTGGTCAAGAATATCCTTCACAAAATCGTAATCGCCGACCGATACTCCACCGGTAGTGATAATCATATCCGCACCAGCGCCTTCTTCCACCTTGGTCATTAGCGCTTCCTGGCTATCTGGTACAATCCCCAGCATAAGCGGCACACACCCTACATCGATCACCTGGGCAGCGATTGAATACGCATTGCTATTTCTGATCTTGCCCGGAACAAGCGGCTTGTCAATATCGACCAGCTCATCGCCCGTGGTGATGATGGCGACCACCGGCTTTCGGACTACCTTAACTACCGCCTTGCCCACGCTTGCCATCATTCCGATATCTCCAGGGATTATCTTTTTGCCCCGCTTCAGGGCGACATCTCCTTTTTTTATGTCCTCGCCCGCAAAACGAACGTTCTCTCCCGGCCTTGCCGGGGTAAATACGAGCACGCCACCGCCGGTGTGCTCGGTATTTTCAACCATGACCACCGCATCGGCACCCTCGGGCATCTGCGCGCCAGTCATAATGCGGATCGCCTCGCCCTTACCAATGGGGCTCTCGGGGACGTACCCCGCGGCAACATCTCCGAGCACCGTCAACTCGACCGGCTCACCCGGCCAGGCACCGGCTACATCCTCGGACCGTACAGCATAGCCATCCATCGCGGAATTATCAAACGGTGGTATATCAGCCTCCGCATATATATCCTCATCAAGTACCCTACCGAGTGATTCAAGTATCGGCACTTCCTCTGTTTCAAGGCGCTCTATTTTGCCGAGGATAATCTCCCTCGCCTCTTCAATGCTGATCAATCTATGAATCTCCTTTCCAATGGCTTTACAGTGCCAATGTGCTCTAGAGTTAGTAGTTCATAGATATTAGTTCATAGTTAGTAGTTAGTAGTTCATAGAGTAGTACCCACATCATCTACCCACATCCCGCAGCACTGCAGCACTGCTAGAGTCCGCCCGATGAATCGGGCAACTACAATCTAAGAGTTAGTAGTTCATAGTTAGTGGTTCATAGATTGGCACCTCAAAGCAGTACCCACACTTCATTCCCACACTCTGCAGCACTGCTAGAGTCCGCCCGATAAATCGGGCAACTACGGGCGGAGATAAACTCCGCCCCTACAGCACTGGGTAACTATCTACCTACACCTTCTACCCACTCATTGGCTATTGGCCATTGGCTGACCTTTCATCTTCTACCCTCACTCTGCAGCACTGCAGCACTGGGTAACTATTCCTACACTCTAGACCCACACCCCTGGTCACCAATTCACCCATTCACCAGTAACCTGGTTATCTATCCTCTCACTCCAACCTACTCCCACTCGTGTAGACCTGCATATTCGTGCCCCGGACGTAGCCTATCAGCTCAATCCCGAGCTCGCCTGCAAGTTCGATAGCCAAATCGGTTGCGGCGGTGCGCGACACGACGATCGGTATTCTCGCCTTAGCCGCCTTTACGACCATCTCGTACGAGATACGTCCTGTGGTAAAGAGCATAACGTCTCTATCCTCGACCCCATCAAGCCAGAGCCGCCCCACCATCATGTCGATCGTGTTGTGCCGCCCGATATCCTGCCTGAGCAACCAGACCTGGTCCCCTCTAACAAGAGCCGAGGAGTGCATCCCCGAGCGACGGCTTGATTTTAAAAATTCCTTCATAAGCGCCGGTATGGCAGCTGCGGATACCGTAAAGCCCACATCGATCCCGCCAATACCGCGAGCATCGCCGGGGCTCGTAAATGAGAACCCCTTGCCACAGCCAGATGTTACGAAGCGCTTTCCGACCATTGCGGTTGCAATCGTCCTGGATCTCGTAAGGGTAATCCGAACCGCGCCACCCTTTGCATCCACCGTAACGTTCGTCAGTTCGTCCCTGCTTCTGAGTATGCCCTCTGAAACGAGGAACCCGCAGGCAAGCTCCTCGAGATGTTCGAGGCTGCTCTGAACTGTTACCAGCTCCTCCCCGTTCACGTACAGAGTGACTGCGCGCTCAACCGGTGGCTGCCGGTCGCCATTTAAACCCCCGGGCAGCAACGTCCCCACATGCGTCGCACGCCTCTCAGCCCTTTCAAGGTCGCGCTCGGTATTGATATTGATAAAGGTCGTACTGGCCCCATCCAAGTCTGCTATCTCCGGGTAACCGACAACCCGCACACTCACCTGTGGGAGGATTGCGACGATCTTCCGGTCCCCTCTCGCCAGCATTTCATCTATCACTGGAAGACAGCGCTTGTTATAAAAGGCGAAGAGCGGCTCCAGGCCATCAACGGTCCTCGGTATCACGATATCGGCCTCATCGGTAAGCCCGCCCAGGTAATCGATGACTTGCGGATTGATAAATGGCATGTCAACCGCAACGACGAAGTTTACATCATGCGACGATGCATGTAAGCCGGCGCTGATGCCGCCGAGCGGCCCCTGATAGGGAACGTCATCATGGACGACCTTTGCTCCATCTAATTGAAACGGTAAGTCTTGATTCTTGACTACGATTACCTCTCCGAACAGCTCTTTTAGTATGCGCATAGCTCGAAGGAGAAGTGGCTCGCCCTGAAACGGCACTACAGCCTTGTCCCGGCCGATCCGGGTGCTTTTGCCACCAGCAAGGATAATCGCTCCCATATCTTTCGTTTTTATGGTTTTTGTTGTCTTGCCTATCTCAGACTTGCTCATAAACTCGCTCACCCTCACGGGACACCACGTGCACCCCGCTTGCCTTAAACGATGCCCATACCGGCTGACCAACATAAAGGCCCATTTCCTCAATCGATCGCTTGGTTATAAATACGACCAACGGAAAGCCACAGTCGATGACCACGCGGTAGAGCGCGCCTAAGTCTAGAATCTTTGTTATAGCTCCTGAAAAGCAATTTCGCGCACTTGTTGGGTTAGCAGGATCTGCCAATGCAATAGTAACATTCTCAGGTCGAATAAACACCCAGACCTTATCGGTTAATTCGCTATTGCTTACAGCTTCAATCTCTGAACTATATATCTCGACCCGGGCAAGTCCATTATCTCTTCCAACAATCCTTCCTTTAAGGATATTCTCAACGCCGACAAAGTCAGCTATCTTCTGGTTGATTGGATAAGCCATCACGTCGCGCGAGCTTCCTATCTGGACTATTCGTCCCTCGTCGATGAATGCACAGCGATCACCCAGCATCATGGCCTCGGTAAGCTCATGGGTTATATAAATCACGGTCGTCTTCATATGCCCAAGTACTTCACTAAGGTCGATGATCAGCGACTCGCGTGCCGGGGGATCGAGCGAGGCCATCGGCTCGTCCAATAAAAGCGACTCGGGTTTCAATATAAATGCACGTGCAAGGGACGTCCTTTGCGCCTCGCCACCAGAGAGAAGGTTGGCGGGTCGATCTAATAGATGAATTATGCCGAACATCTCCGCGGCTTCTTTGACTCTCTGCTTTATCTCGTCCTTAGCGATCTTGCGCATCCTCAGGCCATAGGCGATATTATCAAAAACTGTTCCCGTAAAAAGAAGCGGGTCCTGAAATACGAATGCGAGTCGCCTGCGGATACTGAGATCGTTTTTAGCGCTGTCCCCTCCGACAAACTCGATGCTCCCCCCAGTTGGTTTTTCAAGGTGAGCGATCAGGCGAAGAAGCGTACTTTTGCCCGAACCGTTGGGACCAATTACGGCGAGCACCTCGCCCCGCTCGACAACCAACTCGTCCACGTCTAAAACGCTCTTTGTGCCGTATCGCTTAACCAGGTTTTTAACTACGATGTGCGGCGCCATACTCCCACCCCCTTTTGCTGGTAAAGAGTCAACGCGTAAGTCGCCGCAAAGGTTATCGCAAGAAGAATAAAGCTAAGCGCAAGTGCCCGGCTAAAATCGCCCTTACCGACAAGCTCAACGATCGCCGTCGTCAAAACTCTCGTCTGACCGCTTATATTGCCACCAACCATGATGACCGCGCCCACTTCCGAGATGATCGCGCCAAAACCGGCGATTACCGCAGCAAGCATGGTGAGCCTCGCCTCTTTTACCAAGGTGATAAGAACCTGGATCTTACTCGCACCAAGGGCAAGGGCCTGTAGCCTTAGTTTTGGATCAAGCTGCTGAACGGCCGATATCGTAAGCCCGACCACGAGCGGCATTGCTATGATAACCTGGGCGATTATCATCGCAGGCACCGTATACATGAGACCCAAAAAGCCAAAGGCCCCCGACCGCCAAAGAAGGATCGCAACGAAGAGGCCCACAACGACCGGTGGCAGACCCATGCCGGCGTTGACAATCGCAACGATCAAGTTCCTTCCCGGAAACCGAGTAAGCGCAAGCAAGAGCCCGAAGGGAACTCCCAAGAACAAAGAGATCAACACGGCGCTCCCCGACGTTTGAAGCGAACGCAACGTCGCCTCAAACACCAGAGAATCACCGGTCAAGATCAGTATGAAAGCTTGTTTGATCCCGTCGAAGAGTAACTCCATGCGTCTTGCCCTTTCCAAAGCCGAGGCATCTCGGTTCTTTTACCTATCAACATCCTTTGCCGGCCAGGGGCCAGGGGCCAGGGGCCAGGGGCCAGGGGCCAGGGGCCAGGGGCCAGGGGCCAG
>JACUUO010000156.1 GCA_014859275.1 Actinomycetota bacterium | reverse complement strand
CATGACGCTCCTGATAAACGGCTGCTGAATTACTTGCTGCTTACAGCGTAGGGCAAAAACAAAAACATCTACAAATAAAACAATGGTTTACAGCCGTTAAACAGGTAATTCCGTGTTAATCGTTCTTGACCTTCGCCTGTAATAACCACAATAGGCAGGCCGCTATAAGCCGCGCTGTGGGCCGTTACGCTGTGCCGCCAATACCCATGCACCGGCAGCACTGCGAGCGTGGCCCTGCCGCCGCTACAGCGGCCCACGTTGCGGGTTAGCTGGCGCCGCTGTGCTGTTTGGCGGCAACCACATGCTGTCAGCAAAGATTGCATCAGGGTCAAGCTCCGAGCATTCCAGCAACATCCTCAGCGAGTCGTACTTGACCACACCATCGTCGCCAACCATCCGGCCTTGCGGGTCCATGAGCCAGCTACGCTCACTCGCGTTGCCATGCGGCACGTTTTCACAAGTCCAAACTCCGACGGTTAATAGAGCCTCGACACTAATCCCTCCACTCGTGTCGGGATCGGTAACAAGCCAGCCTATTACCGGCGCTGCTTCGAGCTGCAACGGGTTATCCCCTACAAAGTGAATTACATACCAGCCGGGTTGAGCTTGAACTATCTGGCGAACTTGTTTCATTGTCGTTTCCTCGGTTATTGCCACATGCCGTGGCGGATTAATGCATTAACGCTTTAATGGGAGTAGTGCATAACACCCCCAGCACCCCCAAAAGCCACAATACAAATAAAAAAATTAATCCATTAATTTATTAATTTTTACCTTGTAAACGTTGCTGTGCTTGGGTTTGCGGCTTTAATGGTGAGCCACCAGATGTCGTTAATTTTAATGGAGGGCTTTGGTGGCTCACCGTTACAAGCATTATTTCCATTACTTTCCCATTATTTTTTGCCGTCAGGAATATTCAAGAGGCGGTAGCAGTCTCCATGAAATGAATATGCTTCCACCATCTTGGCTTTATCGACTTGCATAATGTGGCCATTGCCGATAAGGCCCTGTATTGCTTTATCGAGTGCGAAGCTTGTGCCTAGATGGTGCTTGTGGAAGGCGGCTGTCGAGTTGGCTCTCTTTTGCAGGTAGAGCCGAGGAACAATCCCGATCTCATGCATGCTGGCAGGAACGCCGTAGCTGGCAGGAAGAGGCTTGACTATGTAATCCCTACAGAACTTGAGCAGCTTCGTTTCACGAGTCGCGTCACCCATACCCACGTCACCGTTATTGAGGCGTGTGGTCATCGTATTTATGTCACGGCGCACCAGTAGCAGCGCCCAGGACGCATGGCGATAATTGATTACGGGATGCACACTGTTATCAGCACACGCTAAAAGCGCCGCAATTTTCAGCGCCTTCATATGGGCGCGGTTCCACATCTGCCTGAGCCATTCGTCCTCGGTGCTGTTAATCATTTGGTCGCACTCTTCACCGAAGGCATCTAGCTTGCGCTCCGCCTCTCCGTCCTTTTCATAAGCGACTTGAATCCGCTCCGGAACGTTTATGTTTTTGCCATATGGCAAGGCTCGTACTAATAACGCTTTCCATGTCTCTAGGCAGAGCAGGTCAGCTTCCCGATCCTTATTCAGCGGAGGGCGCGCACCGTCATATTCAATCATCGTGAAGCGAGATAGAAAGCCGTCCTCTGCCATATCGGGTGTCAGCGCCTCAAGGAAGGTGGCTGGTGTGGTTTCACCGATCAGGCTGTATGCAGCACCTCTAATGCCTAGCCTGCTGTCCTCCGCATTGCTATATCGAATGCCGGGCACCCTATCGCCTGCGCCGGACTTCTCGTACAGATTCGTCCATTGGCTGCGCATCTCCTGCATAACCTTGTCACTATCACGGTTCATACGTTTCAGTCGGCGGCCAATTTCACCCACGACATTGACGAAACTTGGATTGTCCAAGACCGCCTTGGCCAGCGCTGGCGACGACGCGAAATCATCAAAGTCAGCGAATCGCTGTGCTGGCTCGTTATCGCCCATATCAAGCAGATCGTTGATACCTCTGTGCATCGCCTCCTTACCGATACCGGAGCGGGCAATTAGCAGGATGTAAAGGTTCAGACCCTTATCTGATATGGTGAAGGCACGCCCACAAACACCCGCCAGCAGGCCCAGCGTGGCCGCTATTGCCACCTCTGGCACCGGGCGCGGAGCAGTGTCGTAAATGTATTGGGCAAGCTCGCCTGCCACACCGGGCGGCCACGGTAACGACTGTGCTGCGCTGCTGCCCGCTGGGGCCACGTTTGCGGGGTCGTTGCCGTTAGGATATTGGCCACCCTCTGCGCTGGCCTGTGCGCCGCTATACGCGGCCTGCAAATTATCAATGCCGCCTGAACTGGCGCGCCCTATACTGGGGATACCCATTTGTAAGTTCCTCTTTCAGCCGGTGCGCCAACACCGGCTTTTTCTTGACTGGCTTATTAGCGCCTTACACGAAGCGTTGGCGGCAGCGTGCAGCGCTGGAATTAGCTGGGCTTTCCGAATGCCGAACATGGTTTAGACGGGAACCTGTTCGAACTCGACGCGCTGTGATTCAAGGAAAGCATCAAGGTCGGCTACCCTGTACTTGGCGCACTTGCCGTTCTTGTAGTACGGCGGGCCTTTCTTCTGACTGGCCCATACGGTGAGGGTGTTGTAGCTGTTGCCGAGGTATTCGGCAGCCTCGCGGCGGGTGAGGCGGTCGGTAGGCTTGAGAGTGCTGAAGTCGGTCATTGTGGTGATCTCCGATCATCCCACCGACTGCGCAAACGAAAATGGGCAGTGCGGTAGGCATCGGCACCTGTTTCCAGATACCTGATGCTTCCCACACTGCCCATGCAGTGATCTCAGTTCCCGTCGATGCTACCCATGCAGCAGTCAACGAGCGCATCCCGAAGGATGTCCCGCCCCGTGCATTGCACACGTGACGGATTGCGAAGCGTTGTTAGGGGCAACTATAGCAAACTACATTGCCCCATGTTTGATAATTTGCGCTACCTCCAAACGATTCAAATAAACCGCCCGCTCTTGCAATTCCATAGGCGTCATTTCGCTTATCAAATTGTCGTACCCATAAGTGATAATCTCAAGGAGGCCTTGCAGGCAGACATTAGGCTCGTCATTCTGGAAGCCGGTATTGCCCTCCCAATCGTTCATCACGAGGGTCGCAAACTCAAGGATTTCATTAACGTCATCGACGGAGAGGATTTTAAGGGCGTGCATTTTGTTCGACATGGTGAGTTTCCTAGCTGGTGCTCACCGCCGTAAACGAAAAAGCCGACGGTGAGCGTTAATTGATAAACGCTACGAACCGTCGGCTTGCCCATGCAAACTATTCAGACCCGCTTTGCTATATCAGCCCATGCTGTAGCTGGGCGGGTTGGCTACTGGTATTCGGCAATCTATATCAAGCCATACGCAGTGGTCAACGTGTCACTTTTATTAACGGGCGTTAAGTGCCTGCGCCTCTATCCAGTCAGCGATGGCCTGCACCTCGGGCAGCATGTACCGCAAGTCCTTCTTCTGCGTGTAGTGCTTGAGGGTGATTGACTGCGGAATATGATTCGTCAGCAGCTCTCCCTTCCACAACTCAACCTTGCATTCAACCGCAATGGCGATAAACGTGCGCCGAAGGTCGTGATTGTGGAGGTGCAACCCCGCAACCTCGCTAACCATGCGCATGGTGCCGCGTGCGTCCTGCATGTGGCCAACCTTCGCCCCAGCGCGTGACGGGAACACATGCTCTTGATTCCCCCGGCGTGCTGCATACCGGGCGGACAGCAGCGCGTGAAGCTGTCGGCTCATGGGCACGGTCACCACGTTGTGATTCTTCGTCTCCGCGAAGGTGAAGCTGGGCACCTCGTCATCAAGGTTCACATGCTCCCAGCGCAGCTTTGACCCTTCCCCGATGCGGGCACCAGTCAGGATCAGGAACATGACAAGGTGAGCGGCGCAGGCATCGGCAGGGTGGAAGCGCTCGGTGTCGGTGCGTGTGGTCAGCAGTTGCCACACCTCGCCCATCTTGTGCAGCGGTATGATCTCCTCGCGGGCTTCCTCGGCGTTCCACTTGACGCTATTGAACGTCTGCACCACCGGATTGATTGGCAGGATAGGATAAGACCCATCCGGTGCCATGTTCGTCTCACGCGCCCAATTGAGAAGCGCTCTCAAATTTCTGAACACTTGATTAGCCTGAGCCGGTGCAGTTTCGGACAGCTCGCGGAAGCGCTTGGTGCAGGCATCACGGGTGATATTGACCACAGGCTTGTCGGCCCAGTCGGCCAGCGACTTGGTGACGCACTTCTCTATATCGTCCTTGCTGCTGGGACGGAGCGGGCCGTGCTTGGTGCGCTTGTTCTCGATGTAGTCCTCCATGACATCCCGGAGGGTGAGCGTCTGCGCCTGCCGCTTGCGCTTCTCCGCTTGCGGGTCTTTCCCGTCGTGCATCTCGCTCAGGCGATCCAGTGCCCGCTTTCGTGCCTCGGCGTAGTCCAGCAGGTGGCATGGGCCGATGGTATAGCGCCGCTCCTTGCCGGTGCCCTTGATGCGCCCCTGGACGACATAGGACTTGGCCCCGGTCGCTGTGACCCGCACACCGAATCCGGACAGGCTGCTACACCAGTGGAGCTTCTGCCCCTTGGCTGGAATGGGTAGCGCGTCAACGGCGCTCTTCGACAGTTTAGGCATGACGCACCCCCGAAACGCTCATGTAAGCGCTAGTGTAAGCAGTTTCACTATAGCGGGGCAATGACCCATTTAGGATAAAATCAGCGTAATGCGCTGTTTTATATAGTTTTGTATAGGCGTGTTTAGCAGTGCTTAGGGGAGTAAATAGCCTGTGCAGGTAACTCATAATCCCTTGGTCCCAGGTTCGAGTCCTGGTGGGCCACCAATTTGTACATTCCAGAGATTTCCCGTCTTCGTTTCTCCCAG
>JACUUO010000023.1 GCA_014859275.1 Actinomycetota bacterium | reverse complement strand
GGGAAGATTGATGTCCCCTAACTTCGGGAAGATTGACGTCCCTTGACACTTCTCACAGCCACCTTGCACCGTTCCCCCGGAATACGTCCAAACGCTACAATCTCAACTAAACCATCGTTAACTTGTTGGACATGCTTGGAGAACGCCCTGCGTAGCTTCTCCAATACCGCCTTTTGCATTGATTTGCACTCAATGCATATAGCTGGGGCAGGCCCGTAGGTCTCGCTATCTGATACCTCATATTCCTGCATGTCAATTAACTTTGCCTGCTCATTTTCAACAAGCTTACGAAATGCTCTTTTTGCAATATCAACATTTTGTATTCCGATAGCAAGAATAAAAACCCTTTCATTACCGGATGCAAAAGCCATCCGCACTCTCTCAACATATGGCCAGATATCAAAGGTGTCCCTTGTATCCTTCTTAGCTACCAGTACAATTTGAAATTTTAGAAGCTCCGTTTTGAGAACTAAGGGTACTATTTCACCCTTTTGTCGCTCAGACAATGTTCTCATAAAACTAAATATCTGACGGCTCTGAGCCCTTACACTAGGATTAGGGAATCCAGGCATTGCTTTGCGTGCAAGGTCCATCAGCCCGCGTAGCAACACCCTTGTAAGATGTCCGCGCATATGCATGCGGGTCAAAACTTCACAATCTTCTGCAACCCCCTGGTCTTTAGTACAATCAGGCTCAATAATGTTTTCGAGCATATATGTCGCGGCACCACGAGAGCCAATGCTATCTACCATGCTTTTAGCCATGGTTAGCTCAAGACTTCTTGATAGAGTATTGTCGATATATCTTCTCTCGACTGCAAGAAGAGCTCTGCTTAGGAAAGCCATTATAGCGATAACTAAATTACGCTCAGGATTTGGCTCATAGTCTAAACGCACAACGACTGTATCATTGTCCAAGAAGGTTCCTCGGGTATCGGGACTTGCCCAGTCAATTTGCAAGCGATAAGGCATTAAGCCAGCGGTCTCATTGTCCACAGACCGAGCACATGTATTAATCTTACTTTGCAAATCCAAAGCAACCTGTCTTTTCTTAGCACGACCCGTGATGGTTACAACGCATTTAGCTACCAAACTGGCAAGTTTTTCAGCCTTTTCTGGAAAAAAGATTATATAGACAAACACTTGAACAAGTGCAGTCACCAGAGCGCCCATGATGGTAGCAGCAATCGACCAGGCAATAGAGCTTGTAAATCCATACACCACACCAGCTAGGCTTAATAGCCCGATAATCACGCCATACAGCACTAACTCTGATCCTCCTTAGCCCTCAGCGCTTTCAGATAGCAACTGGCATCGTCACATGCTATGCCAATTTCACCATTGTCAGGGTAGAGACAAGAAAAGCTATCCTTTGCAACCGTTTTCCCACATATGCTGCACTTTACCTGGCCTGACTGCAGTGGCTTCAGTAACCCTAATGCCTCAAGGTAAGCGTCCAGGTTATCGTTGCTTACAGCTTTTAGTTTGATCTTTTTAAATGCTCTCATGTCTAAAATTATATTACTACAAAGCAAGTCTGTAAAACCTACCTTTATACTGATGATTATGCAGCAAGTGCAGAATAAGTGCATCTAAAGCAAAAACACCGGTCATGCCAACCGGTGTTTTTAAGTTCTCCCTGCTAGGGTCTTGCGTGCCCGGAGGGATTCGAACCCCCGACCTTCTGATTCGTAGTCAGACACTCTATCCAGCTGAGCTACGGGCACACGTCAGAGACTAGAAACCAGACCAGTTCTTCGAGCCTCGTCAGAGACCAGAAACTTAATTTACATTCTAGACCCTCAAAATCTGGTCTCTTATTTCTGTTTTCTTGTTTCTGGTTCTGCGGAGAGAGAGGGATTCGAACCCTCGAGGGAATTTGTAATCCCCTACTCGCTTAGCAGGCGAGCGCCTTCGACCGGCTCGGCCATCTCTCCAATATAAAAAGCCAGATAATAAATATACATCAGGTGACGAATTTTGTCCACCTGCACGCGATCTCTGGCGCCGTTGAAACTATACGTGCGCCAGCACAGTACCAGCTCAAGCCGCTCCAGGCAATTACCGTCAAATCAACGTACGCGAAAATCAAGAATCGACTCTTTTCTAATTTTCCATTCAATAATTCAATCGATTTTAAAATAGCTATCAGCGGTCAGCCGGCAGCCTGTGGGTATGAAACGAGGGTATTCACCCTACACCCTCTCCCAGAGGGAGAGGGAAAGATTGAAAATCTATATACTGCTCCCCCTTGAGGGGGAGCAACTAGAAAATAGAAAATGTTTGAGGTAACTAAGCCCTCACCCTTCACTTATCTCCTACAATAATTCAATCTATTTTCTACTTTCTAATTTCTACTCTCTAGAAAAAAGCTCCCACGTGGGAGCTTTTTTTTGCGGAGGGAGAGGGATTCGAACCCCCGAGGGCCTTACAACCCTAACGGTTTTCAAGACCGCCGCATTCAACCGGACTCTGCCATCCCTCCGATTATCCGTTTAGCTGGACGTTTATAATTCAACACGCGCCGTCGGCCATATCAATTTTAGCAAAACCCCCACGGCAGCACAATTCGGCAATAAACGTTGGCACGCCGCACTGCTTCATTGCTATAGTTATGTATTGGCATCGTCAGCCAATCGTAACAGTAACTGTTACGTAGGTGTTTAAGAGCAGGTGTATTCTACTCCGTTTAAGCTATCTGTCGCTCGTTTAGGCTTTATGTATTAATGAGAAATTTCTTCGCCTTAACGCCAATTAACGCGCTTTGATCTAGCCTGCATTTGCGCTTCCGAAGTTGATAATAAGTTCACGGAATGTAACCAAGAGTGATTAAAATGGCAAAAAATTGGGAACTTTACGAGATGTTAATCGCTGTGCGGACTCACGCATTCGGCGGACTCACCAGCTGAAACATTTGAGGTCGTAGTAAAGGAGAATGCTTGAATTGAGGAAAAAGAGATAGGAGTGAGATTAACTGCCATTACGTTGAGCTCGTTTTAATGCTGAAAGATTTATTCGATGAATACATTGCAGTTAATCGGTTTTACCCGATTAGGGTGCAGGATATGAGTGGATCCCCAACGTTGTGGCCAGCCAACAAAAACACAACGAGGGATTCCCTGAGAAAGCCGGTGGTAGTCCAACACAGACGAACGGTCAGCCACAGCCTAAACCGGTAGGATCGGACCTAACCTGCGCGCTGGAAAGATATCCTAATCACAGCGCTGGTTGGCTGGTGCATCGAATAGATCTAACGTAACGGTGGAGATGCGGAGAGATACACCGAAAAGCTAATAGCTCAAATGTGCAGCGTTAAAAATCAACAGTTGGGCGAACGGTCAAGGCAACATAAATTATATAGCTACCATCATTCCGTTCTGACGAGGCAGCTGTTTTACAGACGAAGCAAGTGACAGATAATGAAAGTGTTACAAACAGATCAACACAACATTAGTCAAGTTCCGAATGTTCGCCGCAGAGTATTTGCCGCGTTCGATGCGGTAATTGTTAAACAAATGGATTGTGACCTGGAAATCTTTAAGGAAGTCGTGCTCAACGAGCTGGTCACAAACGCCATTCGGTATGGCAAAGGTTTGATCGAGGTAACAATTGACGTATGCGAGGATGCTATCCGGATCGGAGTATCCGACGAGGGTGAAGGCTTCGACCCGAGCATTATCAAGTGCGAAAATGCCTTTGATGGTTTAGGCGAGCACGGACGAGGCTTTGCTTTGATCAACGCCATAGCCGATACGGTTCGGTTCATCAAAACGAATGGCAAGTTCTCTGTAATCGCTGAAAAGAGGACTGCAACATGAGTGTTCTCGGTGATCTTTCTGCTTCACCGCCCGCATTGGGTCGTAACTTCCTACGACTCATCTCATAAATATGCCACGACTAACAACCTCCAAGGTAGCGCAATTCCAATTAGGCCACAGTGGCATTTATGAGATGGCTTCTAGTGCCTATTGAATCAAAGCAAGATATGCCCGCTGTGCGGCATAGCAATAATCGGGCCACACAATCCAGGTCTGGTGCAGGCTAGAACCTCACTGGGCCGATCCGCTTAACGCCCCCCAAGTAAGGCCTTAGCGCCTCCGGCACTAGAACAGTCCCGTCGGCCTGCTGGTAATTCTCGAGAACTGCAGCGACCGTTCTTCCTATTGCAAGCCCAGACCCATTTAAGGTGTGAACAAACCGGGGTTTTGCTTTGGGAGTTTCCCTAAATCTTATATTTGCTCGCCTGGCCTGAAAGTCCTCGAAGTTGCTGCAGGAGGATATCTCTTTATATCCCCCAAAACCCGGTAACCACACCTCGATATCGTATGTCTTAGCAGAGGAAAAACCGAGGTCGCCCGTGGCAAGGACAATAACCCGGTAATGTATATTGAGCGCCTGTAAAATGCTCTCTGCATCTGCCGTTAGCCTTTCAAGCTCAGCGTAGGAATTGTCGGGGTGGACGAACTTTACGAGTTCTACTTTATTAAACTGATGGTGTCGGATAAGGCCCCTGGTTTCCTTGCCATATGCACCAGCCTCGCTTCTAAAGCAAGGCGTGTAGGCACAGTAATACCGGGGCAGATCATCGTCACCTAGAATCTCATCCCTATGGATATTTGTCACCGGCACCTCTGCCGTCGGAATAAGGTAAAGGTTCTCGTTTTCTACTTTAAATAAATCCTCGGCAAATTTTGGCAGTTGCCCGGTTCCAGTAAGACTCGCGTCATTAACCAGAATCGGTGGAAAGACCTCCGTGTAGCCGTGTTTAGCGGTGTGAAGATCGAGCATGAAGTTTAAGAGCGATCTTTCAAGCCTGGCGCCAAGTTCCCAATAGAGAACAAAGCGGGTCCTTGCTATCTTCGCTGCCCGTTCAAAATCGAGGATGCCGAGATCGATGCCTAAATCCCAATGGGGCTTGGGTTCAAAATCGAACTTCGGAGCCTCGCTCCAGGTTCGGACGACGACATTTGCGCTCTCATCTGGGCCAACCGGCACGCTCTCATCTGGGATATTTGGTATATCAAGCATTAGCTGACCGAGCTCTTCTTCAATCTCGGTCAGTCTCATATCGAGCTTTCTGATCTCATCCCCAAGCTCTCTCATTGCCTTGATCTGGTCCTCGACGGGCTCTCCAGTTTTTTTAAGCTTCGCTATCTCGCCTGATACTGTGTTTCTACGGCTTTTAAGCCGCTCGACCTCGCTGATCAGCCGGCGCCGTTCCCCATCAAGTTCCCTGAAGCGGGCGAGATCAACCCTAACGTCCCTTTTCCCGAGTGCCTCCTGGACTACATCGAGATTATCTCGGACCCACCTTAAATCAAGCATTTATTCCTCCATAGCATTTGCCATAGGATACGACCCTAGGATTTTTACTTCCCGTATTTTACACCTCAAGCACTTCAGCGCAGAGGCCACAGCCTCATCCTCAACGTGGCCGAGTAGGTCTATGAAAAAGCAGTAATCGCCGAGCGCCTTTTTCGTCGGCCGTGACTGTATCTTTGTTAGGTTTATATGTCTGTATGCAAACTCCTGGAGTATCTGCAGTAGGCTACCGGGCCTATCCTCAAAGATGAAGCAGATAATCGATGTTTTATCATGCCCGGTTCTGGGGGTGGGCTCCTTCCCGACTAATACGAATCGGGTTTGATTTTCTTCAAAGTCCTCGATATCAGCATCAAGGATATTTAGGCCGTACATCTGGGCTGCGAGCCTTGGACCTATTGCCGCTAACGCCCCGTTCTGCTCAGAAACAAGCTTTACCGCGCCTGCAGTACTGCTTGCAAGCTCAATGTTTACGCCCGGCAGCTTGTCTGTAATATAATTGCGACATTGAGCTAATGCCTGTGGATGTGAAGTGATGGTCGTAATGTTTTCTAATTTTACCCCGGGCTTTGCTACCAGGTTGTGGCTGATAGGTATTACTATCTCTCTCTCAATAAATAGATCAACTTCAAAGGCTAAAACATCAAGGGTCACGTTTACCGATCCCTCAATAGAGTTCTCTATTGGAACCATGCCCCTGCCTACCTCACCCCTCTCAACCGCCATTATAACATCGGCCTCAGTAGGGTATGGAACGAGGTCTCCATCATCCACCGGTAATAGTTTAAGCAAGGCCTCCTCGGTATACGTGCCACTCGGGCCAAGGAAACCGACCCTTTGATTTTGAATCTCAAGCAAAATCTATAACCCTTTCCACTAAATCATACCTTTACCTTATCTTTAGGGAGCGCTTTAGCGATCGCCTCCTGCTCCTCGGCAGATAACATATAACTGGAGTCGCCATTTTTCACAAGTTTCGCATAGCTGCGGCTCTCCTGGCGTCCATTAATGGTGCTTATCACCACGCCGTCACCATGGTCGTTCAAAAGCGCGATCGCAAAGCTAAGTTTTCCGCTTATATCATCAAAAGCATCAAAGCGCACCATGCCGACATTCCGAATAATCGTATCCATAGCAATCCCTAGCTTCGATTGGCTATCCTTGATCTCCTCAACGCTTGATTTTAATGCAGCAAACTCCTTTAGGCTATCGCTGACTGCCTTGACAAAGTCCCCGTTCTCTCTGGCCTTGTTGATAATTTTTCGATGAGTGGTTATTTTCCCCATGCTTACAGTAATAATAAGAAGCCATACCGCCAATATAATCCAGCCAATACCAAACAGCGCTAAAATAAGGCTGCCTATTGCTACTCCCATTACCGCCCTTTCGCTCGTGAAGGATTCTCTGCAACAATTGTCACAGATTATACAATAGAAGTCTAACCTTTGCATTAGGATAAAATTTACGCAGGCTGTATAATACTCGGGGGGTTTAGCGCGATGGGGAGTGAGTTTTTATGAAAGTTGCGTTCTTTGATTGCTTTGCCGGGGTAAGCGGGGACATGATCGTGGGGGCACTTATAGACTTGGGGCTCCCTATAGAAGTGCTCGAGGTAGAATTAAAAAAGGTCCCCATTGGAGATTACGAGATCAGTGCCAACCGGCTTACCAAGCATTATATCGGTGCGACGAAGTTTTACGTCGCTACCGGTGAACAAAAAGTGGTGAGGACCTGGAGTAATATCCGCGAATTGCTCGAGGAGAGCAAACTATCCGATAGGGTCAAGAGCAATTCGCTCTCCGTTTTCCTCCGCATAGCGGAGGCCGAGGCAAGAATCCATAGGAAAACCATCGAGCAGGTTCACTTTCATGAGGTGGGAGGGGTCGATGCAATAGTCGATGTCGTTTCCAGCGCTATCGGAATCGATTACCTTGGGATACAGAAGGTCTACTCATCACCGGTCGCCACCGGAATCGGCATGGTAAAAACCGAACACGGCATGCTTCCATTGCCAGCTCCGGCAACGCTTGAGATACTTAAGGGGGCGCCGATTTATAGCTCTGGGATAGCCGCCGAGCTGACCACGCCAACGGGCGCGGCCATCCTTATGCAGTACGCAACGTTCTTGGAAGAGATCCCGCAGATGGAACTGGAGGCAATCGGTTACGGTGCGGGTGCTCGCGAGCTTGAAATACCGAATGTCCTAAGAGTATTTACAGGTGAAGAGGTCGAGGAGAGGGCGGAGATTGTGTCGCTCATAGAGGCGAACATAGACGACGTGCCGGCCGAGGTGCTTGGATATACCATGGAAGCGCTCCTGGAACTCGGGGCACTAGATGTCTGGTTTACCCCAATAGGGATGAAGAAGAATCGACCAGCCGTTGCTCTCAGTGCGCTCGTGCCCCTTGGCCAAGAGGAGATGGTTATCGATATGATATTCTCCGAGACTTCCACGCTTGGGCTACGGATTTCGAAACATGCGCGCATGGTTGCTGAGCGAGAGACGCTACGAGTGGAAACGCCTCTTGGTAGAATCCGAGTCAAGGTGGGCAAATATAAAGGAAAGGTTATCACCATCGCACCAGAGTACGATGATTGTAGCAAGATCGCCATGCAAAAAGGGCTCCCTTTAAGGGAAATCTATGGTCTCGCGCGTGAGGCGGCGACGGAAAGGATGAAGAAGGACTGATCGAATGTGCCTAAGTGGGAGATATTTAAGGAAGCGGCAGAGAGACTTGAGAGCAACGGGATCGCCTTTGTGCTCTGCGGTGGGATTGCAGTCTGGGTATACGGGCGCCGCCGGGAAACCACCGACGTCGATTTTTTGGTTCGTGAATGCGATGTAAACAGTGCGCTTGAGTTGCTTAAAGATAATGGTTTTGATATTAAACGCACCGATCTAAGATGGCTCTATCAGGCCTTCAAAGACAATGCTAAGGTCGATCTCATTTTTGAAGCAATGGGGTCGGTAAGATTAACCCCTGAGCTAGAGGCACACACGCAGATGAAGGACCTCTTCGGGCACACCTATAAGGTCATCTCCCCAGAGGATCTTATAATAATGAAAGCCCACTCCATAAGCGAGGAAAGGCCCAGGGACTGGTACGATGCTTTATCAGTGCTGAAAGGAACCGATGGGCAACTCGATTGGGACTATCTTATTGAAAGATCAAGGCCCAGGTTGAGGAGAATGCTCGGTCTCCTTTTCTTTGCCCAATCGGAGCCAAGCGCATCCTCCTACGTTCCCGACTGGGTCATCCATCGTCTTTTAGCCTATCTACCCGCCTAGAGGGTAGACGGTATAGGGTCTTCCCATGGTCGATATAGCTACATTTCTGACTGGGATGCCTCCCGATGTCGTTCCCTTTTCGGTGCCGTAATGGGAATGACCATGAATAATGAGATCGGCTCCAAGCCGATTGATCGGCTCGGCCATAATCGAAGCGCCCAAAAAAGCATAGACCTCAGGCGGTTCTCCATGAAGGGTTTCTTTGATCGGTGAGTAGTGAAGTAGGACCACTCTAAAATCGGCCTTGATGGTTTCCAGGCCGCGGCGAATCTTGTTGGCCTCGTTAACCCCCTCCCTGTACATCATGCGAAATATCTCCTCGCCAAAATCAGGAAGAGCCCCCATTCCAAAACCCCCACCAAAACCTTTAGTCCCAATAAAGCCGACATTAAATCCACCGGCCTCAACTACGGCTGTTTCGCCATCCAGCGCCAGGATGCCGCTGCTCTTTAGAACGCGCTTTATCTCTTCCTGCTGGCGTTGGTGGTAATCATGGTTCCCAAGTACAGCGACTATCGGAATATTCACGCCCTTCAGGATATCAACGAGCACTTCGGCCTCCTCAGCGAGGCCGTGCGCGGTTAAATCACCGGCAATAGCCAGTATATCAGCTCGCGCGTTGATATTTGCAAAATCCGCCTTAAACGTTGGAGCGGCGCCTCTTTGCGCGTGCACATCGCCTACGGCGGCGATTCTTACCATCTACCACATCCCCCAAGAGAAGTATTCCACTTTTAACCGGATATTACGATAATTTTGATGAGAAGAGCCTTCAATTCTACCTTTATGATCTAAAGACGGGAGCTCTTTTGGGGCGAGAGATGGTTTGCTTCTTGTATCCAGACCATAGAGGGTTTCTGGCTAGTATAAATAGAAGGGATCAGACCTTAGCACCTCTTACCCCCGCCTTAAGAGAGGCTGGCCTCATCTAACATGAGGCTACTAAGAAAGTTAAAAATTAAAATCTGGGCTACCCTACAGTAGCCCTCGTGCGAGAAGGGGGACTTGAACCCCCACCCGGGAACCCGGACTAGACCCTGAACCTAGCGCGTCTGCCAATTCCGCCATTCTCGCTTGTTGCTAGGATAATGCCGATTATAACCTGCCAAATTGTATATCAATTTTACCAATTCCGGCGCACTAAGACAACATCGTTGTTTATAATAAAGGCATATAGGGCCCGGTCCCCGACCAGGCCGATACGGGAATCGGCTCCTTATGTTAAGGTGTTTTGGATTATGGTGAATAGTTTCATATACCGAAAAAACATTGCGGCCTGCGCAAAATAAGTTATACCATTTTTATAACTTAAGCAATTTAGACAAGGAGAAGGCGTATCTGCGTCGAAGGAACTTAAGATGCATGTAAAAACGGATAATCTTCTGCTAAACCGGTATAAAATACTCTCCAAGCTAGGTAGCGGTGGCTTCTCCGATGTCTACAAAGCCCTCGATACCCGCATGGAGCGGGTTGTTGCCATCAAGCAGATCCACGTAAGTCGCCACTCTGCACCCCGCGCACTTCGCGAGGCGCAGACTGTTGCGCTTCTTAACCATCCAAATATCGTTACACTGCATGAGTTTGAGGAAGATGGCGATGAGTGCTACCTGATAATGGAGCTCATCGAAGGCGTCCCTCTCTCAAAAATCCTGGCAAAGCTGGCCCCCCTCTCCACCGAGGAGGCGATCACCGTTGCGACTCAGATATGCCGCGCTCTTGAGGCTGCCCATCTGAACGGCGTCATCCATAGAGACGTAAAGCCGGAAAATGTGATGATTCTTCACGATGGACGCCTTAAGGTAATGGATTTTGGCATTGCAATGCTTAAAGGAACGGCAATCGCAACGAGTGGCGATATTATCGGTACATTTGCCTACATGTCCCCGGAGCAGGCCCGGGGCGAGCCCGTTGATGAGCGAAGCGATATATTCTCGCTCGGCACCGTCTTTTACGAAATGATCACCGGTTTCATCCCGTTTAACGGTGGGACTGCCGCCGAGACGTTAAATATGGTGCAAAACGTCGGGCCGGACTTGCCAAGTAAGATCAACCCCGTGATACCTGAAGAGATCGGCAGGTGCGTTATGCGCGCGCTCGAGAAAAATCCGCAAAGTCGGTATGCGAGCGCTGCTGATTTTCGCACCACCCTCGAGAGTTGCCGGTCCAGCGCTAAGCCGATCGAGGAGATACTGTCCAACCTTATCAACAGATATATCAGCATAGACGAGGGGTTAGGATCTCGTAAGGGTGCCGGATGGCGCGGCCATCTATGGCTATTCCTTGATGAGCACTATGAATCCATAACCAGAACTACCGTGGCTCTCCTGCTCTCACTACCGTTCCTGCCAATACTTAAAACCTGGTTTTCTCTACCAAGGAGCATAGCGGTCTTTGGGACAGCAATGATATTTATCATGGTGCTCCTACAACCGAATTACGGCATCGGCATTACCTTTTTTCTCTTTTTGTTGGCGACAATCAAGCACTCTCCAGGCCTGTCTCTTATCCTCCTGTTCTTCTTGCTTCCCTATTGGGCCCTAATCTCAAGGCGATGGCCATCCCTATCAGTATGGCCCATTGCTGGAGCGCTCTTTGGGCTCCTCCGGATACCATTTGTCTTTCCCATCCTAATCGGACTCTTGGCCGATCCCATAGCCGCCGCCCTTATTTCAGGTATGGGCTGTGTCGCTTTTGAACTGCTGAATATCTTCCTAAAAGAGAGCACTTCGCCCGAGCTGATTCAAGGATACGGGTTGTGGTCGCTGATAAAAGATCAATCCAACCCCATTTTTGTGGCCCAACTCATCAGCGGGCCATTCCTCGAAGACCGCACCCTTTTTTTCCAGCCCATCCTCTGGTCCTTGGTTGCAGTTACCACATCGATCGTAAAGGGCAATCGAAGATGGTTTACCGCAGCGATAGCCGGATTCATCGTCCTCACCATAGGATACCAAGGACTATTCGTCGTTAATTTTAACCGGCAGGAGTTCGATATGGGCGAATTGATGCAGAGTCTTTCTTTTTCGCTTATAATACTTTTACTGCTACCCATCTTCAGGCCTCCACCCGAAGATGCAAGCACCGGATCTGATCTTGCTATAGACAAACTCACCGAGTAGCTCTGTTTAGGGGGATGTTTTGAGTTTACTAAGGGAGCTTGAACAGAGACTCGAAGCTTTATTCGAGGGCTTTTTTACCAGGCAATTTAAATCAGGTGTCCAACCGGTCGAGATTGCAAAAAGGCTAACGCGCGCTATGGATGGAAACCGGACAATAAGTGTCTCCAAAATCTATGTGCCTAATCGCTATACCATCATCGTAAGCGCTGCTGATGCCGAGAAGTTAAAGCCCTTTGAGAGAACTCTGATCTCTGAGTTCCAGAGTTTCCTTATATCACATGCTAAAAAGGAAGGCTATGAGATTGTCGGCCGCCTGGAGATCGAACTTAAGGAAGACCCCGGGCGTTCGCTGGGCGAGCTGGTCATCGAAAGCAGCCTAGAGAGCAGGGATACCGGGCCCGAGGCAGCAATCGAGGGGACGAGGGTGATAACCCCGGAGACTGCCTTGGCTGGAACAAAAAGAGCCTATCTTATAAGGGTTGGCCCAGGTGGCGAGACAAAGTATGCACTCACCACCCACTCATTTAAGATTGGGCGGGCACCGGATAACGACATCATCATTCCGGACCCGAACGTATCCCGGCATCATGCCCACATCGAAAGCATATCGGCACGGCATGTGCTCAAGGATCTTAACAGCACCAATGGAACACTCGTTAATGGCACAAGAGTTAACGAGCATACCCTCAAGGAGGGCGACATCATCGTTATCGGCACAACTAAGTTCCGTTTCAGGAGAGAATATGGCATTTAACGAACTAACGCTTGCACTACAAATTACTCTGCTCACATCGCTCTATCTCTTCCTGCTATTTGCGGTAAGGACAATCTCGAAGGACCTTTCTGCCGCGCGCGGCGAGGCGACCGCAGGGGGAGTCCCAAGAATCGTCGTTGTAGAGGGCGATGTGGCAGGGGGCTCAGGTTCCATCCCGGTTGTTGGCCAGGTATTGATAGGGAGAGCACCGGATTGCGACATCATCCTTGAGGACACCTTTGCCTCAGCGCACCATGCCAGGGTGTATAGCGACGATTCAGCCTACTGGCTGGAGGATCTAGGAAGTACAAATGGCACCGCAGTAAAGGGCAAACGTATCGAAGAGCCCGTAAGGTTGCCTAGAGGTAGTCGATTTAAAATAGGTCAGACCGTCTTTCAATTTATGGATTAATATGAGATATGCTGCTTTAACTGACGTCGGTAAGAAGAGAGGCTTAAACGAGGATAGCTACATAGCAAACGGTAGCATTTTTGCGGTTGCTGACGGTATGGGGGGCCACCGTGCAGGCGAGGTGGCCAGCGCAATGGCACTTGATGTCCTCCTATCCAGTCTCAATAAACGCTCGAGGGAAGCGTTTGAGGAGAAGCTCATCGACGCAATTAAGCACGCCAATCAAAAGGTTTATGAAAAGGCCACAAAAGATACTGCCCGAAGGGGCATGGGTACGACACTGACCATCGCTATACCGCTTGATGGAAAACTTTATGTAGGGCACGTCGGAGATAGCAGGCTATATCTCTTAAGGGATGGCAAACTCCGCCAGCTAACCAATGATCACTCCCTCGTTGCCCAGATGGTAGAGAGCGGTCACCTAAAACCAGAGGAGGCAGAGTCCCACCCACAAAGAAGCATTATCACCAGGGCGATCGGCGCAGAGGCGGATGTTGTGGTTGATGTTATCGTAGAAGATATCTTTCCAGAAGACCGATTCTTGCTCTGCACCGATGGCCTTAACGCAATGCTGAGCAATAATGAGATCGCCGAGGTCCTAAGGGACAAGGAAGATCTAGCCGAGGCATGCCGGGAGCTGGTTGAATGGGCAAACGACAGGGGTGGGAATGATAACATAACGGTTATATTATTTGAGGACGCGCGGGAATTAACAGGGCGCCTGAACCGCCTTTGGAGAACAGGATGGTAGATGCGATTTATGAAAAGCAGGTATCGCAACAGAGAGCTTCTACTTCTGATTTTTGCGCTAATAATCATATCACTCGGCTTCTACTTGAGCGCGCAGACCACCGCTCAGCCAATTGATACTGCACTCAAGCTTGCGGGGTTATTAGCGACGGCATTTATAGGTCTTCATATAGCAAACAGGATCCTTATCACAGATGCCGACCCACTCCTTCTTTCGCTTACGGCGTTCACATCCGGCATCGGCCTTGTAATGATATGGCGGCTCAAGCCGAACCTGGCTAGCGCCCAGTCCACCTGGATACTGGTCGGTGCAGTGACGATCCTCATCGCACTTGTGCTGGCCCGGAACTATCGAAAACTTAAAGAGTATAAGTACACCTGGGCCATCGCCGGCATCATACTTCTTTTCGCACCGATATTTCTCGGGACGGAGCGGGGTGGGGCACGTCTATGGCTCGATCTCGGGCCGATATCCTTCCAGCCAGCCGAGATAGCGAAAATTTGCTTTGTCTTTTTTCTCGCCGCCTATCTTGAGGAGAAGCGAGAGCTCCTCTCTATCTCGACGAAGCGCGCCTTCGGCCTGTGGCTTCCTGAGCCAAAACACCTGGGTCCCCTTGCTGTTATGTGGTTGATATCGCTTATAATACTGGTTCTCGAGCGAGACCTCGGCACATCGCTTCTTTTCTTTGGCCTGTTTCTTGCTATGATCTACGTTGCTACGGGGCGTGCCATGTATGTATCGCTCGGCATATCCTTATTTATTGCAGGCGCTGTCGCTTGCTACTTTGTCTTCTCCCATGTCCAGACGCGATTTGATATATGGCTCGATCCCTGGATTGACCCGGCCGGGCGCGGCTACCAGCTAATCCAGGCGATCTTTGCCATAGGAAGCGGTGGCCTCACCGGAACGGGATTGGGTTTGGGGCATCCGACCTTGATCCCCGCGGTGCAGACGGATTTCATATTTGCCGCGGTCGCCGAAGAGCTTGGGTTGCTCGGTGGGGTGGCGGTAATCCTTGCCTACCTGCTATTTATATCTCGTGGGCTGCGAATCGCACTCTCTGCATCCGACGACTTTGGGCGGCTCGTTGCGACTGGGCTCACCTCGGTCTTTGCACTACAGGCTTTCGTTATCCTCGGTGGAACGACCAGGTTGATACCGCTTACCGGCGTCACCCTGCCGTATATGAGCTACGGCGGAAGCTCGATTCTTATGAACTTCATACTGCTTGCGCTGTTGCTTGCGATATCGGCGAAGCGGGGTGATTCGCTTGAATAAGCGGATCGCCAGGCTCGGCATCGTCTTTATCACAGCGTTCATACTGCTCATCGTCAATCTAACCTACATGCAGTTTATCGCCTCGGCAAAGCTTACGGCAAAACCCGAGAATATACGGCCGGTTCTTTATGAAAGGAGAATAGAGCGCGGCACTATAATAAGTGCCGATGGTAAGGTGCTGGCGACAAGCCGCAAACAAGACGATAGCTATACGCGGGTGTATCCAGAAGGAGAGCTTGCCGCCCACATAACCGGCTTTTACTCATCGAGATACGGGAGGGCCGGCCTTGAACTCACGTATGACGATTACCTCTCGGGCCAGAGCAAGGTCTCCTCGCCGGACGATTATATGAAGCGCCTCCTCGGTGAGGAGGAGCCCGGAAATGATTTGACCCTCACGCTTGACATGAATCTGCAATCTATCGCAAGCAAAGCCCTCGGCTTGAGAAAGGGCGCCATCGTCGTCCTTGATCCGAAAACCGGTGCCGTTCTTGCCCTTGTTGGCTGGCCGAGGTTTGACCCGAACACCCTCGATGATAAGTGGAAATCGATAGCGGAAAACCCAGAAGGGGCACTGCTCAACCGTGCAACACAGGGCCGGTTCACCCCGGGCTCTTCCTTTAAGATCGTAACCGCGGCAGCGGCCATCGAGAGCGGTGCGGTGACGCCCGCAACAGTATACGAAGCCCCAGCGCAACTTAAAATTTACGGCGGCAAGGTCTCTAACTACGGGAATAAAGGCTTTGGTAGAATCTCCTTCGAAGAAGCCTTTATAAAATCGGTGAACACCGTTTTCGCGCAGGTGGGAAAGAACCTCGGTGGACAAAAGCTGGTTGATGCATCCGAGGCGTTCGGCATAAACGGCGAAATCCCCTTCGATCTGCCGACCGCAAAAAGTAGTGTGCCGGAGGCCTCCGAAATGGATGATCTTGAGGTCGCCTGGATGGCAGTTGGGCAGGGTCGAGCAGCAGTAAGCCCATTGATGATGGCGCTCGTTGGTGCTGCTGTAGCAAACGATGGGGAAATAATGCAGCCTTATCTCGTTGTGAAGGCCAGCGAGCGCGATGGCACCGCTGTCTTCGCGCGGGAACCACGCCCCTGGCTCTGTCCGATATCGAAAAATACCGCGGCGGTTCTCAAGTCCCTCATGGAACAAGTGGTGGCAAAAGGGACAGGGAAATCGGCGCAGATACCTGGCGTGCGCGTAGCAGGCAAAACCGGGACGGCTGAGGTAGGAAAAGGTGAGCCGCATGCATGGTTCGTGGGGTTTGCCCCGGTAGATAATCCAGAGGTGATCGTGGCTGTTATAGTCGAAAATGGCGGCACGGGGGGGAGCACCGCCGCACCCATAGCTAAACAGATCATAGCGGCCCTGTTGGGCAAAAATCACTAAGTCTGGTAATATGATTACAACTTGGCCCTGAGAGATAATCGACCCATCCAGCAAACCACAGCGGCCAGCCATACGATTATCGATGAATCTAAATATCCAGCAGAAGAGCTAAAGCAAAGGGCGAAATTACTGAGATATGGGAGTTCTAGATCAGCAAATGGGACAGCAAATCTTCAATGATAGGTACAGGGTTGTTGCCAAAATTGGCGCTGGCGGAATGGCTGATGTGTATAAGGCTATTGACACCGTCCTTGGCCGACCTGTAGCGATAAAAGTCCTTCACCGCCACTTTGCCGAGGACGAAGACTTCGTATCGCGCTTCAGGCGCGAAGCGCAGGCTGCTGCAAACCTAAACCACCCAAATATCGTAAGCATCTACGATTGGGGGAGCCAAAACGGCACGTACTTCATAGTAATGGAGCTTCTTGAGGGGCAGAGCCTCAAGCAACGCATACAGGCAGAAGGGGTTATACCACCGGCAGAGGCCATGGAGATCGCAAAAAAGGTGCTCTCGGCGCTTAATTTTGCGCACAGGCACGATATAGTCCATCGCGATATCAAGCCGCACAATATAATCCTGGCAGGCGAGGATGAGGTTAAGGTAACTGATTTCGGCATAGCTAGGGCGGGAACATCAACCATGACGCAGACCGGCACAATCCTCGGTACGGCACATTACTTATCACCAGAGCAGGCCCGCGGCCAGGAGGTCGATACCACATCGGATATTTATTCGATGGGCGTTGTGTTCTATGAGATGGTCACCGGCAAGGTACCATTTGATGGGGAAAACCCGGTCTCAATCGCACTAAAACACGTCCACGAGGCACCGGTAAGGCCGACCGAGCTAAATCCGGAAGTGCCATCCGCCCTCCAGGCGGTTATTCTAAAGGCGATGGCCAAGGATCCTGGGAGTCGGTACCAGAGTGCTTCTGAGATGAGAAGCGATATAATGCGCTTGATGGAGGGCATGCCGATCGCTACCGTCCCTCCTGATGAACAGGAGACCCTTGTCGTGACGCCGAAGAGAACAACCCGTGTCGAGCGGGCAGTATATCATGAAGCACCCAGGCGAAGCGAGAAGAACTGGCCGGCTATACTCCTGGTACTATTTCTCCTTTTTGGTGTGAGCGCCGCAGGAGGATGGTTTCTATACGACTTGGGAATTTTAAGCCCGAAGCTGGTTACCGTTCCCAAAGTCGTTGGCAAGTCACTTGAAGACGCAAAGCTCGATTTAAAAAGCAGAAATCTCAAGATTGGGAAGGTGCGTAGGGATTATAGCAAAGAAACCCCGGGGCATGTCATCAGTCAAGAACCTAAGGCGGGCAGCGAGCTAGAAGAGGGGAAAGAGGTCTCGGTCGTCATAAGCATAGGTCGCAAAAAGGTGTCTGTGCCCGATGTTGTCGGTGAGAAATCTGAAGATGCCGTAACCAAAATAGTGAAGGCTAACCTTGAGCCTAAATACCGCTACGAACCGAGCGATGAGGCTCAAAGGGGTCGGGTGATCTATACCGAGCCCGGCCCGGGAGAAAGGCTACCAGAAGGAAGCGCGGTAAAGCTGGTTATAGGCAAAGGGCCTGAAACACTTCAGGTACCTGATGTCCAAGGAAAGACACGAGATGAAGCAAAGGGTATTTTAGATAACGCCGGGCTCCAGATCACGCTCACCGAGGAGCCCAGCGAAAACATAAGCAAAGACACCGTTACAAGAACGGTCCCTATTGCCGGGAGCGAGGTTAAAAAGGGATCGTCCATTACCGTTTATATCAGCAGTGGCCCGAAGATGATAACCGTGCCCAATGTGGTGGGTATGGTTGAAGATGAAGCCAAGGAAAAACTCGCGGATAAGGGCTTTAGTAATATAGAGGTGCAGGATATACCAGGAGTACAATCCGATATGGACGGTAAGGTCATAAGCCAAGACCCCAGCAAAGGCAAGCAGGAAAGAAGCAATGCCAAGATACAAATCTTCGTTGGCAAGGCAAACGATTAACCTGCTATAAATTGGCATCCCCGCAAACACCAATCCTAAAGTCTACCTTAAACTATACCGATAAATATAATACTACGACGTTTATTAGGAGCTAATCTGGTGAAAAACAACCATAAACAAGAGATATTAGGCCGCTATGCGGCCTTTTTATGTAGTGGCGCGCCCGGTGAATCTGGCCCCACTTGCAGGTGCTGGTTAACCTCAGCCCTTCACTCTATCACCCGGTTAGGCATCATCGATGGATTGGATCACTCAAAAATTGGTTTTAAGCAAAAAGATCCAAATAAAACCCATCTAGAAGAGTTTCCATTGAGTTAATTCTGGGAACGAATACTGGTATTCTTAAGCATCATAATTGGGGGTTATCGATGAGAGAAAACGAACGTGACGATTCTGAAAATAATCAGATTGCGCCTGGTGGGCAACATTCGCTTTGGATAGATACTACTCCAACCACCGACCTCCCTTCCCTACGGGGGAGTATAAGGGCAGATGTGGCGGTAATAGGCGGTGGTATAGCCGGAATTACGGCCGCAGCGCTATTAAAGGAGGCTGGGAAAACCGTTGCCGTAATAGAGGCGGATAGGGTAATAAAAGGTGTAACTGGTTACACTACGGCTAAAGTAACCTCCTTGCATGGGCTGATTTACCACGAACTCATAGACCGCTTTGGCGAAAAGGACGCCAGCATATATGCCGATGCAAACCAGTCCGCAATTGAGCAAATAGCATCGCTCGTGAAACAAAAAGATATCCCCTGTGACTTCGTCCGGACGCCTATGTACGTCTACACCGAGTCTAAGAAAAATCTTAGCGCTATTCAAAAGGAAGTAAGGGCAGCCCAAAAACTTGGATTGCCAGCCTCTTATACTGAAGCTATACCCTTGCCATTTGATATTGCGGGAGCCATTCGCCTTGAAGGCCAAGCACAATTTCACCCTCGCGAGTATTTACTCGCATTAGCAAAAGAGATACCCGATGGCGATAGCCATATCTTTGAAAAAACCCGGGCCCTTGGCATCGAAGAGGACGGGCCTTGCATCGTAGTAACTGATAGAGGAGAAGTTGAAGCTAAAAATGTTATCATCGCCACGCACTTTCCATTTCACGATACAGGTCTATTCTTTGCCAGGCTGCATCCATACCACTCTTATGCGCTCGGCGTTCGCATTAGAGGTGAGGTTCCCGAAGGTATGTACTACACCAAAGATGGCAAGCGTTTCGCTATTCGCAACCAGCCGACCGAAGATGGCCCGATGCTTATAATTAGCGGCAGACGTCACAAGGTCGGGCAAGGTGGGGACACTCTGGCGGAATATAAAAGCCTCGAGAGGCATACTCGCGAGCGCTTTGATGTAAAATCAATTGATTACTACTGGTCAACAGAGGATTACCACACACCAGATAACGTGCCCTATATCGGCAGATCACCTACATCTAAAAGGGTTTACCTGGCGACTGGATTTGGCGGTTGGGGCATGACAAGCGGCACGGTGTCTGGCATGATTCTCCCCGATTTGATCTTAGGGCGTGAAAATCCCTGGAGCCCATTCTTTGATCCTTCCCGCCTTCATCTGCTTGCATCAAGTAAAAGACTTATTGCCGAGAATACAGGCGTTGTAAAGGAGTTTACCAAGGGCCTTCTCTTAAGGCCTCAACCCCAAGACCCAGCCGATCTCCAAAGGGGAGAGGGTAGGAAAATGGTGGTTAAACATAGAGAAGTTGCGGCTCACAAGGATGAAGAGGGCAATGTTTACATTCTTTCTCCCGTTTGCAACCATATGGGATGCGTAGTGAATTGGAATAATGCGGAGAGGACCTGGGATTGTCCATGCCACGGTTCTCGCTATAACTACGATGGTACGGTTTTTCATGGACCGGCACAAGCGGATCTTCGAGAAATGGAGTTTGACGAGGAGGGTTAAATGCCATTGATACTTACAAACCTCACTAAAGAGGACCTAGCATTTAGTGCTGTCGATCTATATAAGGTAAGCGTTTTAGATAAGAGCGATAAGCCTATATACACCTCACCCCTTTGAGATTTACTGTCGGTTTGGCCTAACTCAACAGCCAGACCTTATCCTGCCCTAAGGAAATTAGGTTAATATGGTATAAGCTAAAGCTTTCAAGGACATAGGACGATAATTTTCTAAAGAACCGCTAATCCTGAGACCAATCTGAGGTAATAATCAATGAAAAGAAGATCTGCCACGAACATCGCCGTAATCAGCACTGGAAACGAAGGAGCCAGCCTAATAACTATGTTGAGTAAATGCCAATCGATCAACATAGTCGGGCTCTATAGCAGCAACCCTGAATCATCGGATACTTCAATTGCCCGGGAATTAAACATACCGCTACTCAAAAAAAAGGGTCAGCTTCTATCTGCTAAGGATATCGACGTCATTATTGATACCTCGGATGGCAAATTCGCACCCGGGGACCTGGAAAGCATTGAGCATGTGGAGATAATCAGAGGTAAAAGCATCGATGTTATCGAGGGGCTAGCAGAAGAGTGTAAGGAGCATATTAAGGGCATCGACATCGTCTCTACAACCGGGTTTGAACTTGCCTCGCAAAAAGACAGCCAAGGCATATATCGCGCAATTGTACAAGGTGCCACCAGCATAGCCGGGAGTGAGTCCGGGAGCTTAATCATTTTTGATGAAAGGACTGAGACCTGCCGGTTAGCTGAAGCCATTGGTTGCCCAAAGGGACTAGCTAATCATTCCAGCTGGGAGCTCCAGCCAGGAGGGATAATTGAGCACCTCCTTAGTAGAGTAGGCTCAACGTTTATTCCAGATATCAACAAAGAGCCTTTATTTAACAACTTGGTTATGGACGAGGGAGTCATCTCGGTCCTCGCCAGCACCCTCAGAGAGGCGGATGAGGTAATTGGAATACTCTTAGTTGGCGATTTTAAGCCAAGGCTATTTTCGGATAGGGAGATCTCGCTTTCTCACGCTTTTGCAGTTCAGGCATCACTTGCCCTTCAGAAAGCGCTGCTCCTTGAAAAAAACGAAGAGCTTACCATAACTGATAACCTCACCGGCCTCAATAATAGCCGCCACTTCTTCAGCTCACTCGATGCAGAAATTAAGAGGGCTATAAGGTATGGTGGCTATTTTTCAATACTCATTATAGACCTGGATAACCTCAGCTATATCAACGATTGTTTTGGCCTAGCCAAGGGCGATTGGGCCATTAAAAAGGTCGCAGGGCTAATAAATACCTGCTCGCGCCAGACCGACTATAAGGCCCGGTACGGAGGGGACGAATTCGCGATGATCCTGCCCAACACCAGCTGTCAACAGGCGTCGGTGCTCGCAAATCGCATAAGGCGCCAGGTAAACGATATATCTGTTGAGGGAAATGGGGAGAAAATACACCTTTCAATCACTATCGGCATAGCGGAATTCCCAAGCTTGGGCATGGACTGTGATAGCCTTATTAGCGCCGCCAACACAGCCCTTACTGTCTGTAAACAGCGTGGGCGAAATCTTGTCTGTTGCTATGGTGATGCATCATAAGGGATCTCCGGGCTTCTTAATATCTTTACATTCCCTGTAAGTGCCCAAATTCAAGTTCTCGCAATTTCTTAAAGTACTGCTCTGCCTTTGCATGCTCGCCCCTTTTTTGAGCCTCCATTGCCAGTATATAATAAGCATTCGGGTCTTCCTCGCCCATCTTAATCATCTCTTCCGCTTTTACTACAGCTTTCTTAATATCACCTCTCATAAATGCAACCTCAAATAGCCTGCTCTTTATAATAGGTAAGCTTGGCCATAAATCCTCAACCAGCTCAAAATAATCCTGTGCCATTGAGAGTGATATATCATTTTCGGTCAGCTCATAACTTCTTAAGCTTGCCTCACCTGCTAAATAGGCCAGCTCAAAATCCCTCTTATTATAGTTTAGCCCCTGCTTTGAAATTAACGCGGACCTCTGCGCAAATACACTATTCTGAGAGTACGCCGCATAACTGAGATAAAACCCGGAAGCTGCCTTCGCATAAGCGGTCTGATACGGGAAGAGGCGGACTGCGGTCTCAAACTCTGACGCTGCCCGTTCAAAAGAGGTTTCAGCAATTCGTTGCCCTTTATGAACATAGAAGTCAGCAAGAACCGGCTTAAGAGCAAGCAGAGATAACGCTATGAAGATTACTCCAACGATATACATGGTAGCTTGCGATTTAAGCCATCGCGGAGGCTTAATCTCCACTCCCTTACCCGGCCGGACTATGCTTATCGAGGCTCCTAGGAGCGACCAGACAATCGGTATAATGAAGACCGCCGGAATGCCCATTTGGGCCTGCGTAAAGTAGCCAGCAATCGCTGCAAGCAGGCCGCTTGAGTAGGATGAGGCCGCCCTGCCCTTGAGAAGGCTTAGAAGTGCCAATGTAAGCATCCAGATGTAAAACAGTAATCCAGGGATGCCTATATCGGTGGCAACCTGAAGGAAATCGTTGCGCGCATGATCCTCTACTAAGACTGGCGAAATCTTGGCATGTCTAGGTGTTTTATAGATTGGAAACCAGTAGCTCATTTGCTCAAGCCCAAATCCTAGAAGCGGTCTATCAGATATCATATTAAGGGATGCCTTCCAGGTCTCAAATCTAATTGCAATCGAATCTTCTGAGAGGGTAGAAGTTGATACCAGCCGTTGCCCGATATGATTGGAAGGCGCAAAAAGAGCTAACGAAAATACGATCATGGCGACTACTATAACCCCGATGGCCATCAGCTTATTTTTAATCTGGGCTATATTCGGGCGGCGCCTGCCTTTAATCCAAGCCATGCTAGGCCGTCGCCAAACCGCAAAAATCACTAATACGGACACCACCAGCCCCGCCCACGCACCCCTAGATTCCGTAAACAAAAGGTTGATAGCACCAATTAGAATCAAAAACCACGCCAGCAACCTCCAATTACCTTCACGACTATTTTTTGCTAGGCTACATAAGATAGGCAGCATAACAACGAGGTAGGCGCCAAGGAGGATCGGGCTTGAAAGGCTCGAATATAAGCTCGGGTGTAATCGAGCAATATTAGGAAAATCAAAGCCCGCCAATTGCACTAGCCCATATAGAACAACCAGGGCAAAACCTAGAGTCATTACTTTGAGCATCCGCTCGAGGCGCTTATCTTCCCTAACCAACTGAACTGAGATAAAGTAGATGGCAGCGTAGCATATGAGCGCCGGAAGGTTTTCATATCGCTCATACTCTCCAATCAATCCGAGAATTGGCTCCTCGGAGAGGAATAATGAAGTAGCCGCATAAATCAGGATTAATATTATTGGCAGATCAAGAACGGAGCGATAGATCACGAACCTTTCTGTTCTGACAGCACGAACAAAGTAAAAAAGGACTAAAGCTAGGCTGGAGATGTAAAGAAAAGTTGCTTTCGGAAGCGTATATATGTCTGTACTGAACGGAAACATGATAAGCGGAAGAAGAGCTAAAACCGATGAGAGAAGCAACAGTAAAGGATCGCTTAAAAAATTGTTCTTCGAGCCCGATTTTTTTCCCATTAATCACCGCTCTTGTTTAGGGTAAACTTGCGCTCTGCCGTGCGGATATCCAAACTGTAGGAGTCTTTTTCGCTTGATTTACCTGTAATTGCCCCATTTACGGGGCTTTCATGGACCGATGACGGCAACTGCGCTTTTGGACAGGCTCTTAGGACCTTGGATTTCCACACCCGGACCGATGCAAGCTCGATCCACATAATAGTATAAGTAATTGGCAAACTTAAATCAAAAGGGAAGGTTGTACCTACCCACCCTCATCCGAAATAGTAAGCTTGTTTATAATCAGGCATGTAGGACCCGATCTCCAACCGGGCCGATATGGGGATCAGCAGCTTGCGCTAAGGTGTTTTGGATTATGGTGAATAGGTAGTGCGGCTGGAAGGTTCTGGGGTCGGCGCAAAAACATCCCATAAACTGGTTGACAAGATCGAAGACATATACTATGATTGAGATATAATCTCAATGAGGGTGGACTATGAAAACCGAAACGCTGCAGTTTAAAAGTTATATAGAGGAAAAAGGCCTGCTCTTCACACCCGAGCGGCAATCAGTTGCTGAGGAGGTCTTTTCCAGCCACGATCACCTTGATGCCGAAAAGGTTCTCAAAAGCCTAAGAGTTAGGGGAAGCAAGGTATCACGCGCAACAGTCTACCGCACCCTGGATCTATTGGTTGAAAGTGGATTGGTTGAAAAAATAGATCTCGGCGAGGATAGGGCGGCATACGAGCATATAGCAGGCCACCCACACCACGACCACCTTGTCTGCCTAAGATGTGGTAAGGTGCAAGAGTTTGAAGAGCCGCTAATCGAGCAACTTCAAGAGTGGGCATGTGAAAAGGCAAGTTTCAAAGCAACCGGTCACAGCCTAAATATATATGGCTACTGTGAAAATTGCACTGCTAAGTGAAGGAATTTTTTTCGAAGTGTTTTGAGACGGAGTCGCAGTCTCAAAGGAGATTAATATGTGCTTAGATCAAGTAAAAATCGGTGAGAGAGTCATCATAAAAGAAATCCTTGACGGTACAGCCAAGACCCAATTCATCAGATTTGGAATCGGTGAGGGCAGCACCGTTACCTGCCATAGCAAAATCCCCTTTGGACCGGTAGTGCTGAGGAAGAATCGACAGGAAATCGCGATCGGCCGCGAACTGGCGCGAACGATTACGGTGGAAAGGAGCGATCACGGTGGAAAAGGACACCACCGCGGTTAAGACAACGCACGGGGGGCATTGCCACACCGGATCGCTCGCGCTCAATTTACCGGAGGGCTGCAAAAAGATAGTCCTTGTCGGCAACCCCAATGTGGGAAAATCTGTTTTCTTTAATTACTTTTCCGGATTGTACGTCGACGTGTCCAACTACCCCGGAACAACGGTCGAGATCTCCCTGGCGAGGTATGGCGAGGATGCCATCATCGATACCCCGGGAATCTATGGCGTTTCCTCTTTTAACGACGAGGAGATCGTTGCCCGGGATATAATATTGAGCGCCGATAAGGTGGTAAACGTAGTCGATGCGGTACACCTCGAGCGAGACCTGTTTTTAACATTGCAGCTTATCGATATGGGCCTCCCCCTTATAGTAGCGCTAAACTTTATGGATGAGGTGGAGGAGCACAGGCTAAAAGTTGATGTGGACCTACTCTCCGACCTCCTAGGGGTGCCCGTTATCCCGACGTCGGCTATAAGGAAGCAGGGCCTGGCCGAAGTTGCTGCTGCCCTGTCTGAGGCAAGAGAGGGCCACCAGGACCCATTTCTTCACAAAAAGCTCCACGAGATGCTCTCCCGCGTTGGATCACAGCCTGAGGCACTTATGGTCCTTGAGGGCGATGCGTATGTTGCCGCAAGACATGGAATAATGTCAGGCGCCGATCGCGATGAGATATACGTCAGGCGCCGCGAGCGAGTAAATGATATAATCGGCCACGTTGTGACCGATTTCGATTTAACTGAGACCATCCGCCAGAAAATCGGACGTCTGGTCTTAAACCCAGTAGTGGGCATTCCAATCTTTGCGGTTATACTCTACGGTCTCTACCAGCTCGTCGGTGTGCTTATCGCGCAGGTTATCGTCGGCATTACCGAGGAAGAGATAATGAAGGGATACTGGGAGCCCTTTATAAGGGGCATCATTGAGCCGGTTATAAGCCAAAAAACGGCTCTAGGAACCGCATTGATCGGCGAATTCGGTGTGCTCACCATGATGGTAACATACCTCTTAGGATTACTCCTGCCCCTGGTATTAGGTTTCTACTTAGCTCTTGCTTTGATGGAAGATTCCGGCTACCTGCCGAGGCTTGCAACCATGGTAGATAGAGTGCTGAATGCAATCGGTCTAAATGGTCGTGCGGTAGTACCGCTAATACTGGGTTTTGGCTGCGTTACAATGGCAACGATTACAACCAGGCTGCTCGGTACCGAGCGCGAAAAGACGATCGCGACCGCTATACTCCAGTGGGCCATCCCATGCTCTGCGCAGCTCGCCGTAATTACCGTACTTCTCGCTAAATTGGGTGGGCTTTATATCATGCTTTATGCTGGTGTAATATTTATAACACTCGCGGTTATCGGCACGGTCCTCTCAAGGACGCTCTCGGGCAAATCATCGCCGCTTCTAATTGACATTCCCCCATTGCGCCTGCCGAGGCTCGATAATGTAGTTAGGAAGGCGGTAACCCGCACATACGCCTTCATGAAGGAAGCCACCCCGTGGTTCTTCGCAGGCGCGCTTATCGTGTCAGCGATGCAGGTTACGGGAATGCTTGGTGCTTGGCAGGAGATCTTGGCGCCAGTTACAACAGGGTGGTTAAAGCTTCCAAAAGAGGCCGCTACGGCTTTTATCATGGGCTTTGTTAGAAGGGATTTTGGTGCAGCTGGATTACTCCATATGAGCCTAACCCCGATGCAAACGGTCTTATCCTTAATCACCATCACCTTATTCGTGCCCTGCATAGCATCGACTATGATACTTTTCAAGGAACGCGGTTTGAAGCAGGCAGTTCCGATATGGCTTGGCAGTTGGGTTTTGGCCCTTGGTGTCGGAGGGATACTTGCCCAGCTTTTGATCGGGGGAGCTTAATATGAAATCTTGTAATCCTGCGGTAAAGCTCAAGCCAAGAACCTGCAACACGTGTGGTTTTAAAACCGATGATATACTCATCGCGGTCTGCCCAAGATGCATGAGCATTCTGCCCAGGCAGATTTCTTGCAGCAGCAGTTGTAGCAGCTGCGGCTCGGCAAACTAATACGCCACCAAGCATGCTATGAGTTGGCATAAGCGCAAATTCTATAAGTGCAGAAAACAAAAGGAGCGGCCTTAAAGCCGCCCATTGTGGCCAGGGACAATGCACCCCACCACCAACAACAACCACCCCACCAACCATATCTCTCAGCTTACTTCGAATTTGTTTACCTTGTTGGGTTGAAGAGTCAATATTATGTCAATTCAACCCCATTTTCGTTAAGCCAAGTTCGAACAATGTCCGTGTGCCCAGTCAATATACTTTAAGACCGCGTAAAGCAGGCTTTTTGTTGGCACTACTAGAAATAAGAGAGCTTTTTGCTTAGGCAAGATTCCGCTTGCGGACTCGGTAAAACCAGAGGGAACCGAGCAGAACACCAGCAAGTATAGTAGCTATGCCAGCAATAATCAGCATCTGTCGCTGGCGGGCTAACTCGTGTTCTTTGGCTATCTCTTGTTTTCGCTTTTCGATTCTTTGAAGCTCTGCCTGGTGCTCTTTGGTCTTTTCTTGATAGAAGTTGTTATAGACAGCTACATAGGGCGATATCTTCACATTAGTGCCCCCATGCACGTCAACGACCTTGCCATCCTTAATTATGGCGATGTTGTTATCATCTGCGATGAAG
>JACUUO010000155.1 GCA_014859275.1 Actinomycetota bacterium | reverse complement strand
GGGCGGACCCTGTGTCCGCCCAGTAGTTGCCCGATTTATCGGGCGTATTTATACCCACATGCTGATGGCTGATAGCTGATTGCTGACAGCTGATGGCTAACGGCAGGACAGGAATGTCTAAGCCTATCGAGAAATAGCTAATGTCACAACAAATCTGGTAAATAAACGGCTACTATGTAATCCTAGCGCCCTCTAGTGCATTATAGCAATCGCAATCGCGCACCTCGGGTAGTTTTGGCACAAGGGCAATGAGTAGATCTCTCAATTTATCATTGTTTTCCATGAAAACCTTTACTACTTCCTCATGCGATACTGGCGGTATTTCCGGTACCCCCTCAAGGCCCACATCGTAGTCGGTTATAAGCGCTATGCTCAGATAGCACATCTCAAGCTCCCGGGCGAGATATGCCTCTGGATATTGGGTCATGTTAATTACTTCCCATCCCATTGAGGAGAACCACTTGCTCTCGGCATGCGTGCTGAACCTCGGGCCCTGTATGACCACAACCGTTCCCCCGTTTGTGGCTGGGATACCCAGCTCGCTTGCGGTTTCGTACGCCACATTTCGCATGGCTTTGCAATATGGCTCGGCAGAACTGACATGGGTAGTTACCGGACCATCGTAGAATGTATCTTTACGGCCGCTTGTGCGATCGATAAACTGATCAAGAATAACAAATGTTCCCGGCTTTATTTCGGGCTGCAAGCTTCCGCTTGCGCATGGACCTATTATCTGTTCAACCCCTAACGATTTCATCGCATAAATATTTGCACGGTAATTTATCATATGTGGGGGATACTGGTGGTCGCGCCCATGGCGCGGGAGAAACGCGACTCGCGTGCCCGCAACTTCACCGATGGCAACCTTATCACTAGGTGCCCCATAGGGGGTTTCAATGCTTACCTCCTCTATATCCTCTATAAAAGAATAAAATCCAGAACCACCGAATATGCCTACCTCGGCTCTCTTTTCAGTCATCCTTGCCTCCCAGTAGCTTAATAAAAACTTATCGATTGCCTAAGATTTTGTAACAATATTACAAGAAGTGCCATCCGATTGGAATGCTTTAGAATAACCAACTAGCGTGCAGTTCCGTCCCTATACCTCCAGGGGAAAGCTTTATGGCTATTTACGAACAACCCTGGTAAGCTCATCATCTTTCGCGGGAATTATATCAACCGCTTCTGACGGATTATCCACGTGGATAGTTATCTTTTTGTCAGTTCCGTGCACCCAACCCAATACATCAGCTTCTAAAGCCGATTTTGCCTTGCTGTACCTGACAGTAAGGGCGGCTGCCTCAAAGATGGTCCCCTCGCCAAAATCATTCTGCGGGATGATCGTCAAAGGGCCGGGATAACCATCTACTTCAAAAATCATATCGCCCTCTTCGGCAAGGGAGATGAGTTCCTTGTTTTCCTGCTCATTTCTCGATACTACAATTAGCGCTCCTTCTCCCGATAAAAAAACCCGTCCGATCTTTATAAGATCTACATCTTTTGCTGAGGGCTCTTCCTCAACCTTATACAGATTCCTAAGCCTTATTGAAAACATTGGGTCGGTAAGAATGCAACCGCCAGCAGGCGACGGGTATTCAGTTATGCCATACTTCTTCGCAAGTTCCATCTGAGGCTTTCTTGAGCGACCCCTGATGTCAAGGAGCTTCTCCCTATCGACGAGGCCCTTTTTCTCAGGAATAGTTGGATCGAGGAGTTTAGCCGAAAGGGGCCGCAATACATAGCCTCCCATGCCCGATTCAATTTCAACCACATTAAGCGCCTGCCGGTTCTGTGACTTAGGCCGCTCGCCAAGAACCTCGCCAGTCACGATGAAATCGGCGCCTACCTCCTTCATAATCTCACCGGCCCTGCGAATCATAAGCGCATGGCAATCTATACAGGGATTCATAAACCTGCCGTAGCCGTGTTTCGGGGCCTTCAACATCTTCAGATGCTCATCCGTTATGTCCACGATATGGAGCGGGATGCCGAGCATTGCTGCAGCTTTTTCAGCATTCTTCGAGGTGAAAAAAGGGGTAACAAATGTAATGGCCTCGACTTCTATCCCCTGCTCTTGAAGCAGCTTTGCGGCAAGAATGCTGTCAAGACCACCCGACATCAATACCACTGCCTTGGCCAACTATATCACTCCTGATACAGATATTTATCCGGTTACCGCAATATCTGAACTTAGCGAATCTCTATAAAATCTCGCCTGCGCTTTTTAAAGACGGCGATCTGACTATAGCCAACTCTGCTTGCCAGAGCAAGCGCCAGGTTAAAATCCATCCCTACCTGCTCCGGATTATGGGCATCTGAACCTAGGGTTATTGGGATCCCAGCCCTGGCACAGAGCTTCAATATCTCATCGCTCGGATACATCTCTCCGACCGGTTTACGCAGGCCTGCCGTATTAATTTCAATACAGACACCGGCACCCTTGATTTCGAGGACGACATCCTCGACCATGGATGTTATATCCTTTTTCGGTCGAAAATTATATTTCTTAATCAGGTCGAGGTGCCCAATTATATCGAACAGACCCGAGCTGGCCGAACTCGCAACCATCTCGAAGTAATTCGCGTACAGGTCATAAATATCCCTGGTCTCGTATCCTTCTATATGGCGGCTATCATCAAAACCCCAGCCATCGATAAAATGGACCGAGCCGATGACGTAATCAAACTCGTGCTGGTCGAGCAAGCGTTTTGTATACCCTTCCATACCAGGAAAGTAATCGGCCTCTATGCCAGTCTTAATAGTTATGCCCGGAAAATCCCTTTTAAGCACTTCCACTGCCTCGATATAGCCCGCAAGCTCATTAATAGACATGGTGAGGGTAGGATCTTCCCTTATCAAGAGAGGAAGGTGATCGGCAAAGCCGACTTCAAGAAACAATAGTTCCTGCGCTCGCTTTATATAATCCGCCATACTGCCTTGCGCGTGTCCGCAGCGAGTGGTATGGATGTGGTAATCAATCATCCTCAAACTCTTTCTCGGTAACAACTTCTAGATTAGCTTCTTTAAGTAGAGCGGTGGTCACCCCATCGCCTTCTACTATATTACCGGAGAAAGTTCCATCATAAATAGCACCGACTCCACAAGAAGGACTCAGGCTCTTTAGAATTGCTTTACTAGCGCCAAAAATACGGGCCAGCTCGAGCATCTCCTCTGCTCCCTTTATAAATCTCCCGGTAACATCTTCACTGCGCCTATTTACGACCTTTGCTCTTCCTTCAAGAACATCATGCCCATCGCCTTCAACTATTTCCGCGGGCAACCTGGGTGTTGGAAGTCCTCCCCCTTGTTCGGGACAAAAAGGCACTGCGATACCCGCTTCAACCATTTCCCTCACGCACATGCAGAGTTTATCGGTGCCATCGTACCTGGTTCTCAGGCCGACAAGGCAGGAGCTTACGATGTATCTTATGCCTAGGTCATCATGCCCCTGGTTATCCACCGGATATCACCTACGCCTTCTACAGAGGCCAATTTAGACACAATTTGATTATACTCAACATAGGGTGGTATCTGTAAGCTCAGCTGCACTATATTTGTCCCCTCTGCTTCAAGTGATTCAATCTCGATGGTCCTGACCGTGATACCAAGCTCGCCGAGAGCTGAGATTATCTTGCCCAGCTGCTGGGGATTATCTAAAGCCGTCACCTGGACAGTTCTATGGCCAGGAACCGCTCTTACCTCGATATATTTCAAGCCAACAAGCGTTACAAAAACGAGGAGGGTTGAGATCAGCGATGCGGCATAAAGCCCAGCCCCTACTGCAAGCCCGACCCCTGATACCACCCAGAGGCTGGCAGCCGTTGTAAGGCCCCTTACGATGCTGCCCTGCCTTATGATGGCTCCAGCTCCGAGGAATCCTATGCCAGTAACTACGCTCGCTGCAATTCGGGTGACATCGGCGAATTCAATGCCGAAGAAAGGCTCAATAGAGATGATCATCAGGAGCGCAGAGCCGAGAGATACCAACACATGTGTGCGTAAGCCAGCCGGTTTCTCTGAAATCTCTCTCTGATAGCCAATAACACCACCTAAAAACGCAGCAAGCACTAATTTCAACACTATTTCTAAAATTTCAAAAATCTGAGGCATAGAAACTACCACTCCATCACACATTATTCGACCTGCAAGATATTAGAAATTAGACGCCTCATCTTGCATTTAATCCCGCAGTTATTGCGATATTCGTCAATTATAACAGGCTCTCAAATTATGTTCCCATACGGGATTAAGTTAATATCGTGCTTACTTGCTTATCCGATAAAAAAGAGCTATCATGAATGCGAACACATGTTTGGATTAGGAGCTGATACAAAACGAGACATCCACTTGCAAAGCTGGTTGAAGTGCCCATTCTAAAAACTGACACGGAAGGAAGGCGACTCATCTGCCCACAACATGGCTTCAGATTAGGAAGAATAATCGATGAGAAGAAGAAGGATGGCGTCCTAGTTTCTCTTATATTGAGATGCCCGCGGTGCGGCTATAAGGAGCGCCGGGTGAGTACAGCGTCACAGAAAAACTGCCCCTAAAGGGGAGTTTTTCTAGAGAATAGAAAATAGATTGAATTATTGCGGGAGATAAGTGAAAGGCAAGACCCGATAGGACCGCAAGTCCTTAAGGCAAAGCCGAAGATCTAGACAAAGCAATCCCATCCATTTTCTACTTCAGTCTAACCTCAGGGATTTACAATTCAATACTTCTAGCTGTTGACAGCTGTCATTCTAAACGTAGCATAAGAAGATGTCGTTCTGAACTATTTACCATTATAGAAGCTGTCATTCTGAAGCGGAAGCCTGAGTGTAAACGAAGGCTGGAGCTGAAGAATCTAAATAATACCCTCATTATTATGCCACTAGGTAGCATATGACCAATAAAGTGTTGGTTGATACAAAGGCATTCTAATACTTAAAAATATAGAAAATACGATTTAGATCCTTCAGAGCCTCCGGCTCTTCAGGATGACAAG
>JACUUO010000154.1 GCA_014859275.1 Actinomycetota bacterium | reverse complement strand
AGAACGGCAGCGAACCAGCTATTGCACCCACCATTAGCCAAACCGTAAACAACACACCAACGATTAGAAAAGCGGTGATCTGCGACAAGTACAACAACTGTAAGACAACTTACAGCGATCGATAAGGACACGCATGAAAACATACAAGAGCATTTTCGGCTTGATGGCCTTTGGCCTAACAAGCCCGGCAATGGCCGATATCGAAACCGAGCCCCACCGGATCGACATCAAATACGAGGCCTGCATGGAAAAGACAGACGATTATCCGGCGATGATGGCTTGCGTTGAAACGGCCAATTCGGCATGGCAAAAAGAAATGTCTTCGATCTATGGAAAACTGGAAAGCCGTTTAAAACCGAAGGACCATTCGACATTGGAGCAGGCTCAAAAGGCTTGGCAGGCATACCATGACGCTGAATTTGCTCTTTATAATGCGATGCAGGCCGGCGAAGAAGTTGACGCCTTCATGTTCGCCGAAAAGAAAATGCGGGTGATCGGAGACCGGGCGAAGGAGCTGCAGAATTTCAGCGATTATGTGTTTTTGGCGGAGCCGGAACAATAGATAGCCAATTTGGTGGACTGTTTCCGACCCGTTGCGGTCCGTCGCCCCATATGTTCGAATGGCGGCAAATCGATCAAAACTGGCCATTGTTACTTACCACCGATGATAAGTACTCGTGCACTGAAAAACCGGCAAAACCAGCTCAACGAGCTACCGTAAGAACTACGCAACATGAGACAGTCTCAGGCTTGTAGGTAAGACATTGTTCTGAGCCTCGGTAGAAAATGCCGGTTTATTTATGAATGAGTACTTATGTTTTAGTGCTTATTCCCAATTCCCAAGCTGGCTGCGTAGGTTCAGTAGTCAAGGGGGGTGTTTATCTGGAACAGACGTGTACTGATACGACAGGAGCTCCACTTATTAGAATATTGTCGAGTATATTTTACTGTTAAAATTTGGCTTAATCAGTGAGCAAGACTGTCGAAGGAACAAAAAATAATCATTATGGAAGCCAAATCAAAGTTACAAACCAACTTTATCGGAAGACTCCTAGGTATAGACTCAATCGGCCTTGAGAATACAAAATTAATCTCTCTAAAAAAAGGAAATATTGTTTCCTCAATCTCGGTTGATGATAGTACTGATTTCCCAGTCTATAAGAGAGGGATATTAGGTGGAAGCTTGGTTTTTAGAGATGGATATCACGTAAGAAATTTTAGATTTCTAAAATCGGATGGTGCAATAGATTTTTTGGAAACTTTAAACCGTCTCATCGCAGAAAATATCACAGAAACAATTTCATCGTCCTTTGAAATATTTATCAACTGTGTATTCAACGAATACCCGAGAGACTCAAAAATAGATTTGTTATCAAATTTATGCAGTTCAATTGCCGAAAAATACGACAAACAAAACCTGCTCTGGGATAAATATATAGCGCAAGAACAAATCGACAAAGCTAAGGAGCTAATATCCTACAACCCAGTGGATTCAAGTGAGCTACGTAAGCAACATGAAACTATTTTTTTAGAAAAAAGAAAGCAATTCTTTGATCGCGTTGAGTCCAACCCATTGACAAATGAACAGCGTCTAGGGGTTTTGCGGTCAAATGATAAGAATATGGTCTTGGCTGCCGCAGGCACGGGAAAAACATCAGTAATAGTCGCAAAAACCTTAGATTTGATCGATCGAAAATTAGCTGATCCATCCGAAATCTTGGTTCTGGCATACAACCGAGATGCGGCTGAAGAACTACAAGAGCGGCTGGCTGATAAGGCACTCAAAAGTAAAATTACGCTGGAGTCGCCACCTCATATATCAACATTTCACGCTCTGGGTCGCAAATTGCTAAGAGATTCCGGCATCCCAACTTTTTTGAGCGTTTTTACTGAGGATGACTTTAAGCTGAAACAGTGGGTCACTAGATGGATTGAAGATTATCTTAAGGCTGACTCATCTCGTATTTATGACCTCATCGAACTATCTACGCAGCCAGTTAATCCGTTCGACTTCAAAACGAAAGCAGAATATGAAAGATACATTCGCGACAATGAATTAAGGACGCTAAACGTCGAGCGCGTCAAAGGATATCAAGAGCTTCAAATAGCCAATTTTCTTTTCGTTAATCAAATTCCATATCAATACGAAGCTCCATATGTCAGCAAACGACGTATTGATATTGGATTCGATTACAGACCTGATTTTTATCTAGAAGGTACAAATGTTTATATAGAACACTTCGGTATAGATCGCAACGGCAAGACACGACCAGATATCGATGCACTGAAATACAACGAATCCATGCAAAGCAAACGTTCGTTGCATGAAGAATGCGGAACAATATTAATTGAAACGTTCCATTATGAGTGGTGCGAGGATACATTACTATCAGGACTTGAAAGTAAGCTATCTGCTCAAGGAATCAAGTGCAATCCAATGCCGCCCGAAGCAATTTTTGAGAAACTTAACAAAGAAGGGCATATAGCGAACTGGAGTGATCTAATGAAAAAAGCACTCCAGGCAATCCGTGTTGAAAGACTAACCAAAATGGCGATGCAAAATCGATTTGAGCAGGCAAAAATTCATCGACCAGAGAAATGTTCAGTTCTATTGGAAGCATTACACCAAGGATACATTGCTGAGCTCAATGATCAAAATACCATAGACTTTGACGACATGATAATTAAGGCAATTCACGTCGTCATGCAGGGCAGCTTCACCCCAAAATGGAAGTACATTCTGGTTGATGAATTCCAGGATATATCTGCGGCCCGAATGGAATTCATCAAAGCATTGATTGAAAAAGGACCAGATCCTTCTTTAACAGTTGTTGGTGATGACTGGCAGTCAATTTATCGATTTTCTGGCGGAAAACTTGAGTTGACAACTCGTTTTGGGTCGGTGATCGGTTCTTACACGGAAACCAAACTGCAGAAGACGTTTCGATACAATAACAGTATTGCTAATACTGCAGGGCAATTCATCATGGAAAACCCTGAACAGTACAAAAAATTCATTGAAACCCACAACAAAGTAAATCAGCCGCAAGTTTTTCTTCTTGATGACAAGGTTGGTAAGCAAGAAGGTGTTTACGAGCGGGTTAATGAGGTCGTTCAGAAAATTCGAGAAAATGATCCGACCGGAAGTATTGCTATTATTGCTCGCTATAATTATCTGCTAAAAGAAGCTAAACAATCTCTTTCAAATGTAAATCTAAACAAAAATATTAAATTCTGGAGCTTTCATCGCTCTAAAGGCTTAGAAGCTGATTGCTGTATTTTGATAGGCTTTTTCCAAGGGAAAAGCGGATTTCCCAACGAAAATAAAAATGAAGCGATCATTGAAGCATTGCTTCCAAGTTTAGATTCTTACCCGCATTCGGAAGAAAGACGCCTTCTTTATGTAGGGATAACTCGCGCAAGACACAAGTCTTATATCATCGCTGATCCAACAGCACCATCTGATTTTATTACAGAGCTGTTAGCTCCGAAATATGAGCTGAATATTGTATCCAAGACCTTTCAGGAACAATATAGAAAAATCTTCAAATGCCCAAATTGTGAAGACGGCTACTTGAGATTGATGAGTGGAAAATTCGGCGAATTTTACGCTTGCAGTACAGGTCTAGGGTGCGATGTAGGAAAGGCTAGAGTTTGCACAAAATGTAGAGCACCTTCTATTGATACGCGTGATGCGAGCAACTGCAACAATATTGCCTGCAGGAACACTATTAAAATATGTGATAAATGCGGTCGACCGATGAAGATCAAAGATGGAAAGTTTGGTCAGTTTTGGGGGTGCACTGGGTATGGGATAAAGCATGATCAGTGCAAAAACACTAATAAAGCTTAAATGGTTCTAGTGCGACAAGTGCATGACGTGACAATCAGCGTGGAAATTTTAGTCAAAAACAGGGCTGTAAATTACCAGGATAAAAAATACAGGCTTATGTTTTGAAATAACTCTTTTAGAAGCATCTTAATGCTGAATATAGAAAATATAAGACGCTGATTGAATACTATCTCTAACTTGTCGCTATCAATCGAATCAAGACAGATGCTCACGCACTCCTTATTCGACCCGTTATGTTTGTTTGGCCACTACATACAATAATTATATTTAATGGGAAGAAGCTAAATGAAAAAATTCAATATATACAGTATGTTAATTGGGCCGCTTATTTTTTCAATACTTTTCTACGCTGAAAAGCTAACAGTAGCTCAAGGTAAAGACAACGAACTTACTCACAACAAGTCTTTTTTGTCTGGAGTGGTTGTTAGCTCAATTGCTACAAAGGAAGTAATACTGCCACCTTTCGATCTTGCTCGGTATCCGAAACCTTTTCAAGATTTGGTTGATGAAATTAGACAAAAAGCGTACTCCCCAACAATATACCAATGTAAAGGCGATGCTTCATTCTCAGTGCAAGTGTTAAAGAATAGTATTATTATAGACAATAAAATTTCAGAAATTTCAGTACAAAATATATCGGACAACACTGATTATTTCGAGTTCAGAAACAAAGACTATTACATTGTAATAAATAAATTCGACACCAGTGATTCAACTGAAATTTACTTTGAGAATCTCGAAACAAACAAAGTAGGTAGTACTGTTTGTGATGACTTCACTTTACGCCTTTTTGATATGGTTGATGCGCCTAGTGACGTGATTAAAGAATTAGATAAATACAACATGAAGCCTGGGTACTTCATATCACTTAAACTTCAGCCTGTAAACCCGAAAAGAGATCCACTGACACTACGCCCCGACCCCATAGTCACCGAGAAAAATATAAGTGCTATTAATCAAGTGAAATCTGCGATAGCAAAGCACAATCCAAAACCTTGGAACTACTATGGCATTCGGACTGCTGAAGCAATTGCTTCCTGCAAAGCAGCTAGGGCTCGTGGGGCTATTGTGAATGGCGGTATAGGCTGTTAGGGGGATATTCCGATCAAAATCTATGTTCGGTTCTGTTCTAGCAATCAAGCACTTTTTACTAAGCCCGTTTGGGTATTACTCTATACGGATACTGCTAGCATCATTATCATTAACATCTCGAACCGCGCATAAA
>JACUUO010000153.1 GCA_014859275.1 Actinomycetota bacterium | reverse complement strand
TGAGATTAACCGGTTCTCTTCTTTGTTGTAGCACTTCTGATTGATCCTTTTAAGCGTGAACATCTCTATGTTTTGCATCTGTTTAAGCCATGAAGCCAGCTCTTTATCGATATTTATTTCGTTGAACGCGGATCTTGGTGTTCTTTAACGCGAGCTCTAAGGCTGGATCCAACCTAAGGATAGCGCCACCTTTAATAAACCCACCCCTGCCTACCCACACCGATAAGAAAAATATTAAATATTTTTCGAATTTACAAAAATATTTAGCGATAAACCCCCAGGTTATCGGCACTATCATAAGCAAACCCACTAGTAGCAGGAACATAGATAAACACTTGACATTAGCCAACGGCTAGGTTAGCGTACGCTACAATGGAAACCATATTATAAGTATGGCCTAGTAATTATAGGTAGTATGCAGATGTAGGCCATATAGACCACAAACCAAGTAGGACCTTGATATCTAAAGAGAAAGGAGGAGAGCTTTAACCATTTTCCAAAGTGCCAGCAAGTAAAAGCAGTAACGTTTTTTCAACTTGTTAAAGGAGGCATTCTCATGGAAGTACGGTTTAAGCGAGGCACCACACTAATTTTAGCTATGCTCCTTTTTGCAGGATTGGTTGCAGGAGCATATGCGGCCAACCCCAGCACATCAAAGGACAAGGCATCATCTAGTGAGCCTACAGAAAAAAGAGTGAAAAACCCCTCACAGGAAGTGGGCAAGAACTGGGAGATAAAAGGGTCCATCACGTTAAGTGATACCAAGCCCCAGCCAATAAAGACCTTAACAGGCACAGTAGATCCCGCAGAAGAAAAAGCACTCATTGAACAAAGACCCAAGCCATCCAAAAAGGGCCTCCTTGGCCCCGATATGCGCTAAAGGAGGGGAGAGAAGATGAAGCAGAGTCTAAGCATATGGACGAAGCAGCATGTACTTCGAAGAATAACCTGGGTGGTGCTTTTCACCTTCTTCTTTAGCACCATCGGTATTGATCTCTCCCCCCTTATCCCCACCAAGGTAGGCGGCATCCCTGTCGCGGAGGCTGCCGTAGCCGACAAAGATGGCCTTGGAGTAGAGGACTTCTGGAACTACTACAGCAAGGACCTAGGTGCCGGCTGGAAGTACTCGATAAATACCTTCTCTGGCAACCTGGTGATTGAAAAGGAGCTACTGAATATCCCAGGGCGAGGTGCTGGCCTAAGTGAAGGACTGGTATATAATTCCTTATCAAGCCAAGACGGGGTGCTTGGGCCAGGCTGGAAGCTGGAAAACGACTTGTTCCTGCAAGAAAATGCCGATGGCAGCGTAACATTTAAAGATGAGGATGGTACCAACCACAAATTTACTAAAAACGCCGATGGAAGCTATACAGCACCCCAAGGTGTTTATCTCAAACTAACCAAAATATCCACAACGATCTTCACCATTAAAGACAAGGCAAACTCCACCTTCCGCTTTGAAAATGGGCTCCTTACAAGAATTACCGATGAAAAGAGCACTTTAAATGCGACTACCTTCAGCTATACAAATGGAAGGTTAAGTCAAGTTACAGATCCAACTGGAAGGATGCTCAACTATACCTATGACCCCAGCAGCGGAAAGCTGATCTCTATCACCGCTGATCCCACAAACAGGGCAATATCGTTTAGCTATGAAAACGGCAGGCTTACCAGCGTAACTGATCCCAAAGGGGCACCGACTCGTTTTAGCTATGATGGCTCGGGGCGCATCTCAAGCTTTACCGATGCCAACAATTACACTACTTTATTCTTCTATGGTGCCGATGGCAGGGTGGTTAATGTCAAAGATAGAAGGGTTAGATACAGCTACTCACGGCAGCCCCAGGAGTGGGTAGCCGGTGGGACACCGCTCAATATAAAAGGAGATGGTATCGGTAAATGGTATACCCTGCCATTTAATTTTTCCTTCTACGGTAAAACGTATAACCGGGTATATGTTTCAACCAATGGGATACTTACCTTTAACGCAGTGCCGATACAGACTAACTTACAGAGCCAAACTGCAATAGCGCCTCTGCGGAATTGGCAAGGTTTAGTAACTAATCAGCGCACTGGTGATGATATCTACGTATTCCAGCCGGATGCCAACTCAATTGGCTTTAGATGGCAGGCGGTAACTCGTATGACTCACTATGACACCAACTTTGAGGCTATCCTTTACAAAGACGGGCGCATACGGTTTAACTATGGTCCTCAAGCTGGCGATCTTACCCCAACTATTGGAATCTCTAGTGGCGATGGCTTGTATTACCATATAGCCTACGATAACAATATCTCCACCACGAACAACATGGATTCGATCGTGTATACGCCGAACGTATATATACCGGTGCAATGTATAACTGTTGCCTATAACTTAAGCCTTCTGAAAACCATGATAACTGATCCAGATAGCAGAAGCACCGTCTACACCCATAACGCAGCGGGAAACCTCATCCAGCTCACGGACGGAGAGGGAGTTACAACCACTTACGACTGGACCAATAACAACCCCATTAAGGAGACCGATGCAAGCGGCTCTACCAGCTCAACTTACGATGCAAACGGAAACGAAACCTTCATCTCCGATACGTTAAATGCAAGCACTAATGCCACAACTACCGCAAGCTATGATTCATTGCACAACCCAACAACGGTAACTGACCCCAAAGGCAACAAGGTAACTGCAAGCTATGATGCAAAATCAAACTTGCTCTCAACTGTTAACCCAACCAGGAAGGAAGCCGATGCCAACACCTATGACACCTACGGCAACATAACCTCTGCCACCGAGCCGGGGGCACCAACATTTAACATACTTAGAAACGGAAGCTTTGAGTGGGTATACGACTTATTATACCCGCAGTTTTGGTTTGCTTATGGATCTGGTGTATCTGTTGATAAAACGGTAGCTCGATATGGGAAAGCCTCCGCTAAGCTTACCAGCAAGACCGAGCAGACCGGTGCCCTTTTCTGCGAGCCTATCAGCATAACTCCAGGGCAGAAGCTTATCTTGAGCGCACATGCAAAGATGGAGGCCATCTCAGGAACTGGTGGAGTGGGAATCAGCATCGAGTACTTTGATCCTACCACTGGACTCTGGCACTCGGGCACGTATTCCAATTTGTATAAGGGCACCGGAAACAACACATTCGTGGTGACCTCGGTTGCCCCAAGCATACCGAATACCAGCAATGTCTGGGTGCAGGCCGTTTTAAAGAAAGATAGGGCCAAGGGAACTGTATGGTTTGACGGGGCCCAGCTTGAGTCACCGGCAGATGATACTGCAGGGGCTGATGGGCACACCCAAACCAAGTTCGATTACGTGGAAAACTCAAGCTTTGAGGCGGGGGTCAGCTACTGGAGCCACCACAGTGCATCCGGAACGATAGTTCAAAGTGAAGAGCCAGGTGCAGCCTGGGCAGGGCGGTTCGGTAGAAAGATTAGCCTTCCGACAACTGATACTGCCTGGATACAAAGTGTAAGCATCCCGGTGAGCCCCGGTGAGCCCTTAACCCTTACCGGGTTTGTTAAAACGGTTGGGCTCTCCAGCTTGGATGCCAACTCAGGTGCCCGCGTAGAGGTGGAATACTATGACAATAGCAATAACTTTAAGGGTGCGACTGTTACAAAGCTTCAGACCGGCACCAAGGATTATACCCGCTATGCGGTCACTACCACCCCGACGACTGACACGGCCTATGCGGTGGTCTATGGCATCGTGCGCTCCTCTGCCGGCACCACCTACTTTGATAACCTAAAGCTCGTGCCACGCTCTACCACCAACTATGACTATGACCCAGGAGCAAATTATCACACTGATGTAACTGATCCGCTTGGCAACAAGACAAACTATGAATATGACCTGGCGGGAAACCGCACGATGGTAAAAGACCCCAAGAACAACACCACTCGCTTTACCTATGATGCCAATAACAACCTAGCATCGGTTACCGATGCTTTAGGCAAGGTATCAAGGTATGAGTATGACCCAGTATCCCTGAAGATGGTCTACCGGGATGCGCGAAGTGCAAATGAGGCGGATAACACCTACAAGACCTCACTTGCCTACAACGCGCTCAACCAACTGATAAGCACAACTGACCCTCTCGGAAGAGCGGTAACCAACTCATACGATGCCTCGGGAAACCTCGTTCGTACCACCGACCCAGGTGGGAGAAAGGTTCTTTATTCCTATGATGCGGCAGGTCGCCTAAAGGAGAAGATTGGTTCCGAAAAGTATTCATACACATATGATCCATCCGGCAATCTAAAGCAGGCAATGAAGCTTGATTACTACGGTAATGATCCAACAGAGATCTGTTCATTCGCCTACGACAAGGCAAATCGCCTTACAAGCCTTACCGACTACTTCGGCTATACGCTAAACCTCACCCTTGATAAGGCGGATAACGTAGCTACCGTCATTGACTCCAATAACAAGAGCACCTCATACACCTATGGCTCGGCAAACCAGGTTCTGTCTCTTACTGACCCATCTGGCAAGAACACCAAGTTCAGCTACGATGAGGCAGGGCGCCCCCTTGAGGTTGCTCGGGGAAACGGCATCAATGCGATCTATGCCTATGATGAGGTGGGAAGAATAAAGCAGATTGCAGATAACGGCAACCCAGATGCAATCCTTGCCTACACATATGATGCCAACGGCAACATCACCCAAATCCAAGGTGCAGGTGGAGTGCAAAGCTATACCTATGATGCCTTAAATCGCCTAACCAGCTGGACCAATGAGGCGGGAGCCACCACCACCTACGAGTATGATGCGGTGGGTAACCTTACCAAGAAGGCATCTAAAGGAACACGTAAAACATTCACCTACAACGCAGCAAATGAGATCGTCGATCCTGGCATTAGGTACAATCTAAACGGTAGCATTTTCGATTACAAAATCACGGATAGCGTCAGCATAGGCCACGGCTATTACCTGGATGACAACCTGCTGCTTGCTAGTGTTTGGAGAGCCGAATATTATGTTGGAGTAACAACCATAGCAAATTACGGGTACAACCACAAAGGCCTGCGCGTATCCAAAACCACCCCAAATGGCACCATCCGCTACCACTGGGATAACAAAGACCGCCTGGTAA
>JACUUO010000152.1 GCA_014859275.1 Actinomycetota bacterium | reverse complement strand
CCATCCCCGGCTCGCTTATTACCCGCTTCTCTAGCCTACTTTCCCCATCAACGGCTCTGTATGTAGTTACTCCACACCATAGCACAGGTAGGAGGTGGTGTCAATCTGCCGCATCTAGACGCTAACCTTATGCCGCCTCTTCCCTCTTAGTCGTTATGTACTCAGATACCAGGCTGCAGAGCTCCTGTAGATCAGCGCCATCACGGGCGGAAAAGATATTGTTGTTAACAGCCATTGGCTCATCCGATAGCTTCGCCCCAGCATTTTTTAACTGCTCTTTTAACTCTTGTGGTGCAGCAATCGTCATTCCTTCAACTATGCCCGCTGCTATTAATGCTGTGGCACCATCGTTTATCGAAACGATTGCCGCATTTCTATCGGCCGCCTCCGTAAGCGCGGTCATTGCCGCCAGGCTATCCACTATAGAATTAGCGGTAACATCATCCGCTACAACTATAACATCCGCCGGCTGCTCAGAAGCCTCAGCAAACGACATATCGCTATGGGTATTAACCAGGCTGTCTTTATCGCGAATCTCCTCGTCCGCGTTGAAGCTTGCGATGCGCGTCGACGCGTTGAGATCCCCGAAGCACTTCCATAACACCTGAAACGCTTTGGCGTCAAACCCATCAACGGCCAAGAATAGTACCCACTTGTTCATCATATCGACCATCTCAATCCCCCCAAAAGCTTAAATACCGTGATTCGGTTACCGTAATTCTTCCCTTTTATTTTTTACCCTTGTATTCTCTTTTTACCATCCAAAACGGATACAAAACCGCTATTTCGAGATAAATAGCGGTTATTGCAGTATGCGTTTTTTGTTTAAATTCTCTAAGATTCGATCGTTGCTTTGAGCAAGCCCTCCCTATATAAAAAAGATGCCCCTTCTTTTAGTCATTGATTTGGCCTTCTGCGCATTAATTCTTCACCTGACCGGAGGTTGGGCGAGTCCATTTTATCTTTATTGTTTTAGCCCTCTATTAACATCGGCACTTCTTTTTCAATTTAAAGGTGCGCTCTATTCTGCCTCGAGCTTTAGCTTTCTTTATGCCTTCACGCTTTCGGAATCTACGGTTAAGACCCATGTTTCAAGCGTTTTGAAAAAGTTAAATCTAAAATCAAGAGCTGAAGCTGCTGCTTATCTTCTCAAAGACAACAACTCCAAGAAATAGCAATCGAAGAGCTATCCACCATCCCATGGCCTGCACCCGTTCTACCTGCTCTTATCGCACAAGTATGAGAAAAACTCATACCCTATCTCTCCAAGTACCAATAATATTCATACTTCGATTTGCCTAAAATTCATACTTTTGACCGATATCCATACGGCTTGTTTTCGCTTATGCTGTCGCTCACAGGCATAGGTTGAGAGACGTTAAAACTGCTTGGAGGTGATGCCTTACATGAAGCTAAAAGAAGCATTTTTAAAGGAGGTGAGGATGGTTACAAAAATCTACCCCCCAATACCGCAATAAGAGTGTGATCTGCTTAAAGGATATGAGAGGGTAGCAAGGTAAGTTTAACACAGGATTTTGCGATTTACAAAGACGCGCTGTCGATGTTTGAAAGTCAAGAGTATATGTATCGCAAAAGAGAGGAGAACAAACATGTATAACAGAAAACTGCTAATTCTCTTAGCAGGCATGATGATATTATCTAGCATTTGGCCTGCGTTGGCTTTAGCCACAAGCGAAATTAACACTGGTGCATTACTTGATGCACCATCAAGTCCTGCTGAAGAGTTAAAATGGAAGCAAGCAACCGCCGAAAAGGATCGTTTAGCTCGAGATGCGTATAAGGAGTTTGAGAAGCAGCGCAAGGGTAAAGTATCGGCTAACGCCACTACTTGGCTCATTAATGTAACCAATTATATACAGGAGAAGTCCAATTGGTGTGGTCCTGCCTGCGCTAGACAAACCCTAAGCTGGCACAAGCTTGTATCAGGGTCCTCTACGGCACTACCATCACAGTCAACCCTTGCATCACAAATAGGGACTAACTCTAGTGGTAGCTCTACTGCAAAGATTGCAGATGCGTTAAATCTTTACAAGACAACATATTCCATACCGGATTATTATATTGCATCAGACATCGCGGGTTACTCAAACCCCACTGAAACATTTCGTATCCGGATATTTACCGATATCACGAGCTCGACTACTAACTTGGCGCCCATAGTCCTGCTAGCGACACAGTATCTTCCAAGATATAATGGTGCTTCGTACCGTCACTATAATACGATAGATGGTTATTATGATCGTAGCCCTATAAAGATGAATACAGTAGATCCACATTACGATTCAAGGTATTCAGGTCATCATTGGGACCCGATGGGCTCAACAACCGTCAATGGTGTTTGTAGAGCCGTATATAAAGCAGACTTAGCGGGCACAAATAAGGCTATGGCATGGTAGAATACCTGCTAGGGCGGGGTAATGCCTCGCCCTAGCACTCTCTTTACTGAAGTTATGGGGAAGATATGAAAAAGAATTTTGGTATAGCTCTCTTAGTGGTTTTAATATTGCTAAGCGGTTGCTCGCAAGCTAACCACGGAAAAGCCAATAAAACCAACGCATCTATCAACCATTTAAACCAGCCTGAGATTAGTGTGCCTAGCATAACGAAGATCACGATCCCTTTTACTCAATATACTAAGCCCGCGTTAATCGATAACAGTCTGTATATACCGGTTAATGATAACTCAGAAAGTATTAATAGGATTGTTAGATACGATCTTAACAATCGGGACATTTCCACTATATACGAATCGAAATTTAAGGAATCTACAATCAACAATCTGTTATGTAACAGAAGATGGATGGTGTGGGTTGATTCAGAGGTAACAGGTGGAAGCAGTACTATTTATGTGCAGGATCTAAGAACGAATAAGCGAAAAGTAATATCTAAAGTAAAGGATCTTAAGCTTACTAAAGTTGATGCTCCAACACTGTATGAGGACTATGTAGCATGGGTTAGGATTAATCATAAGGATGCGCCAGAGGTCATGCTTTACAATCTGCAGACAAATAAGACGACAGTGTTGGCCTCACTTGACGATTATTCACTATACAATAATTTCTTGCATGCGGCTGATGGGAAAATATTGTGGACCGATTCAAAGGATGGAATCGGATACTACTATGTGTATGATATAAAAAATCATGCTATAAAAGCCCACAAAGGCGAAAGTCCTTATTTGGGATATGCTCAATTAGCTGGCGATAAGATATTTTCCATTAATTTCGAAGATGTCGGTGATTGGACTAAGCAAAAATTTGGCTATTACTCAACAAATGATAAGAAATTTGTAACCCTTGAGTCCAATTATATTAATCGTTTTACTGCATACGGGGACCGGATCGCCGTCATTAATTCTAAGCAAGAGCTAGAGCTTTACGAGATTAGCAATAAGGGTAATGCAAAAATAAATTTAGCGAAATCGTTGCATCCTTATGTCGACTCCATCGATTTTATGTACGATGGGACATTAATTACAGGGTATTCAGATGAGCCACGCAATTCAAGTGTGCTGTTTCTTATTCCAGCTAAATAGCTTATAGCTGAGGGTCAATATTGGCATTTCATAGAAGTGGTTTTATTTTAATGTTTATTGATTCCCATGTATCCTGAGCCGTTCTCTGTTTTGTATCTTTTGAGGTTATATTAGCTCAGTTTCCTATGGTTAATTGAGGATCTCTTGCTTTCGTACGAAAGCATAATAGGATCGCTTGAAGTTACATGGTTGTTGGTGGCTTTGAGAGTTATTTATGCAGTGGCTGAGATTTTAAGTAGCATACCATAAATAAGATATCATAACGAGCAAATGTTCACTTGGCTGTTAATACAGGGGGCATATATGAGGCGGGTTACTATCTTCTCATTCTCACTTCTAGTCCTTTTGGTTTTCTTGTCTGGTTGCACTTTAAACAACGCTCAGGTAAAAAGCAAAGACACCGCCCGAGTAAAAAATGAAGACCCAGCAGTCCAAACTACAAACCGGGTACCCCAAAGCGAAAATGGGGTGCCGTTGCTGATAAGCATCCCCAAGTATGACGATGCGCAAACCGGAGTAGTTGAGGAACGAGCTTTACTTGGCCACTGGGATGTGCAGACCGGGCTCATTCCCTTAGAGGATAATTCCTTGTCAAAAGATAAGTCTATTGCTGACCCAAGATTTAGGATAGATTGGGACAGCGAGCGCGTGGAAAACGAGAATGGCACGATAAGCGCCTTTGTTGATCTCACTTCCGGGCAGGGTGTAATTGTTATCGTGAGGCAGATAGACAAAGGCAGCACTGAGACGCTGAGGCTTAAACCTCCTCTTCCTGATAAAGAGAGTGGCTCGTTGCTATTACTCGTATCTGGCAAGCCAGATAATTTTGTTCTGCTTACAACGTACGATGTTCTATCAGAAAAGCCAACTGAGAGCGGAAGGCTCTTGCTTTACAGTTATAATGGGTCACATGGGCGATGGAGAAAAGTTAAGGGAGCTGGAGCCTCATTGCAGCCTACTCGCCTGCTGCTATAAAGATCAACAGCAAAATTTATATCGATGATAAAAGCGGCTTTACCGCAAAACAAATAGACCTCGAGCATGACCCTTTGAAGCTGGTTGATTATACGCCGGCAAACAAACTCATCAGCCAGGTCAAGGATACCCTTGATGCACCTGAAACGCCTCCACTTGGCTTTGGATCATATCAGGATATATTGCTAGTGGAAGTAGGTGGAAACACCAAATGGTGGATTTGGGCCATACAAAACGATACGTGTATTGGCAAGATTTACGTTAATACAAAAGAGAAGAGAATGGTCACTTATAAAGACGATAAGGTCGTTGATGAGAAACATTTTCCCGAAGCGCCGGATGAAATCCGGTTGCCAAGAATGTAAAATCGATTGGGACAGTCTGAGGCGTTAGCCCATCGAGTCGGCCGAAAGAAAATTTAACCCCGGCTATAAGGGTTATCTTCTATTGTTTAGAGCACAATGGGCGAAATTCGAGTATCTTTTTACATAAGGAGCGTAAGATGCGAAAGAGATTAATAATTATTCTCATGTTTGCTTGTATTGTTTTTATGCTGACACGTGTATGGTAGCAGCAGCTGGAAATAGTGGGCCTGGC
>JACUUO010000151.1 GCA_014859275.1 Actinomycetota bacterium | reverse complement strand
TCTATTCTCTATTTTCTAGTACAAGCGTCACTTGTGACGCTGTACTGGTGGCGCCGGTCAAGCATATTAGAGGTTGCTAATAGCTGATCTTGACGGGCGCCACCTGGATAATTACATATGTAAGGCAAGCACTAATTAGATATAGGACGCCATTGCTCGGCATCGAACCTAAATTTAATAGTAGCGGTAGTCTCCGCATCAACGTCCGCTTCTTGAGGTATCCATACCTTAAAACCAACGAGGTGACCATTATCCAGTCCCCCGCCATTGACCCCATTATCCCTGGCAAACCAGGCGGTATCAAGACTGTTTAATTTTCCGGTCCATATCTCACTGGTCACGCTGTCCTTTACCTCAACCATAATCGCGTTCCACAATTTGGTGCTCGTTCCAACCTGCCTCACGGCCTTAATCTTATAGGAGAATTTCGTTGGAGCATGCGTAAATATTGTTGTCCTAGCCTCCTGGGCTGGCCCTCCCGGCATCACACTCTTGAGGGTCATGAACGGTTCGGGTTCAGTCTGTATTCGCATGGAGCCTGTGGTGATCGTATTGCCTGCATTTTCGGTCTGAGCGGTCATATAAGCAAATGTTCCACCAGTAAGCATAGTAAGTATAAGCATGATGCCTAGAAAAGCTATCACCGACTTTTTCACTAATACCCCTCCTTTATTTTTGATTCCTACAACGAGCTCTCGTAGGTATTACATACAAATGCTCCCTAAGCACTAGGCACACTTATGCATTTGCACATCTGCATATTACATAATAGGCGCATCTTAGTCAAGCGTTTGATTAAAAAATTTTTAAGTACGTGTGGATTTATTTACCTAGAGGATATCTTCGATATGGTCGAAGAGGTCTTCAATATCGCGGTAAATACTATTGGCCCCGGCGATCTGCAGGTCCTTCTCAGAAAAACCTCCAGTCATCACGCCTATCGCGAGCATACCCGCCTTTTTAGCGGCCTCCATATCATGCGGACTATCACCGACCACAACCGACTCTTTAGGATCGACACCCAGCTGCGCAGCAGCCCTTAGGAATATCTCTGGGTGTGGTTTCGAGTGCTGGATATCTTCAGCAGTGACAAGGGCACTGGTAAATTCCCTTAAGGATAGAATATCAACATAGAATTCGGCTTCACCGCGAATCGCTGATGTCGCGAGGGCAAGGTCCAACCCCCTCTTGTGTAAAAAATTGAATAGTTCCTTAGTCTTTGGCACAGGCTTTACGTCCGAATGGAATTCCCTGAATATGCGCCATTTTGTCTCAGCGATGCGCGCGGCATCGCTTTTTCTGTTCTCAGGCAATAAGGTTTTGGCTATGTCGATAGTCCTCCTGCCGAGCTGGGATTGAATTTGGGAAGTAGATAACTCCAGACCGAATTCTTTAAGTGCCCTCTGCCAGGCACTGATATGCAATTGCCTTGTGTCGACTAGGGTACCATCGACATCAAATATAAAAGCTTTGATCATCATTCCTTACATCCCAAAAACATCACAGAGGAGGTTGAAATCGCACCACTTGCAGTGACCGGCAATATTTAGTTTCGGGTCGAATTTCCTGCTCTTTATGCCGGAAGCGCACTCAAGGACAGTGGCCTCAACTTTTTCGAGCTCTTCTTTAGTCCTTGCGGATGTGACTTTCTCATTCGCCTCGAGGTAATAGAAGCTCAGTGCGGAAGGGATCCTGTTGAACTCCTTTATCGAAGCCAGCGCATAGAGACCGAGCTGCAGGCTCGAATCGGCGCTCTTCTGATCCTTTGGCTTTCCCGTTTTGTAATCGATTATCTCAACGGTTCCATCAGTCAGCTCATCAATCCTATCTATCCTACCCATGACCAGGTGGTCTCCGATTTGCAGTTTAAAAGGAGCCTCGAGGGATAGCGCGGGCTTCGCTTTAGGAGCATTTAACGCATAAAAATTTCTCAACAGCTCATAGCCCCGCCTCTTATATTCCTCCTCATGAAATGCGCTCTCATAACCCCTGCTGGACCAGCACGCCTCATATAGATCGATTAGATCATCAACGGTCGGTACCTTTCCAGCTCCTATCGATTTATAAAATTTGGCAAGGACCCGGTGCATTACGTCGCCGAACGAGAGAGCAGCAACCGGCCTTGTCGGGACGCGCATCACGTATTTATAATAATACTGCCTGGGACACCGCTGGTACAAATCGATCTGAGTAAAGCTCAGTTTTAGGGATTTTTGGGTAGTTGCCGTGCCTCGTCCCACCTTTACCGAACTCTGCTGGATTCCCTCGTTAAGCGAAAGCACTGCCCGTTTTCTGGCGAGCTCAGATATAAATATCGGCTGATCTGATAATATTTCCTGGGTGATCCTCGGCCATAATGAGTCCAGTTCTGAGAGCGCCTCTTCATAGTATACCGGGTTTTTACCCGTTATATGGGCCAGCCTCACCAGCGACCACATCCTCTCCACCGCCCGGGCCATCGAGCCGCCGAGCGCCTCCTCATCATCGACGATTCCGGGAAGGCCGTGCAGAATCCTCACTACATCCCTGGTAAGTTCGGCTCTTAGGCGATCAAGCTTTTTGAAATGGCGGTGTACATCGCCAGTCGGGTCGCTCATCGCCGAGACCTGCTCGATAACATAATCACCCTCGCCATTACCGGAGATCTCCTGTATAAATTGGGAGCGCTTTGCACCCTTCTTCTCCACAGTGCAGAGGTAGAGCTTCTCGATCGCCCTCGTCATGGCAACGTAGCAGAGCCTCCTCTCCTCCTGGATATGGAAGTCCTCGCCAGGTAGTATATCCCTGTTGAGGACGTCGGGGAACGGGATTGCATCCTTACGCCTGCTGGTAGGAAATCGCCTTGATGTAAGGCCGACGACGAATACATAGGGGAACTCGAGCCCCTTCGCCCCATGAATGGTCATAAGCCGGATCGCATCCACATCCGCCTCCAGGCCCGCCTGATCGGGGTTCCCGCCTGCCTCCCGGTAGCGCTCCAGGTATCTCATAAAACCATGCAGTCCCTTATCCCCCGCCCTATCTGCATATTCTGAGGCGAACCGGCAGAACGCTCCGATATTTTTTACCGCCTGCTCGGAGGTGGGATCGGTTAAAAGCATCGCCATATATCCGGTGATATTGAGCAGCTCAAAGATAAAATCCCAGATATCCCTGTCAACCGCCGCATCCTCCAGTCTTGACAGAACGCTTGCAAGAAAAGAGAGTTTCTCGCAGGTCTCCGATGAGAGCCCGTTTATATCGTCAAACTTTTCGACCGCCTGTAGAACGGGGATGTCTTTAATCCTGGCGTGGTGGAGAATGTGCAATATATCCCTTGCTGGAATATCCAGCAGACCGGAAGATAGTATTCTAGTACAGGCAACTGAATCCCGGCTGTCCGCAACTACCGATAAAAAAGCCAGTATATTGCGGATCTCTGGGCGCTCGAAAAGGCCAACACCGCTCACAATAAACGGAATATCGCCAGCCTTCAACTCTTTAATAATCTCATCCTTATGTGCGTGGGCCCGGTAGAGAACGGCAAAGTCGCTGAACCGACGCTCACCCTCGGGCAGCGATAGGTATATCCGCTTTATCTCGTGCGCGACCGCCCTTGCCTCATCGGCATGGTCGGGGCAGATAAGGATCGATACCTGCTCGCCCTCACCGTTGTTTGGGATGAGCACAGCCGGCTCAAACCTATCGGCGCCGTTATTCTCTATCAACCTGCAGGCCGCCGACAATATATGCCTTCCGGAGCGGTAATTCTTGTTTAGTCTTACCTTCTTGGCTTCCGGGAACTTATCGATGAAGTGATTGAAGCTGGCAAATGAAGCACCCCTGAACCGGTATATCGCCTGGTCGCTATCGCCGCAGGCGCAGATATTCCTGTGGCGCGCGGCAAGGAGCGCAAAAATCTCGATCTGGGCGAGGTTAGTGTCCTGGAACTCATCGATGAGGATGTACTTGAATTGTTCCTGGTAGGACTGGAGGATATTAGGGCGCTCCTTAAAAAGCTTTATCGTATAAATGATCGAATCGCCGAAATCCCGCAAGCCGGCCTTGAGAAGCTCGTCTTGATATATGCGATATACCCGGGCTAGCTCCTCTTCCCGTATCACCTCTAGTTCGCGGGCCCGGCGCTCCTCGTCCCCGAGCTCTCCTCTGCCTAACTCAAACTCAGCCCTAAGCCCGGATGCATACTCAGCGTAATCCTGCGGGAGCACCATCTCATCCTTGCAGCGCGATACGAACCGCACGAAATCCTTGAGGACATCCCTGGGGTTTGCAAGCGTGAGATAGTAATTAAGACCGAGTTTCTCAAGGCTATCTTCGAGAAATATCCACTGGTCGATTTCGTCTATCTGCCGAAGCTTGGGCAGCCCGATATGCGTGCCGGCCTCGTCAAGCACCTGGTTGCAGAAGGCGTGGATGGTCCCGATGAACATATCTGCGGTATCGAGGCCGGTGAGCGCCTCCACTCGCTCCCGCATCTCATCAGCGGCCTTGTTGGTGTACGTGAGCGCAAGGATATTTTCAGGTGCAAGATCGGGCTTTGATTCGAGGAGGTAGGCAATCCTGCGGGTGATAACCCTGGTCTTGCCCGTACCGGCGCCGGCAATGATAAGGAGTGGTCCCTCTGTTGAGGTAACCGCATCCAGCTGTTCGTCGTTGAGCCCCTCAAGTAGCACCTTCTGCATAATAGATGATTATACCCCTTTAGAGGGTATGCTTGCTACTTGAAAGGACCGGGGGATCAGTAAGCTGGTTGCCGGGGACCAGGGGCCGGGGTCCAGGAATGTAGGTAAGAGACGTAGGAATAGTTGCCCAGTGCTGCAGGGTGTGGGTCTAGAGTGTGGGTGCTGTCTTGGATATGCCAAGGTACCAACGTGCCAATGTCAATGAGGGTAAGAGGTGTGGGTATTATTCTATGAACTACTAACTCTTAGCTGTGCTAAGGGGGAGATTTCTGCTTATTGTGCCTACGTGCTTGCAAAAGCGTGTGAGTGAATGTGCATAAGGTTCTGCTTTTCAGGCTATAAAGTATGCATAGGAATTATCAGCTTATCGGTACTGGATGTGATGGTATTGCAAAACAGAAAAGAAACGAGCGAAAACAGACCTTTAGAGACGGCGATATTTGCCGGTGGCTGCTTCTGGCATACGGAAG
>JACUUO010000150.1 GCA_014859275.1 Actinomycetota bacterium | reverse complement strand
TACGCTCGAGGAGTTTGGGATCGAGTTCTTTGAAATATACAAGACGGGAAAGACATTCATCATCGACAGAGATGATCCCGACCTATCGCCCGAATCCCAGAGGACAATGGATAGCTTCAACGCAAAATTGGGCCTTTTCGTACCGATGGTGGTCGGTGGCCGGGTTATTGGAAGTATTGGGATGGATAATCCTGGCGAGCGGCATACCTTTACGGAGCGAGAGATCGAGCTTGCAAATGTCATTGCAGGACAAGCGGCGGTGGCGATAGAAAATGCCAGGCTCTTTGATGCCATAGAGAGGTCAGGGGCCGAAACGAGGCGTAGAGCCAAGGAGCTGTCGATCCTAAATAAGCTGTCAAACACGCTCTCCCAGACGCTTGAGCTTGATACGCTCCTGAACGCCGCAATAGACAGCGTGATGGATCTGCTCGAGGCCGATGGGGCGGCAATTTACCTGCTCGATGAGGAGGGCCAAGTTCTCAGGCTGACAGTTCATAGGGGCCTAACCGATCACTTTGTCGAGAATAGTTTGGAGATACCTTTCGGGGAGCGCCTCCCCGGTGCGGTTGCTAAAAGCGGTGAGCCGCTGATTATCGAAGACCTCTCTGAGTACCCTGAGTTTGAGGCTGCGGTGGTTTATGAGGCCTTCGTTAGCCTTGTCGGGGCACCGATTAAGTCAAAGGGTAGGGTTATAGGGGCATTCCCAATCGGTAGTCGCCGGCCCGGGAAGTTCACGAGCGATGATGCCACGCTTCTCGAATCGATCGGAAACGAAATCGGTGTAGCCATCGAGAACTCAAGACTCTACGAAGCCCAGCGTAATATATCCGAGGAACTACAGAGAAGCATGCTACCGGCACTTATACCATCAATCCCAGGCATACAGATCGGTGTACGATACGCATCGGCAACTGAAGAAGCGGTAGTGGGCGGCGATTTTTATGATATCTATGATATCGACGGTAAGTATGCCCTAGTAATTGGGGATGTTTCGGGCAAAGGAATTGAGGCCGCTGCCTCTACATCCATGATAAAATATATACTGCGCTCGTATCTATACCGGAACCCCTCACCTTCCCCCGCTCTTACCGAAGCAAACGGATTTGTCAGGCGTCAAGCAGAGCAAGCGGCCTTCATCACCGTATTTTGTGCGGTCTACGATCCAAAACTCGGCACAGTAACCTTCTCAAATGCGGGGCACCCCTATCCTTGCCTCCTCAATCAAATCCTTAAAACCTGCACCGTTCTGGCAACCCGGGACCCGGCGATCGGCATTATCGAGGATTACAACTACAGCGAGAACACCGCGGTTATAAATCCCGGGGATCTTATTGTAGCTTATACCGACGGTGTAATCGAGGCGAGATCTGACAAAGAATTCTTCGGTGAGGAAAGGTTGTTTAATACACTGTTAAGCTCACTTGGGCTTCCTGTTCAAAAGATCGCCGACTCAATAATAGATGCCACCCTTGAATTCTCACATGGTCGCTTGACAGATGATGTTGCGATCCTCGTGCTAAAGAGCGTTGGCTAAGAGCAACACGCCATACAATTATTGCAATATCATCGCAAAGAGTGGACAATATTATAGATGGCCAAAACAATTCGAATAGCTCTTGCGCAAATTAATACCGTCTTAGGCGATCTTAAAGGAAATGCCGAGAAGATCGCCGATTTTACCGAGCAGGCTAAGAAGGCTGGGGCGCAAGTCATAGCCTTCCCTGAGCTTTCGCTATGCGGTTACCCACCTGAGGACCTTTTATTAAAGCCTAAATTTATAGAGGATACCGCCGAGACATTAAAATCGCTGCTCCCCATATCCGATGGAATAGTAACCATAATCGGCTTTGCCCATATGGCTGATGACCTCTATAATGCAGCAGCGGTTATGTATGATGGCAGACTTATTACGAATTACCATAAGATGTTTCTGCCAAACTACGGGGTATTTGATGAGTTCCGCTACTTCCAGACAGGCTCAGAAATCCCAGTCTTCAGAACGGATGGCTTCACCTTTGGTGTGAATATATGTGAAGACATATGGTTTACTGAGGGTCCTACGATTGCGCAAGCTCTTGAGCCTGGTTGCCAGCTGGTCATAAATATCTCCAGCTCACCATACCATTTCAAAAAAGGCCTTTTGCGTGAGGAGATGGTCGGGATGCGAGCGTACGATAATCAAGTTTATGTAGCCTATGTTAACACCGTAGGGGGACAGGATGAGCTTGTTTTTGATGGCCAGAGCCTCATCGCGTCCCCGAGCGGAGACATCATCGCTAGGGGACGTCAATTCGAGGAGGATCTTATAGTCGTCGATCTTGATTTATCCCTGATATCTTCAAAACACCTATTTGATCCCAAACGCCGGCAGAGGACACATAGTATCGAAAAGCAAGAGATCGTTGAGTACAGGATAGAGGACTTCATCTTAAAACCGGTTGAGACAAAAGTATCGACCAGCATTCATCCAACCCTTGAGCCTATTGCGGAAGTTTATGAAGCCCTGAAGACGGGTTTACGAGATTACGTGCATAAGAACGGCTTTAAAAAAGTTGTCATTGGCTTAAGCGGTGGTATAGATTCCTCAGTTACGGCTATGATCTGCGCTGATGCTCTTGGCGCCGAAAATGTCATAGGGGTAGCCATGCCCTCGCGGTACTCTTCTAAGGCGAGCATTGAGGATGCGGAAGCACTTGCCAGAAACTTGGGGATTAAACTACTTAACATATCAATAGAGCCAACCTTCTCTTCGCTAAAGTTCACGATGGAGGATGAGTTTCGGGGGCTTCCCGAGGATATAACCGAAGAAAATATGCAGCCAAGAATTCGCGGTATGATCCTCATGGCCCTATCGAATAAATTCAACTGGCTGGTTATCGCCACCGGAAACAAGAGCGAAATAGCGGTCGGTTATACGACCCTCTATGGCGACATGGTCGGGGGTTTCGCGGTTTTAAAAGATATATTAAAGACAACCGTATATGAACTCGCCAAGTACAGGAACTCACTCCCCGGCGGACCGGTCATCCCGGAGAGAGTTATTACTAAAGAGCCCTCAGCTGAGCTAAGACCGGGGCAGAAGGATGTCGATACGCTTCCCCCCTACCCCATACTCGATGAGATACTGCGAGGCTATGTTGAATCTGAAAAAAGCATGGCAGACCTGATTTCGGAGGGATTACCACGCGAATATGTTAGCTGGGCCGTTCGCAAGGTCGATCAGAACGAGTATAAGCGCCGCCAGGGACCGGTCGGCATAAAGATAAGCCCCCGCGCCTTCGGAAAAGACCGCCGCATGCCAATCACCAACGCGTATCGGAGGTAGCTGATAGCTATTTTAAATCGATGATTTCAGCTTTTAGCTCCCCATCGGCCTCTAGGATAGCAACTGTGTTGCGATCGGCAAACCTGGTATCGGTAGGGCTTCCTGGATTCAGCATGAGCACGTTCCCCTTCCTCCCCATGTACGGTTGATGAGAGTGTCCAAAGATGATGGCATCGACCCGGTCATGCTCAAAAAGCTCAAAGACCCGTCCCCTTAAGCCAGAAGCCTGTCCCCATCCATGCGTAAGACCTACCCTAAAATGGCCAAAGTCTAAAACTATCTTTTCCGGAAGGACATGCTGCAAATCGATGCTATCCATGTTGCCTCTCACTATATAGGTTGGCCTCAGGCCGTTAAAAAACTCGACCACTTCTTGTGTAACTGAATCGCCAGCATGGATAATCACATCGACCCCGTCGAGGAAAGGTTCGATGACCCTCTCCAGCTCCTTGAAATCTTTCTTCCTCTTAACATGTGTATCTGATATAACCAGAGCCCTCATGTCTTAAATATTAGCAGAAGATATAGATTGCTAAAAGAAGCCCTAATTATTGGTGAGTTTTTCGGTGAGGCGCGGTTGGTACGAGTGATTGAAAAATCATCCAGTGCCCCAGCCCAACATATAGCTGGTAAGGTAATAAATTAATGCCTCGAATTTTCGGGGGCAAGCTTGAGGACAATATAGCTGTCCTAGTAATTAAGCGGTTTGATTGGCATCCAAAATTAGCGCCTAAAAATACATGCTGGGATTACCAAATCCTTAAGCAACCTGGGGCTTATGACGATATAAGGAATAGTGCTAGAATATCGATTCTAGGGTTGAGGAATATGGACAAACATGAGTTTCTATGTAGGTGGGAGACTTATAGCGGCCTAAGATTAATCGGTAAGGAGCGTGATCGTTTCCTTAAGGAATGCGATTTAATCCTCTACCTCGACGACGATATCCTCGAGATGGCTCTTAAGGTGGCTGGGCAAAAGAGAAACTATAATCTACAATACATAGAGACAGTAGGCCTCCATCTCCGCCAATACCTTTGCAGGGTAAATTATGAGATGGTGGATGGCGGTGTTGAAACAAAAGAGTCTCACCCACGTGAAAAAAGTCATCTAACACTTATTCCCGGGGGAAGAACGACTTAGCTTAATACCATACGTTCGGCCGCCCTAATCTTATCAATAACCAAGAGTAAGATAAAAAAGGCGAGTGACAAGCTTAGGATAAGCGTACCTATAGGCATCTTAGTAAAAGCAAGAACATGTCCTACCATAGGGATTGTATAGATGACCCTGCCTACAAGCTCATTTTTTCCGATAAGCATAATATCTGCACAGTGGTTGCTGTCACCCTTTGTTCTAATATAATGCTTACCATTATCAAGAATTTTATCATCTACCCTGTGAGTTATAATCGCATTTGAGAATCGGCTCTCGCGAAAAACGATAGTATCGCCAAGCCGTGTAGCCTCTATACCAACTGCGTTAAAGACAACTAGCGATCCCAGTGGTATGCTAGGCGACATACTGCTGCTCTTAACAATTAACAGACCAATTCTACCGGAGGCTACAAGAGCAAAAAAGATCAAGAACAAGACCGCCGACACTGTTACTATTCCGATCAAAACCTTATTTTTTAACTCCACTTCACACCACCGATCTCTGACCTTAGCAAGAGAGAGATCCATTAATGCATTCACCTTTCAATACCTTATAAAGAGTTCGCTAGCGCACAGTCATAGGTTCCTTTGCCTTCGGCTTAAGGATTGCGGCCCTATCCAGCCCTCACCCTTCACTTATCTCCCACAATAATTCAATCTATTCTCTATTTTCTA
>JACUUO010000149.1 GCA_014859275.1 Actinomycetota bacterium | reverse complement strand
GCTAAAGAGAATACTGATGGCCATGATACTTAAAAGATACCAGGCAGTTAGCTTGAGGCGGGCTGATTGAAACATCTACTGATTATTCCTTCCAATTTTATAGCCAAATCCCCGTACAGTGTGAATTAAAACGGGACTATCTGCAAACGGCTTATCGATTTTGTTTCTCAAGTAGCCGATATAGACCTCAACCGTGTTTGGCAGTATATCTGCATCATAATCCCACACATGATTGATGATATGGTCTTTAGTAAGAACTCTGTTTTTATTTCGAAGCAAATACTCAAGAAGAGCATATTCTTTTTTAGATAGGTCGATGTATTTGCCCGCTCGCCTGACCTCAAACGTCAACGTGTTAAGGCTTAAATCTTCCACGGTAAGTATTGGGCTGAGGCTCTCTTTTGGCCTTCTAGTCAAAGCTCTAACCCGCGCCACCAACTCAGCAAACGCAAAAGGCTTAACTAAATAATCATCTGCGCCTGCGTTTAACCCATTCACTTTATCGTGCAATAGGCCCTTGGCAGTGAGCATGAGGATAGGGGTATGTATCTCGGATTGCCGCAGTTTCTTACAGACTTCAACCCCATCCATTTTTGGCAACATCAAGTCGAGAATTATAGCGTCATAATCCTCGGTTATGGCAAAGTCAAACCCAGATTCCCCATCATACGCGACATCCACCGCGTATGCTTCCTGCTCCAGGCCTCTTTTTATAGAATTGGCTATTTTATGTTCATCTTCGACAACTAAAATCCGCATTTGATTGCATTATAGCAACACAAAGCTGAGAAACAACTGAGAAGCGACTGAAATAGTCTGAACCATCGAAGTGGTCGTTCTGCCTTACTACCCTTACCCTTATGGTGATTACAGTGGATAATTGAACGAAATGATTAAAACAGATAATGGTTCCCAAGCCATTTTCGAGGTGCTCCCCGGATTCCATTTATTCAAACTAATTGATAAGTACCGCAACGCCCGGTTTACTCATAAAAATACAGCAGGGGCAAAGTGCCCCTCCTGATTGCTGGCAAATGGCTGCTCTTGATGCTATCTTAAAGTATGTTTACGTGCTTATCCCAGCGATGATGTCGTTTGCAAGATCAATGAGTGGCTCTCCCTCTGCAGCTGTTAGCACACCAGAGCGGATATAGGCCTCGACTTCAGCGATGAAGGCCCTAAGAAGCCGTATGGCTGCAGTTTCGGTAGTGTCTTTCCTCTTATCTGCTTGGGACGTGAGGGTCTTTATAAATAGTAAGGTGCCAAGAATTCTTTCACCATAGGAAGGTGTATCCGTTGAGAGATGCTTGGTAGATCCACATGGGGTATGTGGTGTTAAGAATGCTGGAATAAATGTTAAGTGAACAAGTGAACCAACATTCCCTATCGTACAACTGAATTCACTGTGTCAAGCGCCCGATACTGTTAAACCATCAATTTCGCTGCAATAGCCAAATCGCAGGTATTGTTTCAGTTTCAAGTATATAGCTCTCCGCTTCTTGCCACCGCACATATCGCTCAAAGGAATCTGCAATTTCTGGATGTTGCTGAGCCAGCTTATTTGCCCTCTTTTGGATTAACTGGGTATTTTTTTGGTTATACGCCTTCAATTGCTCGACTGGAATGATTCTCTCTTGCACTAGAGTATCGCCATAGCTGGTGAGTTGCCGGATGGTCTCCTCGTGGGAGCGATAATGTTGATAACCGGGCCTATCTAGTCTGGAAGCATGAGCCAGAAACCCATCGTCGATCACCATATAGCCGCGAGGACGACTTGCTGGCCTCAATTGTCCGACGCACTGGGCGAAATCACCGAGAACGCCGCCGACTGAAGCGAATATCACTACATCGTAGGTTCTCCCTTCCTTAAGCACATCGTGTATATCACCAACTTCATAGTGGCAAAGGTTTTCAACGCCTAGTTTCTTTGCTCGCTCCGTCGCTTCCTCTATGAACGGCAAAAAGAGATCAACCCCGCGTATTTTAAACCCCAGCTCTTCAGCAATGGGCAATGTCACTGCACCTTTGCCACAACCTAGATCCAGCACTTTAGTTGACTGCGTTGGTAATTCAAGAGATCGAAGCAACTCAATTATCTCTTCTGGCCAGCTCCCTAAAGCCCAGATGTCGGCCAGGAGTTCGGGAACATACGGCAAAATTTCTGGCGGCACCTCAAGCACTTCGGCAAGTTTCTTTTCGTTAAGCATATAAAGCGTCCTTTAATGTGGCCTAACGCCTTGCATTGGCTGCGGCGCACAACCTGACTCCCGTTCCGTCCCCCTGCCGACCATGCTTCCGCGAATCCGCTTATTGGGCGGCATGATACCTAATGGACACCTTGACCGTGCTCGAAGGGTAAGACGCTTGTCTGTTGCTCGATAGCCGGGCGTCGTACACCTGTAACATCCAGCGCTACTCCCAACGGAAGAGCCAAGAAGCAACGGCCACCCCAACCAAGCACAGACCGACGAGTATCACAGTCTCAGTCAAATGACTGCTCCAGACCTCCCCCAGCCATATCCCCCGCATCAGGGTCACTACTTGTGTGAGAGGAAAGAGGCGAGCGACGCTCTGCACTCTCTCCGGCATGACCTCCAACGGGGCAGTAGCACCGGAGAAGATTAACATAGGGAAGAGAGGCACGTTACCAATGACCTGGGCCACCTGAACGGTCGGGGCGATCCCAGCGAGTACGTAACCCACGGCAAGAAAGGCGAACGCCCCCACGGATGCGGCAAGGAAAACCTCACCTATACTTCCCTGAGGCTGAATGCCAAAGCCGACCGTTCCCACAAGGAAGAGTAGCACGATCCCAAGCACGCCCATGACAAAGTAGACCAAGGCATCAGCGGCGATGTAGGTCAACGGGCGAAGAGGCGTAACCCGGAAGCGTCTCAAGGCTCCGGTTTTCCTCCTGCTCACGGTGTTAATCGGGACGATTAGCAGCCCCACGATCCCAATGACGATTGCTGCGTAGGCTGGCAGATTCGTCTCCAAGTAACCGCGTCCGCCGAATATGGGATCCGGATCGTTTCCGAACACCAAGCCCAACAATACGACCAAGAGCGGCGCAAACAGTAGCGTGAAAAAGACGGCGATCGGGTCTCGCATGTAGAGTTTCGCCAGCAGAAGGGTTAGTTTCGACAGTGCCCGCATCTCTTAGCTCCTATTCCCGTATCTCCTTGCCGGTGAGTGACAAGAAGACGTCTTCAAGTGTAGGTTTCTCAACTCGGAGATCACGGAAACCCACTCCATCTTCCTCCAGCGCGGTTGTCACTCGGCCAATTATACCGGAACCTCGTACGGAAATGATGACGCGATCCCCGATCTGCTCAGCCCGTACGACCCCAGGGACAGCCGTAATTCCTGCAAGATCCGGCCGCCCGTCCACCGAAAAGACCACCCGATTCTCCGCACCGAGCGAGCTGATCAGGTTTCCTACGGTGTCCAACGCAACCACCCTGCCTTGATCAACAACGGCAACCCGGTCACATAGACGCTCGGCTTCCTCCATGAAATGAGTTGTGAGAACGACAGTCTTACCACGTTCACGAACATCGCGGACCATGTCCCACATCGATCGACGCGATTGAGGATCCAGGCCGGTGGTCAATTCATCCATAAAGACGAGATCAGGATCGTTCACCAGCGCAAGGGCAATGAAGACACGCTGTCGCTGACCGCCCGAAAGCTCCGAGACGAACGCCCCGCTCTTCTCCCCCATCCCCATGCGTTCAAGCAACAACCGCCAGTCAACTGACCGTCGGTAGAATGAGGCAAAGAGTTCCAGAGCTTCCCCGACTTTAATGCGTTCAGGAAGCGCAGCGGATTGGAGCTGTACACCGATGCGCTCACAAAGCTCGTACCTATCCTTGGAAGGGTCCAGACCCAGGACGCGAATTCTCCCGCTATCGGGTAAACGAAGGCCTTCGAGACATTCGATTATGGTAGTCTTGCCAGCGCCATTCGGCCCGACCATCCCAAAGATCTCTCCCTCGAAAACCTCAAAAGACGCACCATCTACGGCTACAGTATCGCCGTAAGACTTGCGCAATTCGTTGGCCGTGATCATCTTTGGCACTACCCCTTTTTCGAACTGCAACCTTGGTGGTCCAGCGCTTCCAGTTCACAGGTGTGGCCAGACATCGTCCTGCCGCCTAACATCGTTTATAACGACCCATATAATACACTAATTATCCTACTGGTGCTATATAAGACGCCTGCAGAAATGCATCAATTACAACTATAATCAATACTAGAAGCGGCTGTTTAGACAAAGCTCTTCTTTATCATGGCATCTTATGTGGATCGGTATAAAACCCTTACTGCAACTTCCTTACAACTTAAAGCATGTTAATGGGGTTGGAAACCCACCGGTCCACGGTTGAGGACATGGGTGTAAGTCATCGTCGCCTTCACGCCTTTGTGCAGGAGTTCCTGGACCGCTAGAATATCGTAACCACCTTCCAGTAGATGAGTTGCGAATGAATGCCGGAAGGTGTTCAGCTAAGTAAGCTTATAGCCCATTGCAGCGTACAACGTCTAATCCTCTTTTTTCTAACTCCTTAATAAAATGGTTAATGCCAATTGCATCAGAAGGATAGTGGCCGGTAGCGATGAGGTTGCCCTTGTTCTCTCTAATCAATCGCTCACGATCAGCCCGCTGGTGTGGCAGAAGATGGATGTAGATGACAGTATTTACCCCATAGGTAAATAGAGCGTTGGCTACCGGATAGCCTCCATTTGTTCCGGCTCCGTGGATAACTATCGCCTTCCCTATCTCGCTTTGTGAATCGCCGCATACCAACTCAACAGGAACTCCGCTCTCTTTAATTTCATCAATCTCGTTATACTTAGCCATTAACTCACTGACCAATCTATTTTCATCCATCTCATCGACTGTAGATTGGAGTATTCGCCTCCCCAGCTCATCACATGGCTGATGTATATTCATCAGCGGCATATCCAATCTGCGGGCTAAGGCCGTTATTTGATCGTGGGTTCTTAGTGGATTAAACGTATACTCCTCTTTTATCGGTACTATCGCTTCTTCGGCTACTTCAAGAGGGACGCCTGCAGAGACCATAAAATCGATCTGTTTATCTATAACTTCAGCGAATCTTTTTCCCGGGGTGAGATTTGGTGGATGATGAGAGATGA
>JACUUO010000148.1 GCA_014859275.1 Actinomycetota bacterium | reverse complement strand
CGCCCAGCTTTCATCGCCAAAGTCTCTCTCCTCATGGATGTCATGATCCCAGCCCCAACCAACGCAATAATCGCCATTTTCAACCCGTTTAGCAAGCCCTCGAATCTCTCCCAGCAGTTCTTCGCCCGATAGCGAGACCAGTTGCTGTGGTAAAGGGGGGAGGAGTTTTGCTAAGAACTGGCGTCGATCTGCGCTTGGAGTACTTTTAGCCCATTCCATGATTATTTTCCGCAAAGTCTCCTGCGAATATTCGCCAAGGCGCTGTTCAACTTGCTCTATAAACTCTTCAAAGCTGATTTTTGTATACATTTTACACCTCATATTGCTAACCCACTCGGGGAATGGGAGAAGATAATGGGTTATGTCTTTTAATCTCCTATCGGCGGAGTTAATGATCGAAACATCACGCCTCAGCTACAAAACATTTGCGCTTAGTTGTCTTTTATACTAAGCATTACAGAAAAGCCCTACGGTTTTGCCGTAAAACCGTACTGTATAAAATGTCGATCGAAAGTAAAGGCCATATCTAGGCCTAGTCTTTCCATCAATGCAAAACTTATACAGTCAGTAAAACTATAGCTTTTATCAGAATGCTTTCGAGCTATTTCCCAGGCTGCATCGAACAATTCCTCATCGACGCGTATAAGATTTACGACCTTACTTTTAAGAACCAGATCACCAAAACTAATCGCTAATTTGTGACCAAGCCAATTCCTAAGGGCTGTATACGTCTCGTCAAAGACATAATCAGTCATATAAACTGTTAACGATTGTTCTAGAAGCCAATTCCAAAAGCGTAGCGCAGCATCATGATTTTTGTCTTTTGCGCTTAAAACGGCAATTATCCCAGACGTATCTAGGAAAACGGCTTTCACTTTGACCCCTTGCCATAAATATACCGATCATGATTTTCGGATAGATCCTCAGGGCCACCTTCTGCTGCTAGCTCAGCAAGTTTTGCAATTGGATCTTCTTTAATTTTTCCTGGCTTGAGACGTTCATCTATCAATTTTCTAACAACAGCAGCTATACTTCCTTCTTTTTTTGCTTCTCGGACTAGAAATTGATATTGTTCTGGCTCCAAGTATAACTGCACTCTTTCTGCTGTTTTCTTTGGCATAGTTATCACCACCATTTCAATCTCCTATCGACGGAGTTATAAAACAAAACGGTGGCTGGCTATTAGGACTTGTTTACATTATGTGTAAATACAGCATAATGTCAATGAACCGTTACATTAGCGCCTCCCAAATTCCCTTTTCTTTAACGATAAAAGAGCCGCTTTTGAGGGTCTCTGCGCCAGGTGCCCAGCATAGTTTGGCGCTAGAAAGATTCTCACCAAACTGGCCATTTTTGCTAGTTTCGCGGCCAAGAAATGGCTCGATTATCCCCCGCACCTTCAGTTTATCTGATGCAATGGCATGCGCTAATATCGGCTCATTTTTGCCAATACTAATTTCTGGAGCATCGCCAGGCAAAATAAGTCCACACCCAAATAATTCTTCAGTAGGATTGGGCCCGGCTATCAATGATAACCTTCCAGAACCATAGCTTCGTTCGCCGCCTACTTGAAAACTTTCTACCGCTTGTTTCCAACGGGTTTTTATGTTGTCTGGCGCATCTTTGCTAAGAAAAAAGACTCCTGTTAAATATACAGGGTTTCCAGCGCTAATGTTAATGCCGTTTTCATTGACATTATTAAGAAAACGATGGCTTATAAGCTCCACTTCATGTAATGACCCTTCTTCGGCTGCAAAAGTGTTTTTATTAATCGCTGTAGATGCGTAGGACGTAATAAGCCAGCGCTCGACTTTAGAAGCTCTAAAGTGAACATATTCCACACGGTAACCAGGTTGATGATCTTGAACTTCGGGAAGAACTGGACGGTTTCCTTCTCTATCCAGGCAGGGAAAGAAATAACTTGTTCTTAGGTAATCTTGCACGCTTTTTCCAATTTGGTCATAGTCCGTGCTATTGATAAGACGCGTAATTCGAGAGGTAAGAGCGCCCCACAGCATGCGACCGGTAACGTAAAGGCGGGTCTGCTGGATATTGCCTACTTTGATATAGCCGCTATGTAGAGGACTTTGCATTTGAAAAGTTAACTTATATGCCTCCCAGCTCATTATGACGCCTCCGTAGCTGAAGACGTAAGTGCTTTGACGCCATAGCGCGTGTAGATAAGCACTTGATCAAAAAGCGACTTGACCAGAAGCAGGCGTTTTAAGTCTGCTGCAATCCGACCGCTAATATGTTTAAGTATATCTTCCTTACAACTGTTTAGTTCTGGTGGTGATTTATCCCAACCATTTGCAAACGCTGAATTTAATGATTTTAATTCTGGCTTGTTAAGCAAATTTAAAAGTTTTGCCATTATGACACAGGCACCAAACTCTTCTGAACTGAGTTTGTCCTGTTGATCCTCCTCCCCGCTTTTAGACAGCAGGTAGAGAGAAAAAGCATAAACGCCCTGCTCTTGTAAGACCCCTAAAGCATCGGTGGCAAGTTTCTCTAGATCCTTTGCCTGAAGCACGTCGCCTCTCACAGAATCAAGGATTGTCTGGGAGGTTTCTGCCGCATATCTGTCGAGGTTTATCACTTAGCAGCACCTCCCGCTTTTTCTAAAACGACCACCTGTTCTAAAGGATCACCAATGACTTTAATCCTGCCAAAACCGCGTGTATTCATGCCACCTACGCCAAGATATTCAAGAAGTTTTAATCCACACGATACTACCTCAAAAGAGTCTTTCGGCTGCCAATCTTTACCGTTTGAATTGGGAAAATCAGCTTCACGATAATCGTCGATTACTACATCGAATGTCATAAACGTAGTGCGTGGGATGGCTTCGTAAGTAAAAAGAGCACCAGCAGCAGCACCGGTCTCAGGATTGATGGCGACTGATGTGCGAACTTCCAGGTTAGAATTAACTAATTCAGAAAATAAGCTTTCGTGAACAATTACAGTGCGAGAGAGAGCTTCTTTTAATTCTTCTTGGTTATCCCACCCACGCTCAGATGGCGCTTTGAATGATTCATCTTTACTTTCCGCTCTTAGCATAAGCCAACCAATTGCAAAATTATCATCAGTATGCTCTAAGTTGCTGGCTAGCCGAACTCCTTCCATTTGGGAAGGAGCCTTTACTTCAAAAGAACCCTTATCTTTATCGCCTTCACTGCTTCTCTCTGTCTCTGAAAAGCCAGCATTATTAAATACCGATGCTGTTGTTATCCAAACTGGCCCTGATTGCGACGCTACAGGGAAAAGCAATATACGGGCGTCGTGGATGCTTGCCACTCCAGAAGAGCTAGAACCCCCTTGTTCGCCAGACCCAAAGGTGTAGATGATTGGGTTATCTTCTGGTTTACCTTCTTTATTTTGACCTGCTAATTTTAAATCGCCATAGCGCAGGGCAGCGGCTGACTGAATTGACCCATGAAGACTTGTCCCTGGGATTTTAGGAAGATTTGTCCCTGGCTCACGAATAATAGCATTATCAACACGTCCTAACCGATAACCGCCTGTGCCAACATGCACCGGGTCAAGGGTCATAATAAGGTAAGTAAATTTTTCAAGTTTCATAATATGCACCCCCGTGCTCTCGTTTCTATATATTTGCCTAACTGCTATTTAGTAGCCTTTGACTTCCTTTTTAAAATTTGCATTTCAAGTTCTATTAAGTCTCGCCAGCGGCCTGAAGTCGCCCAAGATATAAGATGCTCCTTGTCAATCGCCGAAACATTATTCCACTTCCTGCCAGAAGAGCGTTGGAATGTTTGCTCGGCAAACCGCCTCAAGGTATCGTTGTCAGGCTCAGCCACTTGCCAATCTTGCCGCTTTGTTTCAATCATTTCTGTTATTTGCTTAAGCTGAGTATTTGTTAACGCAGTCGATCTATCTTTGGCTACCAACTCCCAAAGTCGCTGAATAATATCCAGGTCTTCAAGTAAGAAAGGTCGAGTAGAATAAGTTTCGTGGGCTTTTGGTAATCTCATATTGCTTTCTTCGTCATAAGCCAATTCAAACCGCTTTGCCGTAACATCCAAGAATTCAAAATCGAGGGTTGAGGGAGTGTAGTAAACTTGATCTCCAGCTTTTAAATCAATAACATGAACTAAGTCTTTCATTTTATAGGCATCTCTGTCCGGTAACGGTGCGCTAAAATAATGGTCGCGCTGACTGAACACTTGCTCTCCTGAAGCTTCTGTTTCAGCAAAGAAATAAGGGTGCCAGGTGTCCATTTTACTAGGATCACCAAGACCATAACTAACAAAAATATTGCATGTCTTATTAAGCCTATTATCAAGTCGTTTAAGCGTAATACATTTACAGTAACTTGTTAGGCGCCCATTTGAATGTGCACACAATTCTTTTGCATCAGCCTCACTAATCGATTGAACCTCCCAAAGCTCATCATGCCTACTTTTTCGATCAAGCATTCGATGGGCGGCGTCTAGAGCTACATATATTGGTTGCTTCCGGTTAAAGAAGACTATGTTCAGGTGAAGTGGTAGGCGATTCCTAACCTTGGAGAACTGAGCTTCATACTCGGTTCGTATATAGCTAGCTAAACCAAGAGCTCTATCTGCTGGAACTAATATCATGAATAGTTCCGGATCAGTTATAATAGGAATAGCCGGAAGATAATTGTGCTGCTCTATGATGACTTTGCACTGGCTTATGCTTGCTGCCCTAACCTGCTTCCCGCTCTGTGCAGATTCTTCGTATAGAAACAACGGTTTTTCTTTTTTGGTAAATTCCCTTGTTATGAATTCCTCTATTTTTTGAGCCGCCTCTTCATCTGTTAATTCTACTTTGTCTCCTTGAAGGTTAAGTCGTTTGGCAAGGTATCTTAAGTTAGATACACTGATAAATCGAACGTTATTTTTATCATAAACAAAGCTTGCCTCTACGCCTTCTATAGGGACGGCATAAGCATGATAATCGCCAAGACTATTTGGCGCAAAATCACCAGTTATAACCAATCTAGGCCCGGTAACACCAACGATATCTTTAAGCTTGTTCCCTACAGACTCTTTCCAGAAGTCTTGCGTAGTCTCCCAGACTCTCCTGATACGAGCAAAAGATGGGGGCTTGCGCCAAACAGCCAGAGCAAGTTTCTTATTGTCAGAAATAAAGGAGAATTCGGGTTCACCAAGATCTTCGTCTTTAA
>JACUUO010000022.1 GCA_014859275.1 Actinomycetota bacterium | reverse complement strand
ATATAGAAAATACGATTTAGATCCTTCAGAGCCTCCGGCTCTTCAGGATGACAAGCTGGGGTCTCTGGCTCTTTAAGGGTGATAAGTTGGTGGATTGAGGATGATAAATTGGTGGATTGCAAATCCCGTATTTTCTACTTCAGTCTACCCTATAAATTCCACAATGGAATTTACATTCGTTTGATAATGCCACTTTTAGTGGCATGGATGTTTATTTTATAGTTCCCCTCCCTTGATGGGAGGCAGTATATAGATTTTCAATCTTTCATTTCCCTCTCCCTTTGATGGGGGAGGGTGTAGGGTGGGGGTGGAGTCATTACCAAACACCATTTTCTATTTGATCTATCTTCTAGTTCCCCTCCCTTGATGGGAGGGGCTAGGGGAGGGTGAATACCCTCACCTCTTACCCACATGCTGACAGCTGATGGCTGATTGCTGACAGCTAAACAGCTTCTTGTCGGCCAAAGTATACGTGATAGAGTAGCAGAGAAGAAAGTAGAGGTTTCGCCTAGTTCACATTCTACAAATAGTTATTCTGAATAACAGAATTAGCTTTTTCTCGTTCTCTCTTTTGCCTCATAGTGAGGTCGTCGTGTGACCTAAAAAATTAAATGCAACGCTCGAACGTGATGTTGTTTTCAGCGAGGGAAAACTTATAGTTGTAAATTCTTGATTTGGGAGGAAGGTTGCATGGAAATGGAACACGGCATGGGCATGGAACGTGGAAAGACATTTAGAGAAACGATGGGGCCGGAGCGTATTGGCAGGATCATAGTCCGCGAAGAGGGCCGCAAACCGGCTTACCTGGCTTCAATGGATACAACAGACCCGTATACGCTGGCCTTGGCGAATGCGATTTTTTGGACCGATCAATTAGCGGAGCACTCCAAATTCATGGAGATGTTGCTACCGATTGAGGACTTGCCAGCGCAGCACGAACAAGCCGTCAAATTCAGAGGCGTATTTGAGATGTTACACGAGCGCGCAATGAATATTGAGATCGAGGAAGGCGCAGTCAGGGAATTGAGTAACGAGGCGATTTCGCAGACCGAATTGTTGGTCAAATTTAAACGCGATCTCATTGATCAACAGGCAACGGGCAAAATACATAGCCTCCTCTGGCCGACATTCCTGGACCATATAGCGCGTGAGGGGGAACGCTTTGTCAAGCAGCAAAAGATGTTTATGGACGGCAAATATGAATTCGACCGCGAGGAGATCATCGACTTCTGGTCCAAGATTATGTGGGAGCATGCTGCGTTTATTGCCCATCTGCTCGACCCCGAAGAGGTCGATTTGATCAACCAAGCACTGGACGAAAACGTGAAGTTCAAACAAATCCAGAAGGAGCACCCACTGGAAGCACAAACCGATCCGGTACCATTAGACGTCGACCACACCATCGATTTTAAGATGGCTGCAGTAAAAGGCATCGAAGCAGCAGAGATCAAAAGCATAATCACGCCTGAGTTGGCCGACCACGTACGGCGTGAAGCAGTCTTCTTCAGCAACGAGCTACGGATGGCGGATATGATCGCGAATATTACACCAAAAGCGGCGTAAGTCCTTATATCTGCTCCAAAACGGCAAGGTCAGATGCAGTAGCTAAAGCACTCGACCTTGCCGTTGCCTTACCGGCGCCAAGCATCGGGATACTACGTAGTAGCTATCGTCTGCACGATCATAGTGCAGTTGTTTTCATTCTGACTTCTGTCTCTGCCTTCTGACCTCTTTAAAAATTGATTTCTGCCGTATCGGTTGATTTAAATTCATCAACATCGGGGGTGCTCGCCTCTAAAAGCTTTTTGGCGGCCGTTCTTAAGACGTAATCATAGGCCTCTTTTGCAAGCCAATCGACGTATGTAGGATCCTCAATAAGGACGTCTCCGAGAGTTTTGTCCGCGTGCTTGCCGAACGAGAGAACTATGGCCTCGGGTTTTTCAAGCCACGCTGACTTTACTTCCTCTTCTGGGCCCTGTTTTGCCGTCCTTTTACCGCCATTTGCTCCCATTATCGGCTCACTCGCATTAATTTCCTCAACTGCAGTCATGCCGACATTTACCGCAATCCTCATAGCGCGAGCTATTGCACGAGTATCGGCAAGGCGAACCAGATGTGGCTGCATGGGCCGCTCTGCAGACTCTGGCGAAGCATCGCCTAAAGCCGAAAATACCCCTTTATCTGTTTCGATAACAGCCCTCACTATCGCGAGCATGCCGTTATCCTTATGCGGCGCCTGCAGGAGCTGGGTCTCTACCCTTTTAAGGCCGGATGCATGTGCCATCTCTAGTAAGCCCTCGAAGAGGACAAAATCCTTGCCCTGGATTTTCTTGACAAATTTACCGGGAAGTTTGTGCTCTGACATTGCCTTACCACCTTTCAGTTACAAACGCCTGTTCGTACACATTTTAGTATATAGTATTAATACTTGCAACAGCATACGTCATCCTGATATACGTTAACCAGGTGATCAATATACGCCAAAGCCTTAACATAAGAAGCTGTCAGCTATCAGCTATCAGCATGTGGGTATGAAACGAGGGTGTTTTACCCTCACCCTACTCTCTCTCAGAGGGAGAGGGAAAGATTGAAAATCTATCATACTGCCTCCCCTCAAGGGAGGGGAACACAGAAAGTAGAGATTAGACTGAAGTAGAAGATCAAGGACTTTGCAATTCACCAATTTGTCATCCTTAAAGAGATAGAGGCCCTCAATCTGTCATCCTGAAAGAGCCGGAGACCCCCAACTTGTCATCCTTAGCCGGGTGAGTCGAAGCCCTGAGCGAAGCCGAAGGGGAAACGGAGGCGAAGGATCTCAATCGTATCTTCTATATTTTTAAGTATTAGAATGCCTTTGTATCAACCAACACCTTATTGGTATATACTACCTAGTGGCATAATAATGAGGGTATTATTTAGATTCTTCACTTCGCTCACGCTACGTTAAGACCTGTCCTGAGCAAGCCGAAGGGATGACAGCTGTCAACAGCTAGAAGCATCGAATTGCAAAATCCCTGAAAATGGTGTTTATTAAAGTTAGCCCTCACCCTTCACTTATCTCCCACAATAATTCAATCTATTTTCTATTCTCTATTTTCTAGTACAAGCGTCACTTGTGACGCTGTGCTATTCACGCCGGCATTCTTTTTGGTATGCTATTAGAGGGAATATTAGATGTAGATAATTTAGAAAAATGCTCTGGTATCGTTACCGGGGCTTTTCGAAAGGAAAGATATGCCCGAATTACTAATCGTCATTCTGATAGTTCTAGTCGCGCTCTTATTTGCGGGCTACTATAACCGGCTGATATCGCTTCGCAACCGCATCGATAATGCCTGGTCGCAGATCGACGTGCAGCTTAAGCGCCGCTATGACCTCATCCCAAATCTGGTAGAAACGGTTAAGGGCTATGCAAAGCACGAGCGCGAAGTATTTGAAAAAGTAACCGAGGCCAGATCGCGCGCTATAGCGGCGGGGAGCGTTGGTGAGCAGTCTCAAGCAGAAAACCAGCTCACCCAGACCCTGCGAAGCCTTTTTGCGGTTGCGGAAAATTATCCGGAACTTAAGGCTAATCAAAATTTCTTGCTGCTGCAAGAAGAACTCTCCGGAACGGAGAGCAAAATCGCCTTCGCAAGGCAGTTTTATAACGATAGTGTTTATCGCTATAACACGGCCATACAGAGTTTCCCCGGCAACGTTATAGCCGGGATATTCAGCTTTATCGAGCGCCAGTACTTCGAGGCTGAACCGGAATCTCGCGGTCCGGTGAGGGTTGAATTTTAAATGATGTACGAGGAAATAGACCGGAATCGCCGGGTCACCTGGATACTGATCATCGGCTTTATCGCGTTTGTCGCCTTTTTAGGTTATATATTCGGCGAATTAACCGAGTTTGGCTACTTTGGCCTCGTCATCGCTCTTGTAATCGCATTCTCCACAAGTTTTACCAGCTACTATTATAGTGATAGGATTGTACTTTCAATTAGCCGAGCCAGACCGGTTGAAAAGACCGAGTTTCCCTACCTTTATAATACCGTCGAGGGCCTATCCATCGCCGCTGGGCTCCCTATGCCCAAGCTCTATGTGATTGATGATCCCGCCCCCAATGCCTTTGCTACCGGCCGTGATCCTGAGCACTCGGCCATCGCAGTTACCACCGGGCTACTAGAGAAGATGAACCGGTTAGAACTCGAGGGCGTAATCGGACATGAGATGAGCCACATTGCCGGTTATGACATCAGGCTCTCTACCCTAGCAGTTGTATTGGTGGGATCTATCTTCTTTCTGAGTGGTTGGCTGCGGCGGAGCTACTTCTGGGGAGGGCTTAGGCGCACAAGAGGTCGCGGGCGCCTGGGGCCGATTATTCTTATAATCGGCATTATCATCGCGGTGCTCGCCCCAGTCGCGGCGCAGCTTCTTCGCCTTGCGCTCTCGCGCAACCGCGAGTACCTGGCCGACGTGCAAGGGGCGATGCTCACCCGCTACCCCCCGGGCCTGGCAGACGCGCTCAGAAAGCTCGCCGCCGACCTCCACACCCTTAGAACCGCAAACGAGGCGACTGCACACCTCTTCATCGTAAATCCCCTAAAGGCGGAAGGGGGAGTTGCACAACGCTTCAGCGAACTCTTCTCAACGCATCCGCCTATCGAGGATAGGATCAGAAGACTCGATGAGATGTCGCTTGGAGAAGCTCCGGGCGGCATGGTCTAGATTATCACTTTCTCTTCAACTTAACAGCAGTGCCATATACGAATAGCTCTGATACGGTTTGCAAAACTGACGATGTCATAAAGCGAACGCAAACGATGCCATCGGCGCCTTTTAATTTTGCGTCTTCAATCATCCGGTCGATGGCCTGCTCGCGAGACTCAGCAAGCAATTTCGTGTATTCATCGACCTCGCCGCCTATTACCGTTCGAAAGGAAGCAAGAATATCCTTTCCTACATGGCGGGCCCGAACCGTGTTCCCCCGCACTAACCCTAAGGTCTCGGTTATTTCGTAACCGGCTAACTCGTCCTGCGTAGTAATTAGCATTGTTACCAGTTCCTTACTTTTCTACTTCTTTCGAATATCGGTCTGTTTTTACACTTTCTAAACGATCTCTTAGCGCTTTAGCAAACAGCAAGCCAAAACCGACTATGACCAGCAGCCCGAATATGCCGAATGGGAAAGCTGCTATTAACCCCATCAGCAACGCAACAAACCATGCCGCAGCAACAATGGCCAAAATTACGTATCCGGCTTTTTCCATTAGCAAAACCTCCTTAGAAAGGGGACGTTGAGAGCTAAAGCAAACTAACACCCTCATTATCGCCCTTTGTAAGGCTCTCCCCAAATATACCACCCAACCAGCCGGCAACCAACATAAGCAACCAAGATACCAGATTCAGAATAGCCACGGATCCTTCGCCAAAAGAAAACAAGTACCCTCTCAAATCACCAGTTGTCTGCCAGAAGGATATTGCTTGGACTGCCATGTTAAGAATACTGAATAGAACGATGATCGCAGGGATTACAAGACCGAGACGAGCCCCATTCTCTTTTGCGAGCCAACCGGCAAAAACTCCCCCTACGCCTGCAGCTAATACCTCTGCTATCGTGGGAACTGCTATGATGTAGGAAGATGGCCCTCCTGCAGTCATCGCCGGGAGGACGGCAAAGAGTACTGCGGCCAACAGAAAACCGGTTTGGGAGACAAGGAGAAACACCCCCAACCCACCCAGTATACTTAGTGGTATGCGCTCAAACCAGTAACCAATTCCTTGCATTATTGCCCCACCTAGCCTTTCAGCCTAACCTAAAATATTCCTTAGCGCTTCCTCCGCAGAGCCGTACTTAAATTCGTATCCGGCATCCAGCGCCTTGCGGGGGATTACGCGCTGGCCATTCAGGAGCATATCGGACATCTCGCCTAAGCCAGCTTTAAGGACAAAGCCCGGCACGGGAAGCCAAGAGGGCCGATTGAGTACCTTGCCAAGAATTTTGCTAAATTCGCCCATAGTGACCGGTTCAGGAGCTGTCGCATTTACCGGACCCCTTAGCGAGTGGTTCTGAGCGGCAAACTTGATTATCCCGATCAGGTCATCCCGATGCACCCATGAGAACCATTGCTTACCGTTGCCAACCGGACCTCCAGCAAACATTTTAAATGGGATGATCATGCGACTAAGCGCGCCACCATCGCCAAGTACCACACCGATGCGAATTGTCACCACCCACGTGCCAAATCTTTCGGCCTTAAACGCCTCTTCCTCCCACGCCTTGCACACGCGTGCTTGGAAATCGCTGCCATGATGTTCATCTTCGCAAAGCTTCTCATCTCCACGCGGCCCATAGTATCCTATCGCCGAGGCATTGATCAATGCCTGGGGAGGGTTATCCATCCGTCCAATCGCCTCAACAAGCCGCCTCGTCACCGAGGTCCGGCTCTCGAGGATCCGCTTTTTCCGCTTCTCAGTCCAGCGACCATTGATCGATTCACCGGCCAGGTTGATTACTGTGTCTACTCCTCGCAATGCCTCATGGGGAATTTCGTTCGCGGGCGTCCAGCTGATGATATCATAACCGCTGCCCAGGGCCTGCTCAGCAGAGGCAGCATTTCTCGCCAGAACCGTAACCTCCCAGCCGCTTCTTTTAAGCTCATTGCACAACGGCACACCGACAAATCCGGTTGCGCCAGTAACAGCCGCCCTCATCTTACCTCCAATTGCTTTAATTACGAGTAGTAAATGCGTATTATTATAGTACCATAAGCGATTAGCATATTAACAGGCGGGCAGGATACTCTTTCTGAACTCAATAGCTCGTATCCTGCCCGCCTATTCACGTAGTTATCTATATTGATTAACCGGTTTATGCCGCTGTTCCCGCCTCCCGCAATCGCTCGAGCATCTCCAACATCATCCGCTGCTCGGTCGAGGCGACCAGACGTCTCGTCTCCACCACGGCATCCGGGTTCACGGAAACCGACGTTATCTCGTGCCGTACCAGTGCCTCGGTGATCTCTGGGTAGGTCGATGGGGCCTGCCCGCAGATGGAGCTCGTCACCCCGTAGCGCCGGGTAACCTCGATAACGTGAAACATCGCCTGCATAACTGACTCATCGCGCTCGTCAAACTCCGGAGCAAGGAGCTCGGAATCGCGATCGATCCCCAGTATCAGCTGGGTGAGGTCGTTTGACCCGATGGAGACGCCATCGATGCCAGCCTTGCAAAACTCCTCTATTAAAAAGACAGTGGAAGGCACCTCGATCATTATCCAGAGCTTAAAATCGGCCGAGCGTTTAAGGCCAACCTCCTCCATTATCTTCTTGAGGTCTTCGACTTCAGAGACCTTACGCACGAACGGCAACATAACCCAGAGGTTCTTAAGCCCCCACCCATTTCTGACCTTCTTTATCGCCGCCAGCTCCATCTCAAAGACATCGCGCTCCTTGATGTATCGCGATACCCCCCGGTAGCCAATCATGGGGTTTGCTTCTTGCGGCTCGAACTTTTCCCCACCTTCTAGCTCACGATACTCATTCGTCTTGAAATCCGTCGTCCTGTAGACAACCGGACGGGGATAAAAAGCCTGGGCGAAGGATCTAAGCCCATCGGCTAGCTTATCGATAAACTCCTGCTGACGCCCCTCTTCGATGAATTTTCTCGGGTGGGTGCCGATCCCCGCGATCGTAAATTCGGCCCGCAGCAACCCCACGCCATCGACCGGCAACGCGGCAGTCCGTTCGGCCAGCTCGGGCTCGGCCAGGTTAACATAGATCTTTGTTGCCGTAACCGGAGCCCCGACTGTAACAGGAACCGCCTCTTCGGCCCGCTTTTCGGGCAGAGCCCTCGCCCTAACCTCTCCTGAATAGACGATGCCCCTGGCGCCATCAACGGTGATGATATCCCCATCCTTAAGCATCGTCGTCGCCCTTCCCGTTCCAACGATCGATGGAATACCGAGCTCACGACTGACGATTGCCGCGTGCGAGGTTCGCCCTCCCGAGTCCGTAACAATGGCTACTGCCCTTTTCATTGCTGGAACAAAGTCGGGGTTAGTCATCGGGGCTACTAATACGTCTCCCTCCTCAACCTTCCCCAGCTCTTCTTTGCTGTGAACGATCTTTACTGGACCCGAAGTTATACCCGAAGAGGCTGCAACCCCTTCAAAGATAACCTCACCTGCAGGCCTTACCTCTGGAGCCTCCACTGGGGCAAGTGTAGTTACCGGCCTGGTTTGGACTATATAAATATTTCCACCCTCGATCGCCCATTCTGCATCCTGTGGGAACTTATAGTGATCTTCTAGTATGACTCCGAAGCGAGCAAGTTCTACTATCTCGTCGTTGGTTAGCTTCTGCGCCTCTCGAAGCTCGGGTGCTATTTCCACATGTTGGTTCTTTCCCTCTCTTAGCTCCAACTTCCAGGGCTGATTAGCAACCTTTTTATCAACTATTTGCAGGTCACTTTTTCGGACGATGTATATATCGGGGGTTACCGCGCCAGTGACTATTGCTTCACCAAGGCCAAAGATCGCCTCAATCTCAATTTTATCCCTATCGTTGGTCAAGGGCTCCACGGTAAACAGAACACCGCTTTTTTCAGACTCGACCATTTTTTGAACCGGGATTGCGATACCGACCTTAAAATGGTCAAATCCCCTCTCCTGGCGGTAGAAGATGGCGCGCGCCTCAAAAAGCGACGCCCATGCTCGCTTTACCGCATCAACAACATTATCTTCTCCCATAACGTTCAGGAAAGTTGCCTGCTGACCGGCAAACGATGCCTTTGGAAGATCTTCTGCGGTTGCAGATGAGCGGACGGCGACGTATGCGTCCTCGGGGCCGGAGAGGTCACGATACGCCTTCTTTACGTCTGTGGCAATATCCTGGGGTATACCGACCGATGTTATCAGGTATTTAATGGTATCCGACGCCTTATTCAGGGCCCGGGTATCGTTGTAGTCGAGCCCGGTCAACACTCGGACTAATTGCTCCCGCAGGCCAGAGACATCAAGAAAATTGAAGTACGCCCGAGCTGTGACGATGAAGCCTGGTGGAACGGGCAACCCCGCCCGCGTCATCTCGCCCAGGTTGGCCCCCTTGCCACCCGCCAGAGCGATATCATCCTTTCCGACATCCTGAAACTGAACGATATATGCCATAATATCCTCCAAGTTAATAGTTTTAAGTTGTATTTGCTGTATATTTGCCCAAAACCGGGTGGGGCGAAAATTTATGAGTGGACCAAGTCCCTACAGAGCTTGGGCGTCTTGGTCGCGGGAGGCCAGCATTTCAGTATTTCTCTCAATAGTCTTAAGGCTCTGTTTGATGGTCTGAACGCTTACGATAAGCCATAAGATGATTGCTAGTATCAGGATTAGGGGGATGAACGAAAATAATGTCACAAATCCGAATGTCATAGTAATCTCCTCCTATTAATTAAGCGGTGTGTAACAATGTGTTCAATTAAAATCTATCACTAAGCATGAAGACCTCTCGGTATTAATCTATGTAAGACTGACAGAACACTACTACATCACCAAGCATACTATGAATTGTCATTGTAAGACTGAGGGAGTAGTAGTTACTCCTCTACCTCACTGTTACCGATCTGTTCCGCCAGTTTGATTAAAGTTTCCTCGTCTATTACCTCGGTTTTATCAATCAGCGGGCGCAGAATCTCGCGAGCTCGACTGGCATCCTCTTCTAACACCCGGATGAGAATCAGCCCGAAAATGGGATTGAAACCGCCAAAGCTACCGAGGCCTTCAAGCTCTTGAACGCCCTCTCCACTAGTAGAATAGGCTATACCTGCATCGTCAAGCATTGATTTGGCAAACGCAGCATCTATACAATTCTCAGCCGAATAAATCGTTACCAACCCTTGTTCATTTCTTGATATACTTGGCCATTTACCCATAGGAAATCTACCAAACCTAAAGATTATACTCTATATTATACTAAACGTGCCGTAACATTACTATCACTCCATCGCATATTATTTGACCTATAAGATATTAGAAATTAGATCGCTCCGTACAGCGTCACATCTGTGACGCTGTACTAGCATTGCCTCTGCCTACATAGTCCTCATCACAATATTAGTAATTAATTCCCCTATCCATTCTCCCATCCTTCTGCTAAAATAGCATCGAACGGTTGTTTGGGGGTAGCGGGGTCCTCGCCTAGGGGTAAGGTTCCTGCAGTGCTAGTCTTTAAGGGAGGTTATTACGCTTGCTAAACCTGAACAAACTATTTGCGCAAGTAGCTGCACTCGGCGTATACCAGCAGAGTCGGGCATGCAATCTGGCGGCGGCGCTCAGTGCGGCAAAGGACCAGGTCAAGCTGGTCTCTGGGGACATCAATGCGTTTGCCAGAAAGATTGAAAATGCGACTACTTCCTGGCTAGTAGCAATACCAACCAGTGAAAACCCGTTTATGGCGCGTCCCCCGGCTACGTGCCCCGAATCCTATGCCGCCCTTTCAACGGATGGCTCGCAGGTAAACCCAGATCGCCACGGTCCACACCGGGCCCTGCTAATAAACATCGGCCAGGTCGAGCTAGGCTACGGTGAATTTCTGGGCTATAGGTTTAACAGCGAACCCACCCTTCTGTTTGAAGAGGAAGACATCATTCGCCGTTTTGGTGGTGAAGAGCGCGAGGTATCGGGTGGGGTGCTTGCAGCCCTCCGTCAGAAGATGGAGTTTGAAGCGCTATCCAACATGATCGATGCTTGTGGCAAGAAGCCCGCAATAGCGCTGGTTGATGGCACCCTTATCCTCTGGAGCCTCGAGACCAACCCAGAGCGATTGCAGAACTTAAGTGGAGATGATATAAAGCGGCAATCGTTTTCTTCACTTATGAGGCTCCTCGCGGGCGGTAAAGAGCAGGGCTTTCCAGTTGCCAGCTATATAAGCTCACCAGGTAGCCCGGATGTCATAAATGCGCTGAAGGTAAGTCTCTGCCCAAGTGAGCTGGTAGATTGCGATAAGTGTCTGTACAAGAGTACGGGTTTTAATGAGACCCTGCCCTGTGCTAAGATAAACGGAGTTACGGATGCAAATTTATTTCGGCATCTGCTTCAAGAGGGCGAGCGCTCAGCGTTATTTGAGAGCGGATCGCAAATCTTAAAAGCCTACGGCAAAGAGACTATATTTTTCTTTTACTTAAACGTCGGCAGGGAGATCGCCAGGATTGAAATACCGGGTTGGGTTGCACGCAGCAAAGAGGCGATCGATCTTGTGCACGCAATCTGTCTGGACCAGGCGGAAAAGGGTTTCGGCTACCCGATTGCAATAGCCGAGGCGCATGAGCAGGCAGTCGTAAAATCAGCGGATAAGAATATGTTTGATCAGCTAATTTCTCGAGCACTAATTAAGCAGGGCACCCCGGTGGTAGAATCCCGCAAGGCCCTTCGTAAACGGGGAGGCTTTATATAAATGGCAGAGCGCATCGGAGAAGTAATTCAAGTCTATACGACTAGGTTCTTAGCGCAGAGCGATAACTTATCGGCCCCGCCTCATTTTGGAAGCTTTGTTAAAGTCGAGAGCCAGAGTATACCTGTATATGGGATTGTCTACAACGTATACGAGGCGAGCATCGACCCAAACCGGCGGGCGATGGCCTATGGCATCGAGCGCGAAGCGCTTTTCAAGCACCAACCCCAGATAGCCGAATTCTTAAAAGTTGAGTTCGAGGCGGCGGTCATCGGCTTTAACGATGCTGGCCACATACGGACTTACCTCCCTCCCTTCCCGCCAAGAATACATAGCTTCGTATACCCGTGCGATAGACAAGAAGTGCTCGATTTAACCGAGGACTTAGAGTTTATACGAAGTGTAAACGTACTTCCAGGCCTGCCGGTGGAGGAATTGGTTGCAGCATCTATACGCCTGATATACGCCGAGCGCGGAAACGACCGCGCTTTCCTCATAAGAGCAGGCCAGGAGATAGCGCAGCTCCTCAAGGATGAGTATGAGAAGGCAAGGAGCATCATCAGGAGGATAAGCGATGGGAGATAAGCTCAAGAAGATCGGGACCATCATATCCGGTTCGCTCTTATCCGGCCTTGAGGCAAAGCTTGCCGAAGATGTTAACGTCGAAGGGATATCCGTGGGGCGACTTATAGTTGTCGATGGCAAGAATAATAAATTCTTCTGTCTTTTGAAAGACGTATCGCTTGAGGCGACAAACGAGGACATCCTGTTAAGCCCGCCGAACGATGATTTCGCCAAACTGGTGCACGCTGGGGTAAACACGTTCTATAAACTGTCAATACAGCCGATGCTTATAACAGCGCAAGACCCTACTGAAGATGACCGGCCGCGCCCCTCAACCACGGTGCCGCCGCATTTCTCACCGGTCTGCGAGGCCACGGAAGAGGACGTCTCCCTTATATTCGGCAGTCCGGGGATAATCAATCCCGAGATCGGCTCACCGATATTTATGGATGTGCCGGTCTGCCTGAACCTCGAAAGGTTCTGTAAGAGAAGTAACGCCATATTTGGAAAAAGTGGCTCGGGCAAGAGCGTACTTGCCAGGATGGTCCTCGGGTACCTGGTAAAAAGCGATATGGCGATAAATCTGATATTTGACATGCATGGCGAATATGGCTGGAGCGCGACCAGCGAGAGCACGGGAATCGATGACCCGAGCTTGAAGCAGCTGCTAGGAGGCAAAATCGCGATATTTACGGTCGATTCAGATTCGCCGCTTTATAGAAGGATCCGCCCAGATTACGACGTGCAGATACCGTATAGCGCAATAGAGATAGCCGATCTTGAGCTTGCGGCAAGTGAGCTGGGGCTCACCCAGGCGGGAATAGAGACCATGTATCGCCTGGCGGATAAATGGAAAGAGGACAAATGGCTGGCTAGATTCCTGGATATGGATACCGATGAGCTTTCAGCAGCTGTTGAAGAATTAAAAGTGAACGACCAGGCACTGGGCAAACTCCATCGCTGCCTGGCCCGGCTGAAAAGGTTGCCCTTCATTAGAAAAGAGGTGGCCGATGATACCGTTGAGCGGATCATGAATGAAATCCAGGCAGGCCGGCATATCGTATTTCAATTTGGCCGTTACAACTCTATGCTAGCCTATATATTAGTAGCAAACATCCTTACGCGCCGGCTGCACAGGCTTTATGTGGATAAGACCGATAGCGCCAGAGCCGATGGCATCGAGGGGCCGAAGCCTCTCATCGTCACCATAGAGGAGGCGCATAAGTTCCTCGACCCGCAGGTGGCACGCCAGACAACGTTCGGCACGATTGCCCGCGAGATGCGCAAATACAATATGGTCCTTCTCCTGATCGATCAGCGCCCAAGCGGAATTGACGATGAGATACTGTCCCAGGTGGGGACGCGCATAGTTGGCGAACTCGGCGACGAGCGTGATATCAATGCCGTGCTAACTGGCCTGCCTAATCAGGGAACGCTAAAGGTTCTGATAAATAACCTCGAGCCCCGGCAATTCTTATTGACTGGATTTGCGCTTCCGATGCCTGTAGTTATCGACGCCAAGGATTACGGCCAGTTCTGCCAGGAAATATCTCCCGGCTCAGGGGTCATTATCGATGAGATCGAACGGCGAAAAGCGATGGACGATTTGACGGTAAAGGTGTTTGGCGATGACGAGATTATCTTTGATTAAGGTCGTCCACTTTGCGGACCTTCATCTTGGCATGGAAAACTACGGGCGCACCGATTCCAAAACCGGTTTAAATCAGAGGGTAATCGATTTTCTGAAATCCCTCAATTTCCTGGTCGATACCGCAATAGGAAAAGACATTGCGCTCGTTATCTTTGCCGGCGATGCCTTTCGCAACCAGAAACCCAACCCCACTCTTCAGCGAGAGTTCGCACGGGTAATTAGGCGATTGATCAGGGCTGAGATCAAAGTGCTCCTGCTTGTTGGTAACCATGATCTACCCAATCTGGATAAGCAAGCTCACTCGTTGGCAATCTACGACGTACTGGAGATCGATGGGGTCTACGTCGCGCGCTCCCCAAAGCTTTTTAAAATTGACACAAAACAAGGCCCAGTGCAGGTGGCAGCGCTCCCGCATTTCTCCCGGAGCCGGCTTATCGCCGGTCTCAAGGATCAAGATATCGAATATAAAGGCAAGACATTAACCGAACTGAATGACCTCATGGCACAAACAGTTGAGAATTTCATCGAAGGCCTCGCATCAAGAGTGGATGCGACCATTCCGGCAATACTGACCGCTCATGCTAGCCTATCCTCAGCAGCGGTTGGAAACGAATGTAGAAGCATACTGGCAGGAAACGAGTTGACTATACTGCCAAGCGCACTCCAGCGCCCAGAATTCGATTACGTCGCCCTGGGGCATATCCATAAGTTTCAGGACTTAAGTCAGGGGGCCTATCCTCATCTCGTCTACTCGGGGAGCATCGACCGGGTGGACTTCGGCGAGGAGAAGGAGGATAAGGGGTTCTGTCTGGTGAGCTTGGTGCGAGGTGCGACCACCTATGAATTTATAAAAAACCCGGCCCGTCGCTTTGTAACCATCGATATCGAGTGCAAAACAGAAGACCCAACGGCAGAAGTCTGCGAGCTCTGCAGGAGACAAGATCTGGCAGACAGCGTAGTGCGGGCGCGTATCAAGGTGCCGGCGCAGTTTAAAGAGCAGGTAAAAAAAGATGAAATATTAGATGCATTGGCTGGTGCCTACTTTATCGCTTATATAAACATAGATGTGATAGGCGATGAGGCAAGGACCAGGAATCCGCATCTAACAGAGACCCAGACCCCGGCAGGGGCGCTTGCCGAGTATATTAAAACCCGTGAGGATTTATTAGAGCGCAAGGATGAATTAATGGCCTACGGCCAGAAGCTAATCGATGAACTGATGCGTAGAAAGGCTTAAGTTGATACCGGTCGAGCTTCGCCTTACTAACTTCATGAGCTATAAATATATGGATGAGCCGCTTAATTTCTCTTCCATCCACACCGCCGTGCTATGCGGCCCCAATGGGAACGGTAAGAGCTCGCTCCTTGATGCCATCACCTGGGCTCTCTGGGGTCAGGCCCGCGGGGTGGACCGGCGTGGAACTGGAACTGATGACCTCATCCACCGCAGAGAACCCCATATGCAGGTTGAATTCACCTTCGAACTTGAGGGACAGCGCTACCGGGTCATCCGCGCGAGGAGGCGCAAGGGCAAAACGGGACAATCAAAACTGGAGTTTCAAATACTAGACGGGAGCGAGCCGAGACCCCTTACCGGTGAGACGATAAATGTGACCCAGGAGATGATCAACAAAACACTGCGGATGGATTATGAAACCTTTGTAAACTCAGCCTTTGTAATGCAGGGGCGCGCAGACAATTTCATGGCGAAGACCGCAAACGAGCGCAAAGAGATACTCTCCGAGATACTCGGGCTATCTATCTATGATGAACTCGAAGAGCTTGCAAAGGAGAGACGGAAAAAGCTAAACGAGCGCCTGAAAATGATCGATGCGAGAGTTGTCGAAATAGATCAGGAGCTAGAGCAAGTGCATACATATAAAGAAGAGCTTGAAAGGGCCTCGAGTGAGCTTGCGCAAGTGCAAGCTGAGATCAAAGAGGTCGAGATTGATCTCGTGGGATTACGCGATAAGAAAGCGGTCTTTGACATGAAAGTCGCTCAGTTAAACGAGATAAGCGATAGGATTAATCAAGCAAAATTCGATATCTCAACATTAGATGATCAGTTAAGATCGCTAGAAGAGATCACCAACCGGGCACAAGAGCTGGTAGATAGGGAAGATGGCGTGAACGCCGCCTACGGCGAACTAGTAGCGCTCAGAAAAAAAGATGAAGAACTTACCGATATTGCACATAAGCATACGCAGCTTGGAGCGAAGGCTAATGAGGTCAAACTGAAAATCGTACAGGCCAGAAGTGCGCTGGAGTCGGATGCAGATCATCTATCCAAGCGAAAGGCAGAGCTTGAAAATGAATTATCCCGTAAGCCTGCGATCGAGGCGAAGCTTGCACAGGTAAACGCCAAGCTTGCCGAGATTAAGGCGGATATCCAAAAGCGCGATGAGATGCGCGATAGACACGGCGCGCTGCGTGAGAGAAAGGCGGCTCTTGAAGCGTCGATTAAAGCCCATAAAGCCAAGCTCGCCGATGAGGAAAAGCGGCGTAGCCTGCTTTCCGATGGTGAATCCTGCCCGCTCTGTAAAAAGCCCCTCGACATAAGCGAGAGAAGGTCGATTGATGCGGAAATCTATAGAGAGATAGCAAGGCTTAAGGGAATTATAGAGTCAGGACGCGCTGAAGAAGATTTGGTAGCTAGAGAACTCCCTTCCCTTGAAGCCGAAGGGAGAAAGCTCACCGAGAGGATCAAGGATGAGGGTGCGCTCCAGGCTGAGAAAGGAAAACTTGAGACGGAGCTTAACGCATTCGGCGGCAAGCTCGAGAATATCTCGGCAATAAATAGGCGGTTGAATGATATAAAACTCAAGCTCATGCAGGATATTTTCGCGCCTGAGGAGCAATCCGAGTTGAAGCGACTGTCAAGCGATATTGATAAGCTCGGATACTCCGCGGAGGAGCATAAAAGCATAAAGGACAGGCTCAAGGAGCTAACCGAATATGAGCAGCTAAAAGCTAACCTGGAAAATGCCAAGCAAATTATCAAAACGAATGGGATAACGATCAAGGCCTTGATGGAGCAAAGAGGGACAAAGCTTGAATTAATTGCTGGTGACGAGGCAAGGATGCAAGGGTTGAGGAAAGAACTTATCGTATTTGAACATATCCAAACCTTGCTAAACCAAGCAGAAGAAGCCCTCTCCGAGAAGAAAAGGATTGAGTCAGCAGCTATCAACAGAAAGTCAACCATTCAGGTTAAGCTCGATAATTGCAATAAGCTGGCCGAACAAAAGAAAGAACTCAACAAAGAGCGAAAGGATGCGGCAAAAGAAGTCGGAATATATGATAAACTCGCATTTATTTTCAGCAAAAAGGGTATCCAGGCCCTTATTATTGAAAATACCATCCCTGAAATAGAGGAAGAAGCGAATGAGCTTCTCCATCGCCTAACCAACGGTCAGATGAGCCTTCGCTTTGTCACGCAAAAAGATCAGAGGACGGGCGGCATCATCGAGACCCTTGACCTTATAATAACCGATGGAGAACTCGGTGATAGAAAGTACGAGCTTTTTTCGGGTGGCGAGGCCTTTAGAATCAATTTTGCCATTCGCATTGCACTCTCCAAGCTCCTGGCGCGCCGCGCTGGAGCAAGACTTGAAACCCTTGTGATCGATGAAGGTTTTGGCACCCAGGATGAAGAGGGGAAGGAAAAATTAGTAGAGGCGATAACCGCGGTGCAAAGCGATTTTAAGAAGATAATCGTCATCACTCACCTCGAGGATTTAAAAGAGCTCTTCCCGGCACGAATTGAGATATCAAAGAAGCGTGGGTTGGGCTCCATAGCGACCATTATATAGAAAAATATAGAAAAGGGGCTCCTACAGGAACCCCTTAGCCCCTAATCAATCTCCTTATGCAGCCTTAACCTTTATCTCCTTGATCTTCTTCTCCTCGGCCTTTGGAAGGGTTACCTGTAGAACACCTTCCTTATAGGTCGCATCGATCTCTTCCGTCTTAACAGCTATTGGCAGTTCAATGGTGCGCTCGAACGAACCAAACCTTCTCTCCTTCCGGTAATAGTTCTCCTCTCTTACTTCTTCGATATGCTTGCGCTCCCCTCTAATCCTGAGGGTATTGTTAACAATCGATACGTCGACATCTTCCGGCCTTACCTCAGGCAGATCCATCCTAACGATGATGTTATTATCCTTCTCATAAATATCTGCAGCGGGCGCCCAAAAAGCTTCCGGTATCCTCTCGGGCCCAAAGACGCGTTCAAAGGTTTTGCTTAGCTCGTCCTGCATCCTCATTAGTTCCCGCCACGGATCCCACCTGCGAAGTGCCATAGTATCACCTCCTTAAATTTACCGTAATAAATATTTACCCGGTTCCGGCTCTGTCCCAGCACACGCACGATTAAAATCTCATCCTCGTGAATTCCATTATCATTTGGTTGGTAAGGATCGCACCAAGAGCTTCATCCGCCCGATGCAAAAAATCCAGCAAAACCTCTTTATATCAGCGAATAGCTTTGTCCAGTGGGCTGGCATAGCGGCGCTAAAAGAGACGGCTGAAGATGTTGCCAGGATGATCAAGATTTACAATGAGCGCCGTGAATACCTTACCCCAAGGTTAAAGGAGATAGGCTTTGGCATAACAGTTAAGCCGACCGGTGCGTTCTATGTTCTGGCCAACGCTAAGAAGTTCGGTAGCGACTCGTATAAACTTGCCCTTGATATACTGGAAAATGCCCTTGTAGCCATAACCCCGGGTATAGATTTTGGAAGCAATGGCGAAGGATATATACGATTCTCCTATGCCAATCCACTTGAAAACATCATCGAGGCGTGTGATAGGCTGGAGAAATATTTAGTGAAGTCTTGATCCAAGACTTAGTAGTTCATAGTTAGTAGTTCATAGAGTGGTACCCATATCAACTGGTAACTGCAGCACTGGGTAACTATTCCCACATCTCTTACCCACATCCCCGGTCCCCAGCCCCTAATTCACCCATTCTCCTTTCCACCAATTATCCATATCAAGTTTGTATCGTGCATCATTGGGAAAACATCTTACCGTAAAGGGTTATCACTAAAGGAGGAATCTATGAAAAACGTAGTCAATATCGGCGCGAGCAGCTATACGGGTGAGTTTCTGCTCCCACAACTTCTTAGCAATTGGGAAAAGCAGAATCCGGACACGGAATTAAAAATCGACATCTCTGACAGCTCGCAAGTATTTGAGCAGGTTTTAAACGGAGACATCGAGGCCGGCGTTATCGGTATGTCCCTTGAAAACAACACCGTGAGAGCCGAGCCGTTCTTAAACAATTATGATGAGCTTATTCTAATCTGCCCGCCTGACCATCCATTTGCAAGAAAGGGAGAGATATCGGTATCAGACCTTAAGGGCCAAGATTTCATACTTAGAGAGCCCGGCTCGGCAACCCGCATGTGGTACCGGGAGGTGCTCGCCACGCGTAGTATAACCTTTGAAAATCTCAATGTCGTCGCCGAGCTTGACAGCTACCCGGCAATTATTAAGGCGGTGGAGAGCGGCTCTGGCTTGAGCTTTGTGCTCAGAAAATCCGCACAGGATGCCCTTGATATGGGAAAGGTGAAGGAGATTAAGATTAAAGAGCTGCCTCAGCTTATGGGAAATCTTTATTCTATCTATAACACTGATCTGCCACTATCAGATGGGGCCAGACGCTTCCTGAACTTCCTTGAAACAGAAAGGCCGAAGCTCATGGCGGCATAGAGGTGCACAATAAAAACCCCGGTGAACGGGCAGGACACCGGGGTTTATCGCGAAGGAAGGTGCTTCTTCTTCGCTTCTATCTGACTGCCAGGTAAATCCGTTTAGAAGAATAGCTGTGCCATTCGGAAAACTCTTTCATCGACCGGCCTAGTTGTAAGCGCCTCTTCAAGCGGGATAGAAGTAACATCGCCACATTGAATTGCAACCATGCGATCAAATTCGCCCTTTTCGACTAGCTCAACGGCTGCGACGCCAAACTCAGTAGCTATAATGCGATCAAACGGTGAGGCCACCCCACCCCTTAGAAGATGCCCGAGGTTCATGGATCTGGTCTCAAGGCCAGTCCTCTCCTCGATAACGTTGGCAAGATACTCACCAATGCCACCAAGTCTAACGTGGCCGAAGGCATCGGTCTTCTCCGTGATAACTATCTGTTCCCGACCCTCCGGTCGAGCTCCCTCAGCAACTACGATAATGCTAAATGTCTTGCCGCTCTGGCGACGCTTTTTAATCCTATCTACCACGTCATCTATGCTGAAACGATGCTCTGGAACTAAAATAGTATCGGCTCCTCCGGCAAGCCCAGCATAAAGTGCGACGTGGCCGGCATCTCTTCCCATAACCTCTACAACTATTATCCTATGATGCGACTCAGCAGTCGTGTGTAGCCTATCTAGAGCATCTGTTGCAACCAAAAGAGCTGATTGGAATCCTATCGCAAAATCAGTTCCATTAATATCGTTGTCGATAGTCTGAGGAATCCCGATAGCCAGGATTGGCTCATCAAGGTGGTTTAATTTATGCGCAACGCCGAGGGTATCATCTCCACCGATGCATATCATCGCTTCGATGCCCGCCCTTTTAAGGTTCTCGCGCATTTTCTCAACTGCCCCATCCATTTTAAAGGGGTTGGTCCTTGACGTACCAAGGATGGTCCCGCCCCTCGGCAGAATCCCGGAGACAGACTCGTCGGTCATTTCGACATAATCGTTATTTATCGGGCCCGCCCACCCGTTCTTAAAGCCAAGAATCTGGTGTCCACCCTCAAAGCCTCTTCTAACAACCGCCCTAATTGCGGCATTGATGGCGCTTGAGTCACCACCACCGGTCAATATTCCAATTCTCATTACGCAACCCCCCCAGTCACGTAAGCGATGCTTTCAGATGCTTTACCAGATGAACCGAAAAGCCTGATCTTTCCGCTTACTACCTTATACATCTCCTCGATCGCCGGCTTCAATATCTTTCTCGGATCGATCACATCGGGGTTTTCCTGGATAAACTCGGCTACACCCCGCTTAAAGGCATCGCGCGTTTCCGTATCGATATTGATCTTAGTAATGCCTAATGATACTGCCATTCGTATATCTTCGTCGGGAACGCCGGATGCACCATGTAAAACAAGCAGTGTTTTATCGCCTACATTGTTCTTTATCGTCTCTAACCTTTCAAAATCAAGCAGTGGTTTTCCCTTGTACCAGCCATGGGCGTTACCAATTGAAACTGCTAGGGCATCGATCCCGGTGCGCTCAACATAATCAAGCGCCTGATCAGGGTTGGTCATTGATGCCTCGCGCTCAGATACGGTAATCTCTTCTTCCGTTCCAACCAGCCTCCCAAGCTCACCTTCGACTGATACGCCTGCAGCATGCCCAAGCTTTACGGCCTCTTGGGTCAGCCTCACGTTCTCCTCATATGGATACTTCGATCCGTCATACATAATCGAAGAGAAGCCTGCCTGGATCGCAATTACTAAGTGCTCTAACTCGGTTCCATGATCCAGGTGGACAGACACCGGTACGCCTGTCTCTTCCGAGGCTATTCTTGCCATAGCCACTAAATTTCTGGCCCCCGCATACTTCATGGCCGATGGTGAGATGGCTAATATTATGGGTGATTTTTCCTCCTTTGCGGCACGAAAAATAGCTTGCGTTATCTCTAGGTTGTTGGTGTTAAAAGCACCCACAGCATAACCGCCATCGCGTGCTTGCTTCATTAGCCCGGCGTTAGTCCAAAACACTGAAATTCCTCCTATAGAGTAACTGGTATTATCCTACCCATTCATCAAAAAAGATAAGCAAAGCTTGTATGCTGATTTGCCAATTGAATCTCTTCCTTTGCGATTGCTAGTACTTATCGGATTCGATGAACATTTTCTAAAGTACTATTAATTACGGCATTACCGTATCAAGTACTATATATTAGCTTAGCAAAAGATTATAGGCAATACCACCAGTGGAAACTACTCACTCTCATCCAAAATAATAAACAAGTTTATAAACAAGGCATGTAGGGCCCGGTCCCCGACCGGGTCGATACGGGGATCGACTCATATGTTAAGGCTTTTGGATTAATTAGATCGATAATATAAGGAAGAGATGCGTGGACTATCGTGGTAGGCAAGCACAAGGGGTCATCGGCCACTTGGGTGGCACCACCGCAAACTAGGCTTTTAAATCACACGCCTAAGATGCGGGAACCTTGAGGACAACCTCATCTCCAACGCTAGCATTAAGCCTCTCAGCAGCATTTCCCAGATTCTGTGCTATCGAAATCCAGTTTGAAGAATCAACGGTCATAAGGAATTCGCCCGCGGAAACATCTTCAAATGTTTCGACAAACGGCATTAAATGCCTATGCCCGGAGACCCCAACCCATAAAGGTCTACCCACGGATACACCTAATTCCTTGAGCTTTAGTGCATTAATGCTTAACCTGAGGGTGCCAAATCTGTCGATGTCAATAACCTGACAGATAATTCTTTCCCGCTCGATAATCGGCTTTGGCCAGGGTACTTCGGCTAAAAGCTTTGGATCAAGCAACGGACCAACATCTGCTATATCGGCCCCATTTGAGAGGTGCGCCGCAGTTGGCGCAAAAATATCCCGGCCATGAAATGTGGGGCTTACCTTATCAAGCATATAGCGGCGATTCTTAATTTCAACGCCGATCTCAATGCCACCGAGCCTTTCTGCAGCCAATGCAAAAAGCCCGTTATCGGGGCCGACAAGGATGTCCCCCCGGCCTACTTTTAAGGCAAGCGGCCTTCTAAAACCACCGACGCCCGGGTCTACGACCGCCATGTGGACTCCGATCGGGCAATAAGGGAGCGCCAATGCTAAAACCAGCGCGCCTTTTCTTATATTAAAAGCGGGTATTTCATGGGATATATCGATGATTCTACTATCCGGTGCAATCCGATAAATAATGCCCTTACATGCAGCAACCCATTCATCTCTCAAGCCAAAATCACTTAAGAAACCTATAAAACCCAATTTCTATCAGCACTTCTTTCTCTAACCCAAGGTGGCTATAGCTACTTAAAGTACGCTTCAGAGTGTGTTAGAAAAATAGTAGCTTAGCAACCGTATGTTTTAACGTGGACTTCCTTGGCATCGCGTGCTCTTACTTGCACCTGATCTTAATCAGGTAGCTTTCGACCATTAGTTTTCCGCAAGAGCAAAAATCCACCAAGTATAAGAATTGCTCCAACGATAAAGTAGGCCAGCACATAGCCGACTAGAGTGGCCAGCAATAAAAACAGGCCTACTGCGATAAAAATTACGGCAAGCGAAAACAGGGTAAACGACAATACGAGAAAGGCGGCTTTCCGTGCGGCAACTCCGATCGGTTTAGCTACGCTGTTATCAACCGTCCTCTTGATTTGCTGACTCACATAGGCCGAAATAAGGTCAATTAGGTCCAGGATGGACTCGATCAGCGATTTTCCGCCCCCGGCTTTATCCTCCATTTTTCCTCCAAGACATACGATCCAAGCCCGGGTGGAAGGGTGTACTAGGCGACTTTGGCTTTTCTCTCCTTAAATTTACAGCGCTTCTCAAAACCGTATCTTCCGCCCGAAATCTCCATCGGTGTTAGGCTTAAAGAGCACTTCCCGTTAAAGTGACGGCACTCAAGGCAACCGGGCCACGAAACTCGATGGGACAGCGAGTTTAGGTGATTTAAATACTCTTTAAAGTGTTCTGGGAATAAGTTCTGGAACCTTTCCCTCGCTTCTATCATTTTATCAAAACTTATGACCGCGTAAAGCTCAGATAGGAGGGAGAGCTTTGCGAGTACCTCCAGCCTTTGCGCATCATCCCAGCTGTCGTGATTCTGGTTTACCAGCTCATCGATCCTCGATTCCAGCCAGCTCGCCTGCTCCTCGAGCGTATCGAAAAGTGAAGCTAATTGGCGCTCCAATCCCGGTATATGCTTTAAGCTCTCGATTAGCTCATGCCCTATACTCACGACAGGATACCTCCCTATATTTTCGGTAAATACTGCCCAATCCCTTACGTTTTAACGTAAAAATATAAAATGGCGCGATCTGCGCCGTAAAGCTGAGGTGATGCTTATCTTAAAGTACTTCAGAAGATGCCTCGCCCGCCTCTTCACCTTCAACACGCTGCCCCTGCATAAGGATGAGGCGATCAATCTTAGCTTCCACTTTTTTTAAATCGGATTTTGAGGCAATATTTGCCTCATCGATAGCCTTTTTAACTTCTGCCTTAACTACATCTCGGAGCTGTTTGCGCACCTCGGTTCCGCGACTTATAAGCTCCCTGACCATAGACACCCCTTGTTCACGAGTTATCTCTCCCCGCTCAACAAGGTCGTTGACAAGCTCCTGCGCCCTCTCGGCGGTAAGAGAGATCGCTCCAATGCTCAACAGCAGGGTTCTTCTTATCATATCCGCCACGCTTTCTCCTCCTTCCCTAAAATTTTTGCTACCCGATTTTGCAAATAAATAAACTTGCTGGTCGCTTTGGAGGTAAGACTGTTGCGTGATAGAAGACGGGTCATAGAGAGATAGTCCCAAGAGGCCTTTCGGGACTCTTACCAACCCACATTAACCACTTTTCTGGTAAGGTTGCCTAACGGGCTTCTTGGGACAGCAAAAAATATTATAACAGAGTAAGTGCTCATATAAAACAGGTAGTTGATAATTTTCTGGAGGATAGATGACCCATAGTCGTAAATCAAAAAATACCGCTCTGTACCGCAAATTAACTCACCCTAACCTATTCACCAACGCTGAGTTTTCCCTCAACCCGCTGCAATGCGTTGTGAAGCTCATGCTGGCGCATGGCCGTTGTAAGGTCTCCCCTGGTCTTCTCCATAACTGAGCGGGCCAGGTCTGTAATCCGGCGCAGGCCTGGCGTAAGTGCATCTGGATAATCGAAAGATATTAGGAAATAGTAGACATCGTCCATAATCGTGAGGAATCGCTCGCCCTCGGTAAGCTTACCAAGGCGAATAATATCGAGGATGTGCCTTCTGAGTTCGCCCATCGCCTCACCAAGCCCGGACAGGAACGGGGGATAACCGATCCCTAGTTCGTCCGGATCAGGCAACTGGGTACCTGTGACCAGGGCAAAGGTAGCCCTTCCCTCACCATACTCCTTCTCCGCATCCTGCAAAAACCCAGCAAAGTATATCTCTGGATAAGCCTCAAGCGCCCTCTGTGCCTCGACGAGGGCGGCCTTTGCCTCATCCAAGTGCTTCTTCGCCTCTTCATACTTCTCCCGGTGGATAGCGCGTATTGCCACGCTAGAAGAGCGTATTGACTGCCTTGCCCTTGGCAAGGCAACCTCCCTTGCCTTGTTTTTTGCATCAAGGCTCATCCTTATTTTACTGCCGATATCTTCAAGATCCATTTCTTTCCCTTCAGCCACTTTATTAAACTATCATTACTATCTTTTAATTAAAAATGACTCGAACTCACCTTTCGGCGGCTCCCATTCGACCGTAATGTGATCGATCATGGCTCCTGGAGGCCCCTGCCAGCACCATTTAATCAGCTCATCAACCGCAGCGTTCTCGCCCTCAATCAGCGCCTCAACGTCTCCTCCTGGGAGGTTCCTCACCCAGCCTTTTATACCATAGCGCTCAGCCTCTTCCTTCATGCTGGCGCGGAAAAACACCCCTTGAACTCGTCCCTCAATAAGAATATGCGCACGCTTCAGAGCCACTAATATTTCCTCCTGCAATATCCTAGTTAAAAAAGTAGGCTGGATGGTACGCTCTCCAGCCTGCTTAAACTGATTATAACCGGTCAAGTTTACCCCGTATGCAGAGCCATTTTAACAAAAGGCTCTATGTATGGCCGCTGCTTTTCATGCATAGACTCACTTAAAAGTATGAGCGCTATATAGCGAGGCTCAAAAGGCGTGGTTTTCGGGTACATCTTCGCTTCATACGGTAGTTTATCGCCCTTTTTATGGTTGCATGTCGAGCACGCGGTGGTCACATTATCCCAGGTATCAGCCCCACCCCTTGAAATCGGCTTTACGTGTTCCCTGGTTAGGCGCTCTTTTTTCTTAAGGTTACGCTTGTGCCTGCCGCAATACTGGCAAGTATTATGATCGCGCGCAAAAAGAACGGCGTTGCTTACAACCGATCGAAAACGCCGGGGGATTTCCACGTACTGTACCAGTCGGATTACTAGCGGATAGGGAAACTCCCGCTTTTCGGTTCTAATGCGCTTATTAACGTGGCTCTCGATTATCTCCGCCTTCTCTTTTAGAACAAGAATAAGCGCTCTTCTTACCGGTACGAAGGTTAAGGGTTCGGTGCTCGCATTTAATATCAATGTTTGTGCCATAAATATCACGGTCTAATTTTATTCCTTTAAGTCATCGTAGTTATGCCCTCATGGGACTAACCACTTAAGGTCTCCGCTTAAGAAAATCATAGTGTGATTATACCAAAAAAGATTCTACTTAGCTAAAGAACGCACGGAAACTATTCACCGCCCATCTAAAACTTGACTACTGTGCGGGGGCGAATAAATATAGCCGCTGCGAAATGGCTTTCGATGTATCTTTGATTTTGGATAATGGTATAATACAACGCACGAAGCACCGCGTCTCGCGTAGGCGGTACTTGCTTAAAAAATCTTCCCACGAGCCTTTACCTCGTATATTTTACACCTATAACTACCTGAGCTGGTTGATGGCAGCTTAGTAATCCAGATCAGGTAATACTTATAGGACCCCTCACCAATTCTTACCGATATTTCTTCACCTGCATCTTCTACTTCTTTTAGGGTTTTCCAGTTTAAAATATCATCTGAGCCTTTGATGGCCCCACTCCAACCACCGGAGGAGAGAATAGTCATCTCCTCCAATTCAACGTCGTCACCATAGTCGATATATACCCCCACACCATCTTTAAGATTCCCGAAGGTTGATGACCGGTATGTCTCCGTTTGCCAGCCGCTCGACTTATCACCATCAAAAATGTGCCCCACCATACCTGGATTCTCGTCACCGTTCCCACCCGGATCGTAATCGACCACCTCCACCGGTCTTAGAGGACCCACTTGTCCCTTCTTAGGGCGGCCTTTACTAACTTCTTCTGCGCGTTTTTCTGTAGCCCCCTCTGGGCCATTGCTTGCCAGATGAAGACTAAAAATCATGACCGAGACCAAAAACAAGGCGATCAGTACCTTAGCGAAATTGGTTAGCCTCCTTCGCCTTGGGATCTCCTTATGCCTGAGATCGACCGCTTTTTTAGGCAGATTTGATAACGGAAGACCGTGCTTTCCTTGAAATCCCAAGAAAGCAAGATCATCAATGAGCCTGGTTACTTCCTGGTACCTATCATCCGGATCCTTTCTCAGAAGCTTATCGACAACTTTATCAAGCGCCTGAGGCACATCCGGGTTCAAATCACATGCCCTCATGGGTGCTTCCATTACATGTCTTCCAGCTATATCCACTGGTGAGGATCCCTCAAACGGAGCATGTCCGGTTACCATCTCATATAGCATCACCCCGAGAGAGTATAAATCCGATCTGTGATCAGCTTGCTTGCCTTTTGCCTGTTCGGGAGAGATGTAGCGAGCAGTTCCCAGGATCTTTCCTGTCTGGGTCAATCCGGGCATGGCTAGAGCCCGCGCTATACCGAAGTCGGTGACTTTAACGACATTGTCTTCGGTGATCAATATATTCTGCGGCTTGATGTCTCGGTGAATTATTCCTCTACTATGGGCGTGATTAAGAGCTTCGGCAACCTGTCTAGCAATATCCGCGGATTCGGTTATCGGCAATGGCGCTCTGTCATCAATAACCTGCTTCAGCGTTCTGCCATTTATGTACTCCATAATAATAAAGTACATACCATCGGCGTAGCCGGTATCATAAATGGTCGTGATATTTCGATGGACCAAGCTTGCCGCCGATTGCGCTTCCCTTTTAAACCGCTCGACAAAATGAGGATTATGCGCAAATTGAGCATGTAGTATTTTTATGGCTACCGGGCGATAAAGAACCGTATCAAAGGCCCTGTATACCATGGCCATACCACCACGACCTATGACCTCGTCAATCCTATAGCGTTCCTTAACAATCAGCCCCTGCATCCCTTACCTCACTGTGAGTACTTAAATTATTCTACACGTAGCCAACCGAGAGTGGAATGCATAATGATATATTCCCTGTCATTCGGGAATAATACCCATGCTGGAGGTGAGCCTATGCAGGAGCGAGCTTATCTCAGGGAGGAGATCGAGAATGCAATCTCCCTTGATCCTAGAATTTCCGGCAAGATCGATGTAGAGCTAGATGGACGGCGGGTAAGGCTGAGTGGAGCGGTGACGACCCTTGAGGAGAAGGAGCTGGCCGAAGAGATAGCTCGGGAGTTTGGGCCCGTTGAGGTGGAAAACGATATTACAATAGAATCGACCAGAGTCATCGAAGATGAAGGGGTTTTGGCCTCATCAAGACGTAAAATCGCGAGCAACCCCGAACTAGCCCATGATATAGGCGTTGACCGGGTCGTCAATGGAGTAGCCTATCTGCGGGGCCATGCCAGCAACCTCGCCAGAATTCTAGATGCAGCCGAGGTCGTTTCCGAGGTACCCGGCGTGAAGGACATTGTCTCCGAGGTGGAGATATCGCCGGATGTAGTGATTACTGATGAAGATCTGGTTAGCGGCGTCAAACAGGCATTGCATGCCGAACCCTTAATCCACGAGGAATTTATAGAGATTGTAGCAAAAGATGGCGAGGCGACGCTTGAAGGAATGGTTAGCGATCTGAACCAGAAAATACTGGCAGGAAATATAGCAGAGCGCCTACCCGGTGTTGTATCGGTCAAGAACAATTTAAGCATCAGGGAGATGCCGACCAGCTTCGACCAGGCAATCGAAAATGAGGTCATAAAGGCGCTCGAGATAAACAAGATAAACATGACCGGCGTCAGGGTAAATGTTCTGGGCGGCGTGGCCCACCTGGATGGAGCTGTGGATACATATAAGCAAAGGGATCGGGCACGCGAGATTGCCGAAGCGGTACCGGGCGTGCGCTCTGTTCAAAATGACCTCGTTATCGGGTTCCATACCGAACCCAAGGCAAAGAGAGACGCCCCGCATACCATTCCTCGGGAACCCAGGATAGAATAGGCAGAAGATTGGTGAACCGGTGATTAGGGACCAGGGTCCGGGGGGCCAGGGACCACAGGGTCCGGGGACCGGGGATGTGGGTAGAAGATGAGGGAGATCAGCCAATAGCCAAGTGGAAGCAAGAGATGTGGGGAATTAGCCAATAGCCAATGAGTGGGTAGAAGGTGTAGAAAGAGTTACCCAGTGCTGTAGG
>JACUUO010000021.1 GCA_014859275.1 Actinomycetota bacterium | reverse complement strand
CAAGTGCGTCTGCATATTTCTTTATCTGGCTTATGCTTTTTATCTTGCCAAGATAGCAGTTGTTTAAGCGTTTTACCTGCTTGTTTAGACAAAATAAAACCTTACTAGAGCACATCTACCGGCTAGGGCTGGATTACATAATACAACATCGATTGGCTTACAACCTTAAGACAAGTGCTAAGCTATTCAGGGCTATCACAGGAGAATTTAGAGAGATCAGCGGGCGAGCAAAGCCATCAGTTATCAGTATTTCTATATTATTAATCAATCACATCTAAAAGTACTAATAGTAGCATAACACACTTGGCAAAGGTTAACAATATATACAGGCATAGGGCAAAAAGCCGAATAGTCATGCGCGAATGGTATAAAATAGCTCCAAATCAGTCCTTATAACTATACACATTGTTTATGCAGACGAACCACATAAATCACATATAAGACATCATCCAGCAACTGCTATCACTAAACGTTAGTTTGGCTCGGTTTAGCGTAGTTTTGCCGAGGGTAAAAACCAGCACGGACAGAGCAGGAGCCAACATAATGTCGCGTTATGGAGATGACCATGAAGCTATCAATGCCGGTGTACATAATCATCTCCCCGGTGAGAAACGAGGAGAATTATATCGAAAAAACGCTTCTCTCCGTGACCTCCCAGACCGTTCTCCCCAAGAAGTGGTTGATCGTGGACGATGGCTCTACTGATCGTACAGCTGAGATAGCTGAAGATTATTCAGTTAGATATGATTTCATAGAATTGATACGACGCCCTCAAAGCCCAGATGAGATTGCGGTGAAAGACCGCATAGCAAGAGCGGCCCCGCCGAGAACATTTAATTACGGCTTAGAGCATCTAAAAAACGAGCACTTTGATTTTGTTGTGAAACTTGATGGGGATCTTTCCTTTGGTAGTGATTACTTCGAGCGCTTATTTAAGGAATTTGAGGGAAATCCACGATTGGGGATAGCCAGTGGGCTCTCATCGTTTCCACGGGGAAGCGATCTCTGGACCCCGTTCGTTCCCGATGAGCACGTCCTCGGTTGCACGAAAGTTTATCGTCGGGAATGTTTTATGGATATCGGCGGCGTTGTCGAGGTTTTGGGATGGGATACAATCGACGAAATTAAAGCCCAGATGCATAGCTGGGAAACCAGGCATTTTAAGGACATTAAGCTTATCCACTGGCGCTTGATGGGCTCAGCAAATGGCTTTGCACGAGGTAAGATGCGACACGGTTTTACAAATTACTACCTGGGCTATCATCCAGTCTATATGCTTGCCCGGGTCGCACGGCGAATGTTCGATCGACCATATATAATCAGCGGCGCGCTATTGGCGGTCGGATATTTGAGGGGTTACCTGGGGCATGCCGAGCAGTTCCCAGATGATAGATTTCGAGCATACCTGAGAGAAACACAGGTGCACCAGCTAAAGCGGCTGGCACACAAGATAACCCTCAGTCGTTATTCCCCTACCGAACGTTAAAGGATCAGTTAAACTTAATATGGCCTCCTTAATAGATAGATCAGAGATTTTGCATCTTAAACAACAACTCAACAACCAGTATTTTCACCAAATCGTAGCGCAGCCCTTTAGGGCTGCTACTGCGATGATATTTTAGTAGGGCTAAGCAGGGCTAAAGCCCTGCGCTACAGCTGTGGTATGCCATAGTGTTTTAGCAGGGCTAAAGCCCTGCGCTACGGCTCTACGTTACAGCCCTGCGCTACAGCCCTGCGCTATGATGGGGAGAGGTATGACTAGGTCAGTTGCAAAATTCCTGTAGATATATTGTTAATGCGATTCAACAAAATATTCATGCTCCTGGTGCTCCTTTATATATGCCTGATAATTTTGGAGCCTTGCGATGATTGATTCACCAGCCTTAAGTTCATCCCCTGGAGTTACGGTCACTTCAAGGCCATCTACTTGCGGTAGAATTAAATCTACCTGGGAGCCGAACTTTATCATTCCGATTCGCTCGCCCTTTTGAATCTTTTGACCCTCGTGCACATATGTCTCAATTCGGCGCACGAGCCGTGAGGCTATTTGAACAACGCCGACCAGATACGAACCGTTATCGATAACAGTTGTGAATCGCTCATTCTTTAGAACGGCATTTTCGGCCTTTAGAGAGAGAAAGGAGCCCCTTACCGGTTTTAGCAACCGCACAACACCCCCGATCGGCGCCCGGTTGACATGCACGTTAAGCAAATTCATCCCTATACCTATTAGGTATAAGCCATCGTTTAATATGTCCGCCTGCGCCAATTCGGTAAGGCGAAGGGTCCGTCCATTTTTTAAGGATAGCGGCACCTCACCCCGGGTTACCCGCTTGACATAAAGAACCGTACCATCAGCTGGGGAGACTATGCTTTCCCCATCCAGCGGCGGAGTGCGCTCGGGATCTCGGTAGAACATAAACACGGCAGATGCAGATGCCATTGTAAGTATAAACGTACCTTGAAACATGATTATTGTAATACGTGCCAGCTCAATCGATCGGCCAATGTTATAGCTAAGAATACCTGAGAGCAGACCAAAAACACATGCACCTAAGAATGCAGTAACCATTTTTATCTGCCACTTATATGCAAGTGGCATTATTAGAATAAGTGCCACAATAACACCAGAGAGCATATTCACGCTTAGTTGATCCATTCTACTAAAATCCCCTCCTCTTCCGCAGATATGGTGCGATCAAAAATTCAACAAAGAACGGTAGAGGATCTTTTAAGGAAAATACCGCAAATTCTTTCTCCCCTCGCATTGAAGACAGGTAATCTCGTATACGCATGTTCCCCTTACGCCACTCAATAAATACAGTGGGCACATCCGTAGCCAGGCGTACCCATTTAATCCCCTCTCGATAACCATTAGCAACTGGATTTTCCCCTATCAAATCAAGATATAGAAGATAAGAGAAATTGACCCCGGCTCTTCGGCCGATCGAATGCCATCCCCAAGTCCTGGCATTAATCTCCAATAGCTTATATTTACCATCACGGTTATCGTATTTAAACTCCACTTCCGATAATCCATAATAATCAATTGCTCGTAGAAGCTTAAGGCTTGCCTCTTCAAGCTCTGGAATATTTATCGTCTCGACAAACGTGCTTGCATGTCCAAAATCCATTGGATGCTGCCGGGCGCGCCTTGCCATCAACTTAGCCTTTGGTATGCCATCCTTAAAGAGCGAGCAATAGGAGTATAAATGCTCGGCCCCACCAGGGATGACCTCCTGAATCATAAGCTCTTCAGAGGCCACCACCCTTTCTCCCCTTTTGAATTGCTTGATGAGCTCTTTCATATTATTAGCTAGAAGCGCTTTGCTCTTGGTCTTTGCATAAAAGCGATCCTTTACCGCTGGCTTTATGATGGCCGGAAACCTGATATCGATATCATTAAGCTCTTCATATGATTTGGCTACAACCGTTTTAGGGCTATCAACCCCAACCCTATCAGCTAGCTGATGAGTAAGGCGCTTATCGTAGACCTGAGATATCGTTTCCCAGGGTGGTGTCCAGACACGCAGATATTCAGAAAGCAAGGTCTTATGCCTAGATAGTAGTGCCACGGTCTCATCATTTGTGGGAAAGAGAATCCATCCCCATAGGCCTTCTCTTTTAGTAAGATCAATCAGGAAGTTCACAAGTGCTTCTTCATTGTTAACATGTGGGCACTTGTGGAATTTCTGAATGCAACGTGAAAACCTGCCTATAGATAACTCGTAATCGATAACGTGAACTGGAATCCCCATCTCGCTTAGGTTTCGCACAATCCCAAGCCCCTGGGAGTCTCCATTAACTACAATGGCCCCTATATCAGTCCCAAACTGCTCTTCTGATCCGTCTTCTACTTTATGCCGCTCGAACATATCTACACCTCAAATATCCGCCGGGCGAAATCAAGCAGGGTTATTGAATCTATATCGCCTGTGATCGAAACAGCGCTGCGTGCAGAACGCGGCCAACGCCAAAAGCGAAGAAGCGGTGCTACTGAGCCCTCAATGCGATCTATCAACGATACCTCATCGGTATCATCATCAGCAGCCAGATAAAGAGCGCATGACTCTGGATTATCAACTTGCTCAACGATAAACCCCTCACCTCTTAGGAATTCGGCCATAGCTGGATTAAAGTTTTTGCTAATTCCGATTACCGGGCGCTTGGCAGCGCTTATAGTGAACCTGCGATCGCGAATTACCTGATAATTGCTATACCACTTATCGATCAAATGATGCGTATCGATGTTTTTGAGCAATACGGTTGCATCAGGATCAGCATGCACCTTGATGTCATAGCGCCCCTGGTCCACATCAATTACTTCAAATCTGAAAGTATCCCGGCGCATGTACCAATCTGCGATCTCTCCAAGATTTGCTAGCCACACTGATGGCGATAGCATCGAGGCCTCCTGTAAGACCGATCGCAATGCAGGTGCCAGAAATGGCACTCGTTCATGATGAAGCTGTACGGTAAAGATATCCCCCCGACGGTAGCTGCTATCCAGTATCGAGAGCCACAGCCTGGTTATTTCAGCAGTATTATCTAAACCAAGGCGGTCGATGATGGCCTCATCATCTGGTATAGATACCGGTATCTCAACTATGCCGTTCAGTAGCTTTGGGGCTGAAAAGTTGGTAATTGAGCTTCGAGCGCTATATAGTGAAAGAAGTTTTTTATAAGCAATCCGAGGATTAATATCAAGCGCGCCTGGGTCGATTACATCCCATGCGATAACATCGCTGCTTTCCCATATGAAACCAAGTTTTCGCACAGCCTCAAGAGTATATGAGTTGGAGCGCAGGTATGGGCAACGAAATCCTACAAAATCTATCTCATGTCGATCGAAAACCCTCATCGCCCTACTTATATGATCCAAGTGCTCCCCAAGTGAGAGCTCTGAGTAATCTGTATGCACGAGCCCATGAATAGCAAACTCGACTCCCCTATTGCGAAGCCTTTGTACAAGACCTGGATATCGATCGAGTAGATTAGCCGTTATAGCCAGGGTCGGCTTTGCATCAAATTCTAACGCTACGTCGACAAAACCATGCAGGCATCGATCTATTTTGGTATTGGTGATGCCAAAGCGCCGAGCTATCGTCGGTATGCGCTTCGCTAGATTAACCGGTCCACGAGATTTTAATAAGAACGATGCTAACTTCATTTTACAATGCCTGCTTTCCTAACCTAATCGACTAGGGCAATTTCACCATCGCCCTCGAATTCCTCATCGAGCTTAGTAGCCATTTCTAGCTCCGATTCAGTGGTAATTGATCGCAGGTACCTAGCAGGATTGCCTACAACGATGGTCCCCTCAGCAACACTCTTCGTAACAATAGAGCCCGCACCAACCACCGACGCCTGCCCTATTTTAATGTCCGGCTTAATGATTACACCAGCTCCTATCCAGGCATCCGCTCCAATCACTATGTCCCCATTGCAGGTGGGCACGATCTCCCGGATGCGCGAATTATTAGGATAACTCTGCAGTATTACGGTAACTCTAGGAGCAATAGCTACTCTATCGCCGATGTAGAGCTTTTCACCCCCCATATTATCATCGATGATAATAAGCCCCTGCCCAATCCAGACCTCCTTGCCGATATGATACCCAGCCAGTCTAAGAGCCAGCACCCGGAGAAAATTTGTCGGTGCGATACCGGCTAGTTTTCTCATGGTCCTTTTTATAAATACACTCAGCAACACTTATGCAACCTCTTTCTCGAGTCTTGACTCTGCCTCCACTCCTGTAACCTTTCGATATGCATCAATAAAGACCGGTTTAATATATTCCCAATCAAATGTCTTATTAATACGTTTCCTGCCAATATTTCCTAATCTAGAGCGCAGATCAGGATCGTCCAGAAGCATTCCGATCTTTTCTGCAAAATCCACCTCATCATTTGGTAGAGCATAGAGAGCAGCCTCACCAGCTGAGACCCGGGTCTCTTTGAGACTAAAGGCTACGATGGGTTTTCCAGCAGCCAAATAATCAAGAACCTTTATAAAAGTTGAGTGATCGTTAAGTGGATTTTTCGGCTCAGGCGAGACGCATACATCCGCGGTAACCAAATACTGATAGAGCTCACGCGGGTCCGATATCCATCCGGGGAAATTTACATAATCTTCTATGCCGAACTCGTTTACCATACGCTTTAGGTCTGTAAGCGATGCACCAGAGCCAACTATGTTAAAGGTGATGTCCTGGCGACCTTTAACTTTTGTAAGTTGGTTTGCCGCCAGGATCAGGTACTCAACCCCATCTTGAGGAGATATCTCCCCTATACAGCAGACCATATATTCTCGGCCATTTTTTAGCGCTGGGTTTACCGTAGCTGTGATAGTTCTATCGTAATACGGCCCATTTCTGACGACAAATACCTGCTCAGGTTTCTTCTTACCCCTGACAATAGCTATTCGCTTATATGATTCATTCGTCGTGATCACCGCCTCCGCCACCTTATAGCTCCAGTGCTCCATGAAAAGGAGCAGGTGGTAAAGCAATAGACTTGGCTTAGAGAAGCGCGATAGGTAAAGCTCCGGCGTTAAATCATGCTGGTCAAAGACAAATTTCTTACCTAGAGGTTTATACAGCATCGCTAATATAAAGAAGAAATCTGGAGGATTACAGGCATGTATAATATCAAAACCGGTTTCACGAAGCACCTTAAGCGATAACCATAAGGTCAGGATGAAGCTGTATTGATACTCATAGAGATACGATATGGGGCCACTGGACTCAGGGGCCGATTGATAAAAATATGTCTTCACCCCGTCATGGTTCCATTCGACACCGTCGGGACTAGCCGGGCATATAAGCGATACCTTATATCCAGCATCAAGTAGGGTAAAAATCTCCTGTTGAACCCGGTAATCCTTATTTATAGCACCGTTTTGAAGTAGTATTAGTACTCGCTGATCTTGTTTTGTCATAACTATCGGCATCCTTTACTTGATTCATACATATGCTTGCATGGTTTTAGACCTTAAGGTTATGGCGGCCCACTTGGCTAACCTCAAGCTTATTGGCAGCACGCATAGCCAACTTCGGACCAAGCAGTTTAGCAAATTTCGAAAGGCCAATCCGAAGCGCCAGGTTGAGCCGCATGATCGCGATTATGGCGCCCGCTTTCGCTGGTGCAAAATTTTTACGTAAAAATAGCTTTTTGCTGTTAACCATCATCGAGAATAGCTGCGGGTTTGTGCTCGATTCGCCATGCAGATGTATGATTTTCGCCTCTGGAATAAGCATGATTGGCCATCCCTTCTGCCAAGCATTAAAGCACCAGTCCTTATCCTCCGAATACATAAAGTAACGTTCATCGAGTGGACCCACATCGTTTAGAGCCTCTCTTCGCATCATAAGCGCCGCACCGACTACCCAATCAACCATCCGCGCCTCCCGGTAAAATGAAGGCCCCGTTATAAGCTCACCAAATCCTGCCAAGCCAGGAAAAATTTTGTGCAGAAATAGGCTCTCGGCAAGCTGGTTTGTTATACTCGGAAAATTTCTTACCGAGTATTGCAAGCTACCATCCGAATTAAGCAATTTAGGTCCGCATGCTCCGATCTGCGAGTGCTTATCCATAAATTTAACCATTGCCCCGATAGCGTTACTGAGCACCACGGTGTCCGGATTCAGAAGCAATATATACCGCCCCCCGCAGCATGGAAGAGCTACATTGTTAGCCCTAGCAAATCCAAGGTTAGCCCCGTTCTTTATCAACATGACAGATGGGAAAAGCTTCTCCACCATCTCGGGGCTTCCATCATCGGAGCCATTGTCTGAAACAATAACCTCAAAATTAATACCCTCGGTCTGATCAAAAATTGATTTTAAGCAATCCCTAAGAATCTCCTTTCCGTTATAGCTTACAACTATCACCGATACATCTGGTGCTTCCGGTATCATCTAGATCAACCCCCAGATAACCTATCAGTAACCGGATACCGATTCTGGATGCGTGACGCAAGGCTTACACCTAAGGCCAGGATAATGAAGAATAAATATGTGACCTGCGCATAGCCGAAAGAATCGTAAGTGACAAGTGTTACCATATATGCTATGCATGATGATAATATTGCGATCAACAGATCTTTATCTTTAGGAGGTGCGTTAGCAGCTGCTGTCCATATCTCCTTGGCCGACCTGTAGAATAGCCAGCCTAAAGCTAGGATCCCAAGAGTCCCGAGTTCAACCAAAATCTTTAGATACTGATTATCCACATAGAATAAAGCATCATTATCCCACCAGCCATATCCCCTGCCATACAGCGGTCTCTCCATGAAGAAACTCATCATCTTCGGATGATCGGCAACCCGACCGTAGGGATTAGAGATCTCTTTTTTACTAAGAAAGGAGGGTGAAAAGAACGTTCTCAGTCCACCAAGGACACCGGGGAAGGCCATATGGACGATGAAAGCCACCAATAGCAGAATAATTCCGAACTTTAAGGCATTTGCGGGTTTATAGAGATAATACACACCGAGCATAGCCACAATGGCAACGATGGGCGTTCGCGATACGGTCATGAGCATCGCAAGGGAAATAATCGCTAGTGATAAACCATACTTTGCTCTTTCTCCTGGTCTTTTGGCAAATTCGAAGTAGTGAAGCGCGAGGGGCAGAAAAAGCGCTAAAAGCACTCCAAGCGCGATTGGGTGATCTGCTGAACCGGTAACCCGTATATGACCTCCTCGATGCATTACATTACCGATCTTTTCCGCGCTGGGTATTAGGAAAGGGAATACTTCGTGTAGGTGCCGAAACACGTTAAAACTGGTCAGAAACTCAACCATACAAAATAAGCTGATGATAACTACTATTGATATGCTAAACTTTATAACCGCATCTATCTGCTCGTTGCTCCTTATGGTAGAGGCAGCGAAGTAGAAAAGAAGGGCCAGCACAATAACATAGAATAAGCGCTTCACCGCATCGGCAAATCTCGCCGATTCGGTCAGCTCTTGCATGTTAAGCGCGAAAGAAAGAAAGACGATGCCGGCAAATGCAAGAACCGCACTATGAACCGGCGACTTCGCTAACTTCATTTTCGGATTTACCAGTAAGGATGCTAACCAGAGAAGAAAGATAGAAAAAGCGACAATCCTGTCGAGCTGTAAATCAAAGGGCAACCCGGATGGCATCTTATAAAACCCAACCGGCACCAATAAAAGCACAGCTAAGTATATCATTAATAGGTATTTCCAATTTATTTTAAATCGTGCGTTGAGATGATCTAGCAATAGTCCCCCTTTGCCTGTAGAAGATGGACGCTTACGCGACCCCGGAGGACATTCCTGACCCAGAATCCTCCGATAGCTTGCCTTGCCTTATGTTTTCAAGCCCAAATGCCAAAAAGGAAGCGCCAGCAATAGGCAAGATAAAGAACACAAAAGCGATTTCAGCTTTACGGGATTTCTCTTGAGTTGGAATTGATGGTTCACCAATTGCCCTAATTACAGTCCTATCAGATGGCGGTATCTGGTTCTTAACCTGCTCACTCATAACATAATCCATAAAGTTGGCAGCCGTTTTTGCAGCTACATCTCTTACGCCCTCTGGATCATTCCCCGATACTGAAACCTCAATTATCGGCAGTTTCTCAACAGGGGATGCCTCAACTTTTCCATTAATTTTTTCAAGTTCAGGGGCAATTTTTTCCGTTAATTGGTCGCTCATCAAAAGATAGGAGTAAACCGCGGCTAACTCACTTAACTCATGCGTCCTCTCTCGCTCAACCGATCTTGGATGGACGACACGGCCTAGACCGAAACCCGGTTCGTCCAGGACCAATCTAATAGTCGTTTTAAATATATCTTGCGAGCGCGGCTCATGTGAGAGAAAGGGTTTAGTTGCATCCAGGCCTAGATTAACGCTGTATAATGACAGAAAGGAGAAGGCTATACCAGCGATTATGCCTATAAAGATGAGAGATCTGCGCTTCCATAAAACAGATAAAATTCTTCCTAAATCCACCGCAATCCTCCAGGTCAATTACTTTAAAATTTTTAAAAGTACTAATCTAGCGCACCAGAACTTCGCCCCTATTTATTTTCCAAACAGCGTTGAATTATATCACTGTAAAGTTCCGCCCTAGCATTCCAATCATTTTGTCTTGCAACAGACATCCTTACCACCTGCAATTCTTTATCGGATTCAGAGAGAGCCCGCTCTATCTGATCTAAAAATTCTTCACCGCCGCTAGCAAGATATATTAGCTCTTTAAATTCCTCTAAGGCGGGAATGGGGATGCTAACAGTTGGCTTTCCGGTGGCAAGATACTCATAAAGCTTTATCGGGCTACAGGAGCGATTAAATTCATCATCTGCATAAGGGATAAGGCACACATCAAATGCCCGGACGTAGTCTGGCAATACCTCTTTTGGTTTGAAGCCAAGCATGTGGATGTTATCGAGTGATTCAAGACGTTTGAGTTTTACCTTATCGACCGTTGGCTGTGGTCCTCCGATAAAGATAAAGGACCAGTTAGGCCTTAGAGTTGCTAGATCATAGATAAGGTCAAAATCAATGCGGTTATTTATATGGCCCATAAAGCCGATTATGGGGCGCTTTATGCTAGCTATTTCGGGTGGTAAGTTAACTTTACCATCTGCTGCCTTCTCGAAGTGAGCTGCATCACAACCCGTAGGTACACAAAATACATTACCGTGCTCTACACTCTTTTTCTCTAAAAGGCGGGGTGAAACGACCATAACCAAATCCACTTTACTTAAGACCTCCCGTTCTCTTTTTATTAGCCAATCATACGGTACGCCCATATACTCTGTGCCTGCAGAATAATCATCGTTACAGTGGTAAACAGAGAGTTTCTCACCCAGATGGCCCAGTGTTTCAGGCCTGGCTCCGCCCACAATAAGTATAGGGTCTTTAAAATTAAGCTCCCTCATAGCATCTTTTATCTGTCTAATCCTTAATCCTCGGCTAAAACGATTCCCAAACCTGGAATCCTTAAAGGGAAGGAGCCTCGGTGCAAGAATAGTAATGTTGCCAGATAATTGTTTATGTGGTGGTATATAATATCCAGTGCCCTTTATAACAGCTTTAATTGGTGTAAGTATACTTACCGCAGGATTTACAAAAAGGACTCGATTGTGCTTGCCAAGCCTCAGCGATATCTGTATCTGAGAACTTGGGTTTGATCTCCAATCCACACCCGAGACGAAAACAATATCTTTGCCTTCTAGCAAGTGCTACCACCCCAATCTTAAGAACCTCATAATTCAGTAGATAAAACTGATCATTATCTCGGATAGCATATCAATTAATTGCTAATCCCCGGTAAATCGCTGCCAGCCTCTTGCCCTGCGCCCGCGCGTCATACTCCACTTCCATATGCTTGCGCCCTGCTTCAAGCATATAGCCCCACTGTTCGGGGTTATCAATTAGCCATCTCAGATGATGCACTAATCCATTCACGTCTCGTTCCTCTGCTAGTAGCCCAGTAATGCCATGGTGAACTACTTCCGGAATATCGCAATGTGTCGTACTTACCACTGGCATTCCCGTCGCCACCATTTCGATAATCGTCACTGGCACACCGCCCTCGGTATCGCCATCGCTGGCAGTAACGCTAGGGGAGAGAAAGATGTGATGCTTATAAGCCTCTTCGAATAAGATATCGTGTGGTCTATAGCCCAACATGCGAGTTTTCATCTGGAGACCGTATCTTTCAAGAGTGGCAAGAATTTTCTGTTTTTCAGCCTTACTCCTAGCAGCATCGCTTGCATCGCCGATGATGGTAACCTGCAGAGGGATTTCATGCTGCAAACGACCTAATGCCTCTAGTGCATAAGGAATGCCTTTCTTCTCTCGAAAAGAGCCCGCAATGAGCACGCGCAGGGGTTCAGAAGGATCCCATAATCTTGGTTTAAATGCAATCTCGCTTACCCTGACGCCCAAATGGTGAACTTGAACCTTATGACCTGGGCACCCCAGGCCTATTACGCATCGCGCCATATGCGGCCCCTCACAGAGAATGCGATCTATCTGTTCAAATAATTTACGATAGCGTTTATGCCAACGTTGGTCCTTTTTAGGTAAGTAATTTACATCTAGACCATAAAATGTCACCACATGCTTTAAGCCTAGCCGCCTGGCAGCCCTCATATTTACCCAGCCCATATTGCCAAAGTGAGAGTGCAATATCTGGGGATGCTGCATCCTTGCCTGCTCAACCAAAAGGCCTAAGTAATTTCGAACCCGTAATTTACGCAATCCCTTGTCCCAGAAATACCTCCAACGTGGGGCTTCAAGTAGCGAATGAATATTTGGCATAGGAAATTGATCAAGGTTCTCAGTTGCCTCGCAAACAATATGGTTCTCGATATCGGACGGTAAAAACATGACCTGGTTATACTGCCAGGTTTCCGTCTGCTGAAGCCAGCGAGAGACCGAGTGAATTACGGTGATCTTTTTACTATCCAATAAATGATCCCTCATACTCTCATCCCAGCCATATCTAAAACCTGACGTACATGGCTCCGATCTATCATCCAGCTAGCTAACAAATAGGTAACAGCACCTGCCGGGACCAATACTGCTAAAGCCAGCTCTTCCGGCAGGTCAATAGGCAGTACAGACCTAAGACTTAAAAGGACTATGAGCATCAATGAGCTGTTTAAAAATGGCCGCCAAAGCACAAACCCTAAGTCACGAAGCCGCAAATTAATCAAACGGAAGGGGATAGCAAAGGTCGGGGGAGTCAAAGTAATAGAAGTAATAGCGTATGCAACGGCGACTCCGACAACCCCCCACTGTAGGCCAACTGCAAATGCAATTACGGTAAGTGATCCCGACACGAGCCCCCAGCGCAGCATCCAATTGGTGTAGCCTTTCGCCTGATAGATTGAACCTGCAGTGGTTGATATGGACTGTATTAGCCCTACCGGAGCCAGAACTATGAGCAGCAATATGACGGGTGCCCACTGTGCACCGAATACCGTTAGAACAAATAGCTTACTAGCTCCCATAAGGCCAAGCATCAGCGGAAAAGTGACTAGGGCAATGGCACTAGCGGCTTTGAGATATACGCGCCTAAATCGGCTGTCATCATCCTGTATTTGCGAGTAGACCGGAAACATCACGCGACCAACCATATACGAAATATTTTGTAAGGGAAGCAGCATGATGCGATAAGCCAAAGCGTAATATCCCAGAGCTTGCGCCCCTAGGAATCGTCCGATCAGAAGATTATCCGCATTCCGAGAAAAATAATTAAAGATGTTAAATCCAGTTAAGTTCAGGCTGTAACTGCTGACTGATTTTACCTCGGTCCAATGAAAAACCAGTTTTGGCCTCCAAGAGCTGGAGGTCCAAAGCAAGATTGTTGTCATTGCTGCCACCGCCAATGTCTGGTAGACCAGGCTCCACACCCCTGCCCCCAACAATGCCGCTCCTATGCCAATTACAGAGCCGGCTATAATAGAACCAATTTCTACCTTAGCTAGCTTATTAAACGCCAAGTTCCGCTGTAAAATGGCTTGATGTAATATACTGAAACCGGAAATCAAAAAAGTTAGTGATAGTACTCCTAAAATCGGTGTAACCCGTGGTTCTCTATAGAAACTTGCTATAACAGGTGCGCTCATAAAGAGAACCCCCGTTGCAAAGAAACCGAAAACTACATTAACCCAGAAGATGCTGGACAGAAACTCTTCAGAAAGATGCTTCCGCTGGATTATCGCCGCCGAAGTCCCCAGGTCCTTAAATAGGAATACAAAACCAATTACGACCATCGCCATACCCTTTAAGCCAAAATCCGATGGGGCAAGTAGTCGTGCAAGGATAATTGTGGTGGCAAATTGCATTCCCTGTCGGCTAAACTGTGAGGTTAACGACCACTTGATACCTGAATTAGCTGATTGCTTAAGGGATATCATGGATTCCTCGCCACTACTCCTCTGAAAATAACCAGTAACGCAGAAGGATTTTCATCCTCTGCTGGTGCCGCTTTCTTTAGCGGCACGTTGGGCTCCTAAGAGCGCTGATAGCTTTAAGTTATTCTCATCCTTCTGAGGGTGCCACTTGTAATATGTAGGGCTACTCGTATTTATCAATCTTAAGCTAAAAAGCTTACTCACTTCTCCCCGCCATTATCGATATGCGCTCGTCAAGATCGAAATAATCATGAAGATGGACTAACGGAACAAATGAAAACATCTCCTTGTAGTCACTAAATTGTCTAAACACGTATTGTTTAACACTTGGTTTCTCAGATGTATTCTCTACAAGAAATAGTAAACCACCACTTTTTAGCACCCGATTAATTTCATTAATAGTATTGCCCAATGCATTTTGTTCTATGCAGCCAATAACTAAGCATATCCAAACAACATCCACAGAATCATCTGGAAGGGGGATTATCCCTTCTTGCATAACCTTGTACTCTACGCTCTCATTCTCCGGCGCCATCTCTATCAATGCGCCTATCGGATCGATACCTATAGCCTTTCCACCTATCACGGAAGCAAGATCAGCTGTGAACCTCCCTGGACCACAACCAAAATCAAGGACTACCTTCTCATTGCCCCTTAATGACCGAAAGAAGTGGGGGAAAATTTCTTGCCTCTATTCATCGGTGATAGTATCAGCCTCAGCCTCTGAATGACCAAGGTTCAAAACAGCTCGTTTCCCAAACTTCCTTACTCGATGTTCCCAATACACCAATCCAGAAGGGTCTTGCCTAGATAGAACGAGCAGGCTAGCGAGTCTTCGTAATGCTCTCACCGTTAAAGATTTGACATTATCTAGTATTTTTCCCCACCGCCTGATTATGTCTTACAATATTTCCCCTTCTCAGCAAAACGGAAATATTCTTAGCAAACTTTGCCCAATTTGTTTCAATAATGACTTCAGGGCACTGGAAAAACTGCGCACCAAAGCTTCTCTTAAATCTTTCCACTCCCTTATGCCCACCACTAGGGTTAAAACCGAACCACGAATATCCCTTCTCACAAGCGTCTTTTACAATCTCGTATACCAATAAATTCATAGGATAAAGTTTGAAGTGCTGTGCCAGAGCGGAAGCATGCCAACCCACCGCATGTTTCTTAGCGTAAAAGTTGATAATGCCTGCCACAATCTTATTTTGATAGATGGCTAACCACAGTTTGATGTAAGGTGACTCTCGCCGGAACATCTCATTGAAGATACGCCAGTCGTATCTTGACGATGCCCTGTCTCCCCACCTTCGCAACGAATCTTGATAAACCTGATAATAAGCTAGCCAATCATCCAGCGTAGATGCGAGCCTCACCCAGACCTCTCCCTTACGCGCCTTGCGTACCTTATATGCCATAGGGCCTTTTTCCCACATTTTATAGATACCATCAGAAACACTTACCAAGTTAAGTACTTGAGTCTTATCATCTCTACTAGCCCTTACGTTGACTTTAAATGCAAGCTCATCATAAGGGTTTATTCGCCAAACTAAATTGCCAAGCCTTACGAGACAGTCGGTTAGTAGCATCGCATGCGCGAGGCTAAGCTCATCAGTTGAAATCCAACCGCCAAAGGTCCCCGCAGGCGAAGAGATATAACCTCTTACCAATCCTTTACAGCTTTTTTGGAATGAAAGTGGGAGCAGTGCCTTTTTGCCGTCCGAGAACTCGACTATCTTGGGCTCTGGGCGCATTCCCCCCTTGGTATAAATATTCCAAATTTCAGCCCACTCCCGGGATTGGAAATAAGTCGAATAAGGGCATCCCCACCAAAGTAAATCCCACTCATCAGGTGTAGCCGAACGAATGCCCTTAATAGAAATATTCAAGCGCATCTCAACCCCGTACCGGTGTTTAATATTCTATAAACTGCCCCAATCACATCTTCTACATCCTTATCCGTGAGTTTCGCCGAGATCGGCAAGCTCACTGTCTGCCGCCCGATACGCATAGCGTTGGGATAATCGTCCGGTTTCCAACCAAAGGAATGTTGATAGTAGGGATGCTCGGGAATACTTAGATAATGCACCCCAATCCCAATATTTTGGGCGGTCATTGCGTCGAGTAGACGGTCGCGGGTAATTCCTGCGCGCTGCTCATCCACGAGAATCGCATAGAGATGATGGGCATGACGCGTGTATGGCTCAGGATCCGATGGGCGTGTGATCGGTAAATCTGCAAAAGCCTGCTGGTAACGGTTCCATATCTTCTGACGGTGTAGCCAGTTTGCTTCAACCCGCGCTAGCTGATGAATGCCAATAGCCGCTTGCAGGTCCATCATGTTATACTTGAAGCCGCATTCCACGACCTGGTAGTGCTTAAATCCTTCATCTCTAAAACGCTTCCAAGCATCTTTACTCATACCATGTAAGCCCAGCACCTTAATGCGTGAGATATCCTCCTCACGCTGGGTAAGTACCATGCCGCCCTCACCAGCAGTGACATTTTTAGTCGTATAAAAGGAGAAGCAACCGAAATGCCCAATAGTGCCAGCCTTGCGTCCTTTATATTCGGTCTCAATAGCATGTGCGCAGTCCTCTATGACCTTTAATTCATGCCTTTTGGCAATCGCCATTAAGGCATCCATATCGCAGGGAGCGCCAGCGAAATGAACCGGAAGAATTGCGCGGGTCTTGGAGGTGATTTTCACTTCCACCTGTTCTGGATCGATATTCATCGTCTTCGGGTCGATATCCGCAAGTACAGGGACAGCACCAGCATGGATGATTGCGTTGATGCTGGCGCAAAATGTCATCGGGGTGGTGATAACCTCATCCCCCGGCTTGATCCCCGCAGCTAGGATACTTAGATGAAGTGCTGCCGTGCATGAATTGAGAGCAGCAACAAATCGGGCACCCTTGTAGGCGGCAAAATCGCGCTCGAACTGGGCAACCTTCGGGCCGGTGCCAAGCCAGCCACTTTCCATGCTGGCGACAACTTCTTGGATCTCGGCATCCTCTATAGCTGGGGCCCCAAATACAAGGAAATCATCCTCTCCCCTGATCGGTACATCTTTACCTGTCTCATACAATCTACTATCCAAAAATAGTCCCCTACTCGAATGTTGGCATAACACAGCTCACTGCAATATATCTCTCAACTTAAGCAACCTTTCTTATATCCTCAAAGTTAGCGTTGAGGCCATCTGACAGGCTAGCCCTATTTGGCCGCCCAATCTGCTCAAGCACTACACTCTCTGGCAGCTTTTCCGGCGAGAGTATATTTCTGCCATCAATAATCAGATTGCCAGCCATAAGACCTGCGATACTTTCCCAGTCCAAGCTCATGTAAAGAGGATCCTCGGTAGCTATAATTATGGCCTCAACACCAGCTACAGCTTCGTAGGGATCACTGATGCAGGTTATATCTGGTAGATGCTCCCTTGCCTTATCAATAGCCAATGGATCGGTTGCAACAATACTTACACCCTTGGTTAAGAGAATCTCCAGCAGTTCAATGGCAACTGAATTGCGGATATCATCCGTGTTAGGCTTGAATGCAAGGCCTAATACAGCAATCTCCCTACCCTCAAGCCTGCCAAGGTGCTGCCGGAGCTTTTGAATAACGCGGTATTTCTGCATCTCATTCACTTCAATAACCGCCGAAAGTAACTCAAAATGGTAACCATTGCTGCCAGCAATCTGCTTTAGGGCCCTCACGTCTTTCGGAAAACATGAGCCCCCGTAGCCAATACCCGCCTTAAGAAAGTGAGGATTGATCCTGGGGTCAAGGCCCATGCCATGGGAGACCACATTTACATCCGCGCCGACCCCTTCGCATATATTTGCTATCTCATTGATAAAAGATATCTTGGTTGCCAAAAAAGCGTTTGAAGCGTACTTTATAAGTTCTGCATTGACTATACTAGTAGTAATGACAGGTGCATTCAGCCGTTCATATAGTTTGGCAACCTCCAGGGCGTCATCTATATCGTTAGCCCCTACGACTATCCGATCTGGGTTCATAAAATCGTATACTGCAGAGCCTTCGCGTAGAAATTCCGGATTTGATACGTAGCTCAACCAATGAGCCTGTGCAAAGAATTGTCTAGACAGCCGATTGCCGGTGCCCACCGGTACGGTGCTTTTTACCACGATTTTGATCTGCCTTGATTCGCTATTAAAAACCCGCTCTAAGTCTAAGATCGCCCGCTCAACCTGAGATAAATCAGCCTCGCCGCTCTGCTTATTTGGAGTGCCAACAGCCACAAATACCAGTTCAGACTCGATTAAGCTATCAATATCATTAGTAAATAAGAGCCTTTGCCGTTTCACGTTTGGTATAATTAATTCCCCTAGACCCGGCTCATATATGGGAGCAACACCCTCGTTCAAAGAATCTATTTTGCTTCTGTCGGCATCCATGCAGGTAACTATGTGACCCAGTTCTGCGAGACATACTCCCGCAACAAGCCCTACATAGCCGCAACCTATTACTCCGATCTTTCTCATAACCGCCACCTCAATCAAATACCGCGAATAGATGTACAGGTATACTTAATAATTTAATCTCACCTGCAACCCTAGCCTGGCCCCTATTCCCTGGACCCTTGCTGGTCAAAGTAGGGCTGCCATAAGTAGGGCCTTTCAAAAGCCCCAAGAAAGCACTCTAAATCATCAATGTGCTTAGTGAACCGTGCCGGGCTTCCCACAACAACCGCATTATCGGGGACATCGCTCGTAACAACTGAGCCCGCGCCAACAAGAGCATTCTCTCCAATTATTACACCCGGCAGGATCGTTGAGTTTGCACCTACTCGTGCAAGCCTCTTAACAGTTGCTCCGCCCTTGCATTCCTTATATCTCGGGCAATTCATCGGATGGAGATCATCAGTAAAAACAACGTTCGGACCAACAAAGACATCATCTTCAATTGTGACCATCTCCAAGAAGCAACCGGTATGAATTCTAACACGGTTGCCAATCCTGTTGCCGAATTCAAGAACAGCGTTAGTTCCAATGCTCACATGATCACCGATCAAATTATCCTCCCTGATTGAGACCCCTTGTCCAGTTTGAAAATAGTCGCCAATTTTCGAGCCGGCATAGATAGTTGTGAAAGGCCTTATCAATCCATTCGATCCTATCTGCAGCTCTAACTCTCCCTCTTTAGACCCGCGAGGCGGCATGCCAATAACCGATGGTGGCTCAAAGACCATCCCATCGCCCACGTCAACTCCAGAATAGATGCGGACGGACCCTAGCGGATCACGCGAAACTTGCATCTACTATCCTCCACAAAGTTGCCATTTTCCATAAGCGACTTCTCCGCCTTTTCAAGGGCCCTTACTATACGAAGGCCGTCAAGGCCGTCGGTTCTTGGGCGCTTGCCTTCACGAATGCAATCGAGAAAATGCTTTGCCTCTGCGTAAAGAGGCTCATAGTTATCGAGGTGTGGTGAGACTATATCTCCGCTTCTATAACTCAGCTGAAATTCTTCAAACGAGCTTGGCTCGATAAAATTCACACCATGATCGAAGACCTTTACCTTCTCAACGCTTTCGGTATCATCATAGATGAGCATTTTTTTGCTTCCAACAATTACCGTTCTTCTTAGCTTAACTGGTGATAGCCAGCTAAGTTGTACCTCGGCAACAGTGCCGGAATCAAATGCCAAATTTATAAAGGCCACATCAGGGGTATCTGGCTTTACACACCCGCGACCAAATGCGTGGACTCGAGAGGGCTCTTCTCCTAACCAGTAGAAAATTATGGAAAAATCGTGAGGTGCGAGATCCCATATAACGCTTACATCTGGCTGGTGTAAGCCGAGATTAACCCGGCTTGAGCTTATATAATAGATATCCCCGAGCTCTCCGCTATCTATCAACTCTTTAATCTTTACAACTGGCGGGCTATATTTAAAGGTATGCCCAACCATAAGGATCAAGCGCTGCATATCGGCCAGCCTTACCAATTCCTCTGCTGATTGCGAATCAGCCGTCAACGGTTTTTCGATGAAAATGTGCTTACCCCGTAACAAAGCCTTCTTCGCCAGGTGGTAGTGAGTAGATATCGGTGTTGCAATGACCACCGCATCTACCTCATCATCGTCGATCACTTCTTGAAACGATTGGGTGGTGGTGATGTACGGAAATTTTGGTGCCACTCTCCTAAGCTGAGTAACCGATTTATCGCATACGTACTTTACCTGACAATTTGGTACTTCCATAAAGTTGCGCAAGAGATTCGGCCCCCAATAGCCGTAACCAACAAGCGCCAATGTCACCCTTTTAGGATCCACTATTACCAAGCCCCCTGTTTATTAAAGATAACCTGAAATGTTTTTAGGATGATTTTTAGATCAAGCCAGATTGACCAATTATCTATATACTTAAGATCTAATTCGACCATTTCCTGAAAATTTTTTTCCGAGCGCCCGCTTACCTGCCAGAGACCAGTTATTCCTGGTATAACTGCTAGCCTCCCCATGTGCCAAGGATCATAAATCTCAACTTCATATGGAAGGGCTGGCCTTGGTCCCACCAGCGACATCTCGCCTCTAAGGACATTTATAAGCTGGGGTAGCTCATCAAGGCTGCTTTTCCGCAAGAACCTTCCTACTCGGGTGACTCGCGGATCATCCTCTAACTTAAAACACCCATCTTTACCTTTAAGATCCTCAGTACTGGAATTAATAAGCTTCGCCATATAGTCTTGATGCAGGCTCTCATCACAATCTCTATACATCGAGCGAAACTTATAAAAGGTGAACTCTTTCCCATCTTTACCAATTCTTCTCTGGGCAAAAATGGCTGGGCCTGGGGAATCAATTCTGATCAATATCGCTATAACCAAGAGAAGTGGTGCTAGCGATATTAGACCGATGCTTGATGCAATTAGATCAATTGCTCGTTTCAGGACTATCCCTGAAGCATTCTTAGTTAAACTGACATTAGCCCTGGGAGATTCCACTATATTATTCTTTATAGTTTTAATTTCCGATTTTTCACCTGATCCTACGATAATCACCATCTCTCAGGTCCAATTAATCACTAAGCATCCACCGGTTTTTGCCAATTTCTCGGCCCACTTAAACATTAATGTGCTAATTGGCGATATCAATATTGAAAACAGCGCCAACACGGCGATGTCCAGAAGAGGCGCCACGGGAAGAACCGCTGTAGCAGTATACGGCGTATCATCCTCAAAGTGATGCTGGCATTAATCAAGTCCCGGCGTGCCTCAAAACTGGTATTTTGTTACCCTCCCCGCTTGATGATAAAACCTAGCTTAAAGTACAGTGCATATAATATTTCCGCTGCTAGCTGTATTAAACGAGGGCAAACTAACATTCAATATTTCCGTATTAAAGTTTGGTTATCAAGCCGATTAAGCTGCCCTAGCCGGTGAGTCTTAGCGAATATTAGAGGCATAAAGGAATCAGCGTTATTCTTATTGCACTCATCCTTAAATTGCATAAACCCTTAGAAAATCCTTATTTTCCTTTGTTTAAGTACCTTTATTTAAAGGTATAAAGGGACAAGCAGTCTTGGAATAAACTATTAGACTAATTTTTTTATATAGGGCTAGTGGGGAGGGATAGTGGAACAAACCGGGAGGATGCGCAACATCCTCATGTCAAAGAACAAAATGGGTAGGTTTGAGAAACTGAAAAACTTGTCCGGGGTAGAAGTAATGGCTCTTATAAAGATTTTAGTACTTGCACTCACCGTCCCCCCGGCCAGGAAAGTTATGAGAATAGAGACGATAGTGAGAATACTCACCTACAGAACAAAAGCTTCCCGATCGCCATTAGATGAAAAAATGATTGTTCGTCTTATTGATGCCGTGTTATCACGCCTGAGAGGGCCATGGGCAAAAAACTGCGTAACGCGCTCGATTATTCTCTGTAGATTACTTAAAGAAGCAGGGATAGATAGCTCAATACACATTGGGGTATGTGAGTATCAAGATACGTATAGGGGACATGCCTGGGTTGAATCACATGGGTTACCGATTGGCGAACCCCAAGACACGAAAGTTTATGGGTTGCATTCCTATCCGACCAATAGTGAGGTGTAGAAGCTATGGCAAGGTTAAAACATGAGACCAACGACAGACAGAAGCGCGTAACGAGCACCATAGGACTCACCGATTCCAAGCATGCATTTAATACCCCTGGTGAGCGTTGGCTCATGTTAACTATCGCCGGTATCTCTTTAAGAATCAATTGCAGTGATGAGGAACTTCTAGGGCTAGTTTCTAATTCCTATAGTCGTTTCTTATCTAATAGTATGCCCGACCTGATCATCGATGTTGAGGCTGATGAATCTTTAATCGCCCCTATGGGGCCAGGTGTTTCCATAAAGTACGAAGGCGACTTCTTATCCGTAAGCAGAGAGGATTTTCATGCACACATGGATTTTAACCATAGGCGCGGTAAGATTACCCAGCGCAGGGCTGTGTATTCATTGGATGCGTTATTGCGACTACTTGTCGCAATTAAATTAGTCGATACAGGCGGTTTTCTGCTCCATGGCGCATCAATCATCAAAGATGGGAAAGGATATATCTTTTTCGGCCCATCCGGCAGCGGCAAAAGCACTATTGCTGCCCTATCACAGAACTACACGATTCTTGGGGATGAGCTAACTGCAGTATGCAACGTTGATGGCAAATATACGCTCTATAGCACACCTTTCTGGGGTTCCACCCCGGGCAAAACAATAAAAGCAAGTGGGGGTTTAAATGGAATCTACAGGATTTATCATGGCCTCTACAACCGACGAGAGAAGCCGGATGTAGTGTCCGCATTTAAAACCCTTTTGCCGCAGATAATTCGTTTTGATGGTCACAAAACCCTAATTGAAAAAATCACCGACAACGCTATCAACCTCTTGCAAGAGGTTGAATTCTATAATTTATATTTTCTGCCTGACGAATCGTTTTGGGAGGTGATCAAGTGATAAAGCTCAATGATAATTTGCAGCCAAGCAGAGATATTACGGTTAGAAGTATAGGCGATGAGGTAATGATATTAACATTGAAGGACACATGTCTTTACAGCATGAATGAGGTTGGCAAGTGTATTTGGGGAACGCTTTCAGTAGGCCCTGCAAATGTCAATGCGATCATTAAATCCGTTTCCAGTGAATACGATGTTGAAGCGGGCTTAATCCGTGAGGATGTTCTAGATTTCTTAAACGAATTGCTTTCGAAAGATATCGTCGAAATAAGTAACAAGTAGATATCAGGGATTGGTGGATATGCCAATGGAACTACCCCTTGACAGGTTAATGGAAAAAGCAATGAAAGAGCATATTCCGATCAGGGCGATGATTGAGCTAACCCATCGCTGCAACCTGAGTTGCTCTCATTGCTATATCGCACCGACTTCATCCAAAGAGCTTACGCAGGCTGAGATTAAAACATTGCTTAAGGACCTCTCAGATTTGGGAACGATTTTTCTTACCTTGACCGGCGGAGAAATCCTTGTGCGTAATGATTTCTTCGATACTTGCTGGTATGCTAGGGAGCTTGGATTTGTGCTTCATATAAAGACCAATGGAACGCTTATCAACAAAGGTAGGGCCAAGGAGATAAGCCGATTGAGCCCGATGAGTTTGGACGTTAGCTTATATGGAGCAGATGCAAAATCGCATGATAGCGTGACAGGAGTAAAGGGCTCATTTAACGCCTCGATCAGAGCCGTTAAACAACTGGCCGCTTTAGAGGTCCCCGTACTTATAAATACCGTGCTTATGAGGAGAACCAGCAGTAGCTACTCGGAAATTCGCGATTTAGCAGAATCGTTAGGCGTTGGGTTTCAGGTAGACCCCGTCGTGGTTACCAAAAGCGACGGTTCAGCAGAGACAATTGCTTGTAGAGCCAATGATTCGTGTCTTGCGGATTTTATGATAGACATGCTTGACGATTATTCCAAATCTGTACCAGCAAATAAGGCTTTTGATGAGGCAAAAGAGGCCAGGCCATGCGCTACTGGCTCTACCAGTGTCTTTGTTTCCGCTGATGGTATTGTTAGCCCGTGCGTATTGTTGCGCTTAAATTGCGGAAATGTAAGGGACAGTTCAATTTGCGATATCTGGCATACCTCTGAACAGCTATCGCAGGTGAGAGATATTCGGATGAAACATCTTACAGCTTGTAGCCAATGCGACCTTCTCGGCTACTGTAGGCGGTGTACTGGCGTAGCTTACCTAGAAGATCAGGACATGTATGGCTGTTCAGCAGAAGCCAGGCGGCAAGCGATGATTTATAAAACCTTGATTACAGCTGGGCTGCCCGGAAACGGGCTGAAATAGGAGGCTGAAGACCGAAATCTACTAAAGGGGGGTTGGCATGGTGATAAGGAAAGCCGATGTCAAAGAATACGAAAAACCGGTCTTGCATGCTCAGAAAATTGAATTTGAAAGGCCGAGCGGCGTCACATGTGCTGCATGGGGCTTCCGTTTTGGAGACCCCGGATGTATAGGCAACCAAGGCAACCACAATCCAGGAGATGCAGGTAGTCCGGCGCTAAGCTAAGAGGGTAATGTATTAGGATGAAGGCCTAAATGAAGACAGAAGAAACATACGCATTAGAAACAAAGAACTTAATAAAGGTTTATCAGCCTCCGTCCGGTATTAGGCGCGCGCTCATGCGCGCGCCTATACAAGATAAAATACGAGCCGTCGATAACGTGAACTTACAGATCAAGCAAGGTGAGATATTTGGCGTTCTTGGCCCCAACGGGGCCGGAAAAACGACGCTCTTTAAAATCCTTACAACCCTGATGAGACCTACTACAGGAAGAGCAATTGTCGGCGGTTTTGACGTTGTAGCCGAAGAAAATAAGGTCAAATGCTTGATCGGCTTCGTTACGGGGGAAGAACGTAGTTTTTACTGGCGCCTTACCGGGAGGCAAAACCTCGCTTTCTTTGCGGGGCTTTGTAATATAAGAAGATCCGAAATTCCAGAAAGGATCGATAACGTACTGCAAGAAGTCGGTTTAGGCAAAGAAGCGAATAATATGTTTTACAGTTTTTCCTCCGGTATGAAACAGAAGCTTTCGATTGCTAGGGCGCTACTTACCGAACCTAAGGTATTATTCCTTGATGAGCCGACGAGGAGTGTAGATGTACTGGCAATAGCTGAGATAAAGCAATTTATTAAAAGACTAGCATCTAAGAATCGACAAACTGTTCTCCTTGCTACTCATCGCCTGGAAGAGGCTGAAGAGCTATGTGACCGCATCGCCGTTATGAATAAGGGAAGGATCATCTTTTGCGGAACAGTAGATGAGCTTAGAAAGGCCCTCGGAAGCAGGGAGCGCTATGAAATACTGGCTCAGGATATCTCACATTCTCGATGCTTCGCCATAGGCGAAAAGTACAAGTTGGGCAACGTTGAGACTGAAAACCCGAGCGAAAATGGGTTACTAAAACTCAGTTTTACCTTTACTAATGGCTGTAATCCACTTTCCGGTGTATTGAGAGATATATTGACTGCTGGTGGAACCATCCTCTCTTGTAATAGGAGTGAGCGATCTCTCGAAGAAATGTTTGTCGACCTGGTTAAGGGTGATCGAATTGGTTCTTAGTAAGATGCTCACCTTTCTACGAAGAGATCTTAGCATAGAGATGAGCTACCGATTGGCATTTCTAATGCGCTTTTTCGGTATATTCTTTGCGGTGGCTTCATTTTTCTTCGTGTCTAAACTCATCGGCAAGGCTGCCAATCCTTATTTATCCCAGTATGGCGGTGACTACTTCGCTTTTGTCCTTATCGGAATTGCACTGACCGGTTTCCAAGGTACTGGTCTTAGCACTTTTTCTTCCGCCATAAGCAGCGAGCAGGCACAGGGAACACTTGAGGCGATGCTGGTAATGCCGACAAGACTCTCGACCATAATATTTTCCTCGTCCGTGTGGAATTTCCTTTTTACGGCATTCAATATATTAATCTATCTAGCTATCGGCACCCTGCTCTTCGGCGCCGACCTGGGCAAGGCAAACATACCGGCTGCGCTAGTTGTTCTCGTTCTGACTGTTTTTATCTTCAGCGGCCTGGGCATAATCTCCGCCAGCGTGATTATGGTATTAAAACGGGGGGATCCGATTAACTGGCTATTTGGCTCTCTCTCCTCCCTCCTAGGAGGAGCCTTCTTTCCTGTTGCCGTGCTGCCTTCATGGCTGCAGGGGCTATCTTACCTGTTTCCCGTCTTCTACTCGCTGAGAGCAATGCGGTATGCAGTGCTAAATGGAGCAGCGATATCAGCTATATCGGGAGATGTGCTGGCGCTGGCATTATTCTCAGCAGTTGTTTTACCCCTAAGTATAGTAGCATTTAAGAGGGCGGTAGGTATTGCCAAGACCGATGGTACCTTAGGTACTTATTGATAAAATCTCATAATCCATGCTTTTCAGAGGTTAAGCTACTTTAGAACCGTTCAGCGAGAAATTAACAACCTCAGCTACGACCCGCTCGATATCGGATTCTTTTAGTTCAGGAAACATAGGGAGCGATAATATATCATCCGCCATCATCTCGGTAACCGGAAAGTCCCCTTTACTATAACCATACTCCTTAAGCCACTTGTGCATATGGAGCGGTACAGGGTAATGTATGCCGGTTTCAATGTTTAAGTTCGCCAGATGCTGTTTCAATCCATCTCTATTTCCAACACGAATTACATAGAGGTGATAAACGTGATCATTGGAATCCCTGCAGAGAGGCCTAACGATAGGAGTATCCTCGAAGAGCAAATCGTATATCCTGGCATTATACCGTCTCGCCTTATTCCAACGATCTAAGTGTTTTAGCTTTACTCTAAGTACCGCAGCCTGGATTCCATGGAGACGGCTGCAAAAACCAGGTTCAACATGGTTATATTTTCCTTGTTCGCCGTGATTACGCAGTCTAACAATGCGATCGCTTACATCTTTACTGTTGGTAACAACAACTCCTCCATCACCAATGCCCCCTAAATTTTTGCTCGGATAAAAGCTAAAGCAGGCGGCATCACCAAAGCTGCCAGTTCTTACACCCCCTATCGAGGCGCCATGTGCCTGGCATGCATCTTCTACAACCTTTAAATCGTGCTCTGCGGCGATCCGGCATATATCCCCCATATCCGCCGGTTGACCGTAAAGATGGACGGGAATAATCGCCTTTGTTTTTTCGGTAATTGCGCCCTCAAGTTGGGACACATCCATAAGGTAAGTGTCTTTGCCGATATCCACAAAGACAGGACGCGCTCCGCTCATGATTATCGCCTCAACTGTGGCGATAAAGGTATTTGGCACGGTGATTACTTCATCGCCTGGGCCTACTCCCAAAGCCCGTAGGGCTAAGTGGAGTGCATCGGTGCCTGAGCCCACCCCAACCGCGTAGTCCACCCCACAGAATGAGGCAAATTCCTCCTCGAACTTTCGGACATAACTCCCAAGGGTAAAACTGCCCTCATTTAGAACATCACTGATTGCTTTTTCGATCTCTTTACCTAAAAGCGATTGCTCACTTACTAAATCGACGAATGGAATTCTTCTAGTACTAGACACTTGGCTCCTTTCCGAATCAGGAAACCCATGTTGCGTTCATAGGTTTTTTATCGGCATAAAACTTCATCTAGACCACTGTTTCCTAAAGGATGGTCAAGTAAAACTAGAACCTGTCTTTCAACAAGTTCTTCGATAAAATTTTCTGTCTCTTTGCGTATCTGATCTTCGGGCTTCCTGCTATTCACCTTTATCTCTTCGACAATATCTCCTATCGCATGCCGGCCATCAGATAATTCCCATATTTTCGTTCCCGAACCATTTAAAACGAAAAGCTTCTTTGATTGGATTATTAGAGTCTGGTTGTTAATAACGCAAGATGCCGAATCCATGCCCTTCAACGGGTAATTACTTATGTTCATCTTCTGTTCCTGCCTCCATCTAAAGCGCCTCTATAAAAATATCCATACAACACCTAATACTTGCACTAGATTTTCCCCTTAATTCACCAAATTAACCAAGGTCCTCTCCGCCTGCGCTCTGGGAAGCCGACACACGCAACCGATCAATCACCAATTTTCCTACACTCCCGTATAGAGGAATCGGCAATAAGCGGCAAAGGTTTTAGCCTAAAACTTGGTCTTAACCATTATTAATTACCCATCCAAGAACGGTTTGATGCCTAGAAATTAGAAGTAATTTGGCTTAAATGGGGGCTAGCTTACTCAGTGGTGTCACAAAACCGTATAGTGATAAGCGATTTTTGCTGCCTCTACCCGGTTCTTAACGCCAAGCTTATGGAAGATATTGCGGTTGATAAGCATCGTACCCGTAATAGGGTTTATTACTGGTAGTTTTCGTTCATTCGTATTAGTAGAAAAGGTGTTGATCACTCTTTAAATATAAATCTATTGCAGTTCTGTTGCAGTGGCCGTCCATTATAATAAGCGCTATTCCTTTATGCTTGCTGAGTCTTCCTTTTTATCCTCATCCTTTTGATCAGTTGCTTTCTTTAGCTCCCTTATGCTCTGTCCTATTGCTCTTCCCATCGCAGGGAGTTTCTTTGGACCAAAGATGACCAAGACGATGGCAAGGATTAATAATAATTCGGGCAGACCGAGCGACGGCATAAATGCTGGTGTAACCATGCTTTTTACTACTGGTAACATAAGCAATCACAATCCCTCTTCTTTTATTAAAAACATCATATCATTGATTGACTTATTGTCCAATATGCCATCTTTAACTTCTTTTAGCCCGTCTCTGCCCTGAGGTGATGCTACGCTTCTTCTTGGCTAAGCCCCTCTCGTTGGACGATAGATAGTAGAGTGTATGGAGTAATTGTTGCACGGGGTCGGTGTTATGCAATTGAATACCTGCCGGAACACTAATAAGCGCAGGAGTATAGTTTAATATTACCGAGACATTGCCTTCAACAAGAAGATCGGCCACTTGCTGAGCGGCAGCCGGCGGCACCGCAATTATCCCTATCGAAATATTGGCATTCTGCGTGATCTGAGGTAAGTCTTTTACATTAAATACTTCGAGGTGTCCGATGTTCTTTCCAATCTTTGATGGACTGTTGTCAAAGATAGCCGCAATATGAAACCCGTGCTGCAGCAATCCCTCATACGAAGCAATAGCTGATCCGAGATTTCCCGCACCAACAAGAGCGATCTTATGCGGCTCATCCGAACCCAGTATTCTCTGTATGCGCTGAATCATGGCATTGACATCGTAGCCGACACCCTTCTTCCCAAAAGTGCCGAAATAAGTGAAGTCCCTGCGTACCTCAGCTGGATTAACCCCACTAGAGGCACCAAGACGCTCTGATGAGATAGTTTTAATATTATTCTGTTGAAACTTAATTAAACAGTTCAGATATGTCGAAAGGCGCTCAATCACGCCTTCTGGTATATCGTTCACCCTTAACACCTCATCTAGATACCAGATCCAATGGCTGGCGAATATATTGCCAGCGCCAGGAGAAACAATATCCCCCATATATTGTAACTAATGATACAAACTATTTCCAGTGATGGAATCACATTGTTTACATGTTAACAAACATGAAATCTAGTACAGCGTCACAGATACATTAAAGGCTTATGTCATAGATTACATATCGGTGTAAGAATGCTTTTAAATCAAAAGCAGTGCGACGCTGTACTAGAGAGTAGAAAATAGATTGAATTATTATATACGTACGGGCGGACCCTGTGTCCGCCCAGTAGTTGCCCGATTTATCGGGCGTATTTATACC
>JACUUO010000020.1 GCA_014859275.1 Actinomycetota bacterium | reverse complement strand
AATTGTACCTGATTTTCTACTTCAGGAATTTTGCAATTCCCCAACTTGTCATCCTTATAGGAGCAATTCACCAATCTGTCATCCTGAGCCGCAGTGGAACGGAGGCGAAGGATCTAAATCGTATTTTCTATATTTTTAAGTATTAGAATGCCTTTGTATCAACCAACACCTTATTGTCATATGTATTGTCAATGTCTGATTAAATAATTTATAGCTTTTTACTGCTTTTTTATCAGGGCTAAAGCCCTGAGCTACATTGGCTTCGTAACTTCCCATACCTTCTACCCACTCATTGGCCATTGGCTAATTACCCACATCTCTTACCCACACCCCTGGACCCTGGTCCCTTCTAGCAGCTACCTGGCGACTTTCACTATCGCCGGGCGTAAAAGCCTGCCCCTAAGCTCATAACCTTTTTGAAGAACTTCCGCTACGGCATTTTCCTCATGCTCATCGCTCTCTACCTGCATAACCGCCTCGTGTTTTTGGGGATCAAACTCATCACCAAGAGGATCGATCACCTCGACACACTCTCTTGCCAGAAGATCCTTCAATTGGGAATAGATCAATTCGACGCCCTCAAGCAATTTTCCTCCATCAACATCACCTTTTGATGCTTCCAGAGCCCTCTCAAGATTATCGATTACAGGTAGAAGCTCTCGTATTATGGTTTGGGCCGCGTATTGAATTATCTGTTCCTGTTCTTTTAGCATCCTCTTGCGAAAATTCTCCATCTCCGCCTGAACCCTTTTTAACTTATCGAGATATTCGGCCGCTTCTGCTTCTTTCTGGCTCAAGCGCTCTTTTAAAATATCGTAATCCTCCTGCTGGACGTCACCCAATACATCATCCAGTGCCTCTGGTTCCACCCCATCCTGGACCTGCCCAGCACCGATTAATGTGGGCTCATCTTTTAAATTGGTGCGTCCATTTAGGTCCTTATCGCTTGCCAATACCATCACCTCAAAATTGCTGGGAAGAAGTGGCGTTCCTCAGTAAAGTTATTTCTCTTCCTCAACCTTGATTTTTTCAATATCGCACCACTCTTCCCGGTCACCTTCTTAGCTATTTACCATCACGCTCTTCGTTGACGACTTCGAAATCAGCATCCACCACATTCTCTCCATCGCTCGATGGTCCAGATCCGTCCCCATCGGCTGCTGTGCCGGCTGTCTGCTGCGAATAAACCGCCTGACCGATCTTATAGGATTGCTGAAGCAGCTCTTCTGTCGCCTTTTTAATCCTCTCGATATCAGATCCCTTAAGGGCATCTTTTACCTCGGCAACTGCTTTCTCAATCGCTTCTTTATCGGCTGGTGACAACTTATCGCCGACATCTTTTAATGTACGCTCTGTCGTATAGGCGAGATTATCGGCGTTGTTTCTAACCTCCGCCTCCTCGCGCCTCTTGCGGTCCTCATCTGCATGGGCCTCCGACTCTTTCACCATTCGATCTATCTCATCCTTGCCAAGAGCGGTGGCGCCGGTAACAGTAATTCTCTGCTCTTTTCCAGTGCCGAGATCCTTCGCGGAGACATTTACGATACCGTTGGCGTCTATATCAAATCCCACCTCAATTTGCGGCACCCCCCTTGGGGCCGGCGGGATATCCACAAGGTGGAATCGACCAAGGGTCTTATTGTAAGCGGCCATCTCGCGCTCGCCCTGTAGCACATGGATTTCAACGCTGGTCTGGCCGTCAGCAGCAGTGGTAAATATTTCACTCTTCCTCGTCGGGATGGTGGTATTCCTCTCAATTAGCTTGGTAAACACACCGCCGAGCGTCTCTATACCTAAAGACAATGGGGTAACGTCGAGAAGAAGGATGTCCTTTACCTCGCCCATCAGTACGCCAGCCTGTATCGCCGCACCGACAGCAACAACCTCATCTGGGTTTACGCCCTTGTGTGGCTCTTTTCCGGTGTATTCCTTGACCATATCCTGGACCGCCGGCATCCTAGTTGAGCCGCCGACCAGTATGACATGATCGATATCACCCGCGGAAACGCCAGCGTCCTTCATTGCCTGCTGTACCGGCTTGCGGCACCTATCGAGAAGATCGACCGTCATCTTCTGGAACTCCGAGCGCGAAAGCGTCATGTCCAGATGCTTCGGTCCATCCGCATCTGCAGTGATAAACGGCAGGTTGATATTGGTGGAAAGGGTTGTTGAAAGCTCCATCTTAGCCTTCTCCGCCGCTTCTTTTAAGCGCTGCATCGCCATTTTATCATTCCTTAGGTCTATCCCGTTCTTAGCCTTAAAATCTTCTGCCATCCAGTCGATTACCTTTTGATCCCAATCATCGCCCCCGAGGTGATTATCTCCCGAGGTTGCGCGAACCTCAAAGACGCCATCGCCGATATCCAGAATGGATACATCAAACGTTCCACCACCCAGGTCAAATATAAGAATCGTCTGGTCATGCTCCTTGTCAAGTCCATAGGCGAGCGCCGCGGCGGTCGGTTCATTTATGATTCTTAAAACCTCCAGTCCCGCAATCTTTCCGGCGTCCTTTGTCGCCTGCCTCTGCGAATCCTCGAAATATGCCGGCACGGTGATTACAGCCTGGGTAATTTTCTCACCGAGGTACGCCTCGGCGTCCCTCTTAAGCTTTTGCAGAACGAAGGCCGATATCTGCTGCGGCGTGTAGTCTTTGCTATCAATATTGATCTTCCAGTCCGTTCCCATCCTACGCTTCACCGACTTGATCGTACGGTCTGGGTTGGTTATTGCCTGGCGTTTGGCAACCTCGCCGACAAGGATTTCACCTGTCTTTGAGAAAGCGACTACCGACGGTGTAACCCTGCCACCCTCAGCGTTGGCAATAACCTTTGGTTCGCCGACCTCAAGAATGGCCATGCACGAATTGGTCGTTCCCAGGTCAATCCCCAGAGCTTTAGCCATATATCAACACTCCTTACGCTATAATTTAATGTTAGTATAAAATCTAAGTGTGGTATTGTCAAGTTTTATAAGTTAACTCTTGCTATATTTATCAAAATATTTTTGCAATTCCCGATATGTTACCAATGTGGCAATGTAAGACTATGGCGTGGTTATTCCTTCCTCAAGCGTAATGCCTACCAACCGTAAATAGCCATAAATTACCATAACCTACGGTGCAAATCTCTTTACAATCTGCAAGTAGTTTTGTATAAGATTTAATAGTACAGATTAAGGCCTACTATGAGGAGGAGTTTCAATGCCAAGACCCGTGATTGATGTTGATGAGTGTTCGGGGTGCGGAACCTGTATAGACAGCTGCCCCAATAGCGTATTCGAACTCATCGATGATATCGCCGAGGCCGTCAATGACGATAGCTGTGATGGCTGCAAGACCTGTGAGGAAGAGTGCGCAATGGAGGCAATAAAGGTAGAGGAAGAGTAGGTATCTGTCTAATTATTCGAAGATGACGCCAGACTCGGGTCTGGCGTCTTTAATTTTAAGGCTCCTCTAGGCTTATGGTTAGTTACAGCGGTTGAATCCCCGGTGACCTCGATATAGGCCTGTTCCTGGGACAAGCATACGCACATCGCTGATTGCTTTTGGCCGCTCGCAGAGTACCTATTTTCGTACCCTCCCCTACACTTCTTAAATCCTCGCTAGGAGGAAGCTATATTTAGTATGTGGACATGGAAGCCGATAATACTAGTATTAATAGGTATTCAGGCACCCACCAAGATATTATTTTAATATCGGCCCTAATAGGCTTGATCAGCAATACAAGCTCTTTTAAGGGTTAGCGAGCAGGTAGGATTGATTGATGAATGCACTAATAAACAGAAAGGTTGCTAGGTTTATAAAAAAATTAAATGATAGAACAAGGACGACAGTTCTAGATATCCTTGAGTCGCCCATTAAGTGGAATTTGATCCAGTTTTATAAAGCAAACCCCTTCTCCATACATACACCGCGGGGTCTAGCAAACATAATCGGCCGCAGGGCTGATCTAGTGTTTAAGGAGGTAGAGGGCCTTGCTAAAGCTGGGATCCTAAAAAAGATTTCTGAGAATGGAAACCTATTCTCAATCTATTCCTATGAACCGGAAGCAGAGATTGCACGCGTCATAAATACATTGGTTGATATCGATAACGAGCAACGGAATCGTATGGGTAATCTTCGCGGTCGCGTTAAAAATAAATAACTCACTGCACTGTATGCCAAATCTTCTACTAACCTGCATGCAATACTATCCGCTAAAAACTATCGTTTAAGACAAATATCGATAACCTAAGCCCGGCACCTATAACTCGATACAAGGCTCTTTAATACTTGGCAATCAGGCTTTTTGCCTGTAAACTATTAACACATAGTAAGTTTTGTCCCACAGGAGGTCCAAGTTGAATGAGCGAGACTTTGCAGAGCTGATATCGGTATTCTTGAAAGGCAACGAACCGGATAAGAACTCCAACCATAAGGAAAAAGAAGAATCAGATACCGTTGTAGATATAGGATTATCATCTAATGAAGCAGAGGTTCGTAAAAACATTATCGAAGCGCTTGCTGAAAGAATGAAGGAATCCCGAGAGATTGAAGGTAATCTAATCAAGCCCGCAGAGGAGGATGGCGGATTTGCCACCGAAGAAACCCTGGTAGGGCAAGATGCCGGAGAAAAAGTTCTCGCTGTTGAAGACACGGAATCGGGAGCATTTAAGGCGAGAGAGCCCGCGAAGACCGTAAAAGAAGGACCGTTAATCACAAAAGAAGAAGTCGACCGGTTATTAAGTAAAGAAGAGCCCGCAGATATTGTTACGCTGCAGCAGATCCTGCACCAGTTTACGAGCCTAGATGGGGTTATAGCCGCTCTCTTGGTGACCCGTGATGGCTTTATAGTTGATTATGCATCAACTACCAAGTTCGATCTTGATATGGTAAGTGCGGTTATAGCAACCGGCTTTGGCACCCTCGATAAAATTGGACGTGAGCTTGAACAGGGTGACCTCCAGTTGGCCATGCTCGAGTATGAGCAGGGGCCCATTGTGGTAGCGCCGCTTATCCAAGATATCGCACTGGTTGTGGTGGCTTCGCAGTGGACAACGCTCGGCCGAATCCGCTGGGAGATTAAAAAGCGGAGCAACGAGCTTATTGCAAACCTTTAGAAACTCTAACTCTATCGGTCGTGAACCGTATCGATATCCGGGACTCTTCTCCTTACGCTCACAATATTCGCAATAGGGCGATATACCGCGTATCCGATACCGGTAAGAAGCGCTAGGGGTAATATATAACCCATTAGAACGATAAATGAGCTTATTACATTTGCACACGCCTGTATTGCACTGCGTATGGCTGCCTTGAAGCCCCATTTATCTGCCCGTACTGCGACCTGAGGCTCGGCCATGTAGAGCCTTATGGTTGCATAGCTAGTGCGGTTCTCTAGGAAATTCAAGCGCCCGCTGATCTTCTCTATCTCCATCTGAATCTGCGAGAGGTTGTTTTGAATCGTGATACTCTCGGATATTGATTTCGCCTTTCCCATAAGATCGAGCATTACGGCCTCCTGTGCCCGCCAATGCTTCAGCCGGCTTTTCAAATCAACGTATTCCTCAGAAACATCCTCGCTTGAAATATCGATTGACTTAACCTTGCCCAGCCGCTTGAGGTCCGCAAGAACCGTTTCAAAGTCCTGGGCGGGAATCCGCATTATGATCTCACCGCTGGCGATGTTATTGTTTGTCGCCAGGCTTTTAGATTGGCTCACAAATCCGCCGACACTCCTTGCAATTGTTACCGCACGATCATAGCTCGAATTAAACTCACCCTTCTTAACTTGAACCTCAATATTGGCCGTTCTTATGATCTTCTCATCGAGTGCTGGCATCTTAAGCTTTGTAAGAGCCGCATCGGAGTAAGAGCCGGGTGAGTAAGAGCCAGGTTGCCCAATACTGTGCGTGCCTTCAGTCCTGCCATACCCAGGCACCCCCTTTGCCAGTTCATCGGAAGCCTCATCGGTGGATTGAATCTCACGTTGTGCGTACTTCGAGGGCGCTCCACCAGCCTTCGTGGAGAACTCGGCCTTAGAATACCCGACCGGTTGATCCTGCTTGCCCGGCTGCAGCGCAGTGAGAGCCATGGATGCCAGGTAGAAGATGAGCAGGCCGATAAGAATTCCTAAAATCGCTGATCTAATGCTTATTTTTGACATTATATCCTCCTTAAACTTTACCTAACCCTTAGACGTCATGCAGACCGTTGCGGTTCCCTTCCCTGTAGATTTCGACTATTTAACGGTCCACATCTGTGATATTCTTTCAACGAAAGCATATGGCGATCTTAAAGGTAGAAGATGGCAAGTAATAAGTCCGACCCGGACAGCCTAGTAATACAGAGCTATCTGGCTGGTGATAAAGGCTCCTTTAACGAGCTTGTAAGCCGGTATGAGCGCTATATATACAATTTGACTTACCGGATGACAGGTAACGCCACAGATGCCGCCGATTTAACTCAGGAAATATTCATTCACCTCTATAAAAAATTGGTGAGCTTTCGGGGTGATGCCGCCTTTTCCACCTGGCTCTACCGCCTGGCGACAAACTACTGCAAAGATTGGTTCCGAAAGGAGTCCCGGAGAGTGCCGATCTTAGAGATCGATGAGGCGGTGCTATCGGATGGAGGTGCTGGCCCAAGTCAGCTCTACGAGCAAAAGGAGTTACAGGAGCTGGTGCAATCGGCCATTTTAGCGCTGCCAGAAGATCAGCGCATCGCGATAATCCTCCGCGATTTACGAGGCTACAACTATGAAGATATCGCCAATATCACCGATGTGCCGGTTGGCACTGTAAAATCGCGCCTGGCGCGCGCCAGGTTGAAACTAGCTGAGAAGCTTGCCCCAACGATGGAACGACATGGGAAAATAAACGTCTAAATGGATGAGATTATGAATTGTGAAGGTACTGTCGATCTGCTAAGTGCATATATAGACGATGAACTCGCAGCGGAAGAGCGCCAGCACGTGGCCTCTCACCTTGGTGATTGTCCAAATTGCCAGGCGCAGCTTACCAAGTTAAAGAACGCCGTCGAGTTGGTGCGCGGCCTTGATGATCTCGACGTGCCGGCAGGTGTTGAGCGTGCCCTCAGGCAGATAGTAGAGGATAAACCAACTGGTACTTCACTGGCAAAGCGCTGGTTGGCAATGCCCAAGCTGCGATACCTGGTGGCCACGGGTGCTGTAGCAGCCATCGCGCTGGTATCTTTGTTTTCGCTAACCGATACAGGTAAATTGGATGACAAAGTGGCCGTCAAGCGGGCTCCAAGTAAGTATGAAAGCAAGCCTGGGCAGGGCGGGCCCACCGATGAATATACCTATTCCCAAGAGATGAAAGAGAAAAATGCTCTGCTCGATCACACAGTAGGGCCTAAGGGCCTTGCTGAAACCCACGGAGCCACCGATTACAGTGGGGCAGCGGGTAGTGGGCAAGAGGAGGCATACAGACACTACGAGAAAGCACTTTCCACTTCAGTCGATGAACCCTGGCCCACGGTTTTGATTTCAAGGAAGGACTATGATGCCGCATCTGCGGGGGTACTGCTTGATGACATACATAAAAAGACCGATGGCCTGTACAGCGTAAAGGATGCCGGTGATAGGCGGGTGCAAACCGTCAACGCGTTGCTAGAAAAGGTAACCGAGCAGGGGGGAGAGGGCGAGCTGCTGCGAGACCCTATTAACGCGCTTCTGGACCGGATAAAACATGCCGCACTCCCGGTCTACCTGGAGAAGGCCAAATTTAAGAAGCAAGACTGCTGGTTGATAATCATCAAGTGGGGGCTTGGTGACGATAAAAGCGTTCTCCGTAAAACCAGCCTGTACGTCACAGACCTTTCGGGGTGGAACATTATCCACTCCGCATCAAGATAGATTGCCAAAATAAAGAAAAATAACCTTATGCCTGCTGGTCTAGTAAGCTTACTCGGTGGAAGAGCGCCTTGAGATCACAGGGGATTCTAATCTGCGTGACGTGGACGCCCTCCGGTGCCTCAATTACCACTGAGGGCGTTAAAACTAAGATGCCCTTAACGCCCGCCTGGGCAAGAAGATTGATGCTATGCTGGACCCAGGTTGGATGCGTTATAACCACCGCTATATTGACCCCCATCGAGGCAAGCTCCGGCGAAATCGCCTCAATGGACTGAACCTCCCGGCCGTTAATCACCGCAGTCCTGTCGTTCGGATCCTCAGAAAAGAAAGCGGCCGATATGAACCCGAACTTCTCAACTAGGAAAAAACTAAAGAGCGAACTCACAACCTTGGCTGACCCAACGAAGGCAACTGGTGCAAATGGCGGTAGACCGAGAAATTCCCCCAGCATCTGCCTTAAGCCATCAATACTATAGCCAACTCCACGTTTCCCCGGTGTCTCACCTAGAAACGAGAGATCATTTCTCACGGTTACCTCATTTAGGCCGAGTGTGCTAGCTAACTCTTTCGATGTTATAGCGCCCTTCTTACTAGCTAAAAGCCAATCGGTTAACAGGCAATGATATAAGGATAAGCGATGAAGAACCGCTGTCGGGGTTGGCTTCGCACTCGTTAACTTCTGCATCAGCAAGCACCATCCTTTGTAGCTTTATTTACAATACTAAGTTAATTATAAGCTTGGTATTGATAAAAAGCAAACTTTAATCATGCTGCAAATGATTAATAAAAGGCCTTTCGGGTGCTTATATCACTGCAATAAATAAGCTAATTCATATACTAACTGCGATATATCGATAAATCCTTAATTAATATCACCGGTATGTTGATGATTCCTCGGTAAGGACTGTCGGTTTTTCGACGGCATTTTAACGATCGGCCCCCATGCTCTCTTTTTATCATTGTATAATCCCAGTTCAAACTAGTTGTTAAAATTATTAATGGACCGTATATTGAGCCCACTATAACCCACTACTTTGACTCGTTTAAGGATGGTAACAGCCTCGCCTTAGTTGTATGCCCTAGTGCTTGCATTTATCCCCCTTTAAATCTTTTTCACAAATATTGGATTGGCCCAGACATGCGAATAATCAGTATTGTCTGTTTTTGCGAAAACAAACTTTACAACATAAAAATTATTGCTTGTTGGGGCTGGTAACGTTACATACGTTTCGGTAGCGGTCGGGTTTGATATTGTTCTTAAGATTGTGTTGTTCTTATCACGAATGGTTATCTGTGTGCATTTTCTGCCTGTAACAGGTTGCTGCACAAGCTTAAAGCTAAGACTGCCTGAACTGGAGACTTGAATAACGCTCCCTTGAGATGCATTATTCAAGGCAAACACGCCAAGATCTTTCCTGCCGGAGGCCGATACTTTACCTGCTTTAATTGCTGACCAGATTGCTTCGCGATACGTCGCGGTATACGAGGTGCTGTAAAGCCAGGTAAAGCCAGCCCCTCCTGGGTCCATAAGGTAGTGAGCATCAGATCCAGCAATTCCTACCACAAAGCTTCCTCCAGCAAGCTTATTGCTCAAGCCTGCTCTTAAGAGTTCAAACCATTTATTAATAGTTGAGTCTGATGCCTGCCGCTCGTTCGACATAAGCTCTAGTGCTCTAAAGCCAGAAACGCTCCAGTCCTTCCAGCTTGGGCTACCATATGGGTGAGCAATTGCCGCATATGAGTATCCCGGATTGTGATTATGTCTCTACAGATTGGTCAGTCACCCTCAGCCCATAAGAAACCCCCTTTCTTGATTAAGCGAGCCTTTACGAGATGATCCACCGGTTTCATTAGTAACCCGCCTTTTGATCTCTTAGTGAGAAGCCTACCAAAAGAGGTGCCTGCCGTCTGTCACCCAAATGACTCAAATATGAGGGTTCCTTGTCGCCCAAATGACTCAATTTAGCTGTTTTTCGTTATCTTCGAGATAAGGTTTGCTGCTAAAGTAGAGGATGGCTTCTATCCTAGATGAGATACCTAATTTTCTGTAGATTCGATAGAGGTGATTTCTAATGGTCCTTTCAGAAAGATGTAATTCTTCAGCAATCTGCTGACTGGTTTTTCCTTTGCTCACCAAGGAAAGAATTTCAAGTTCACGGCAGGAAAGAGAACTAGACCCCCTGGTAGCTGCTAAAAGTTTCTTAGCCTCATGAAGGCGCGCTTGAGCCGAATCCTTCCGCGTCTTTTCAACCTGGCTGATGATGTACGCTGGGTACCCGAAGAAGATTGCGACTAAAAAGAAGGCGAAGTAATTCGAGATGAGCGTATCGAGATCGTTGTGTGCGGCAATTCTTGCTATGGCGTTGTCGTTTATAACAAGGCCAACCGTGTAGAGAACGCTAAAATACCCAGCAGCAGCCACCCCGCCCCGTACGTGGAAGAAGAGTGCGGCAATCAGAAGAGAGGTAAATATATATAAGAAGTAAGGGCTCTGCCAGGTGCCACCGGTAAGCCATATTGAGATCCCCGATATGGTGAGATCTATTGCCACGAGCAGGGGGTATCTTTTAATCACACCCGTTGCCCTCCGCCAGAGCAAGGTAAGCAGCAGGCAGTAAACGAGGAGGGCGAAAAAGAGAAGGGGTGGGCCTGTGCTCATTCCAAGCATATAAAGAAGCGCTACTTGAAACAGCGTAACCCAGCGTATTATTAACAAGTGGAGTAGGTTTGCCTTTGTACTGCTCACTCAACATCGATCCTTTGCTATAATCTGTGAAATGGCTTCTCGCTTCGAGGAGACGCCGAGTTTCTCGTATATTCTATATGGGTAAGTGTTAACAAGCGAAACCATAAAAGAGATAGAGTGATAGTTTGTCTAGGTGGAGACTTAATTGGTAAATCCATACTTATTAAACCTCCGAGGGTGCGAATGGTAAATAATAAATTTAGACAGAACCTACGGTGACGTTACCATATGATTGTGTTCATATCAAGCATAAGGTTATTTATTGTTTGACTTATAAGATAGATTTCGTTAGTACTGCTGGCAACTGCTACCCAATGCGATTAGGGGTGAATCTTAGGAGAACTTGATAGAGACATGATTTAAAAGGTTGAGTTCTTGGCGGGTTTTTACTTTGACATCAATCCTACATGGCTTCTGATATGCGCTCGGCAAGCTCACGCATATAACCTATATCCGGGCCAAAATCCTTCCCATACTCGTGAAGAAGGGTGCCCTCATAGATAAGCTCGTGGGCTTCCTCGCCTAAAATATCACCGGGATAATTATCGATAAGATAGATGTTTAGCAGGAAGTAGGCATTCCTTGCCTTCCAGGGCTCAAGCTTACCGGCCTCGATTTGATCTAAGAACCAGAGGGTAAGCCGGGCAAGCATGTTGCGAGCATCGTCAATCTCGCCGGCCTCAATCTTTGATGCAATCGGCTCAACAACGAAGTAGACATCGCGCGTCGTCTCCTTCGCATATTCTTTAAACGGAATGTCCGGTCGCATCTGGTACACCTCTTCTGTCGCCCGATGAATCGGGCAACTACATTTGTTATTCATTCATTGGCCAGTGGCTAGTCCCACACTTCTTTCTCTTAGCTCTGTGCTATTTCTTAGGGCCGAGACAGGCTCGGCCCCTACAGTGCTATTTCTACCCATATTAAAAAGGGCCGAGACAGGCTCGGCCCCTGAATTTTATCCCTGGCCCCTGGTCCCCGGACCCTAATTTTATTCCACACCACAGCGCTTCTTCAGCATCTCCCAGTTCTTGTTTATCTGAAACTGGAATTCCTCGAGAACTTGCTCGTTTCCCGGCTTGAAGAGGTGCCTGAAGCGACCTTGTGGCTTTAGGAAATCAACGAGTGGCTTTAGCTCTTTCGGCTTAAAGTTAAGCGTCCATTCACCATCTTCAACCTCATACAGCGGCCAGAAGCCGGTCTGCACTGCAAGCTTTGCAATTTCTATCGTCTCATCGTTTCCAACTCTCCACCCGCGCGGGCACGGAGCAAGCACATTTATGAAAGCCGGACCGTCTACGGTAAAAGCCTTCTCGGCCTTCTTGATCAGGTCTTTCCAGTGGCTGATACTCGCCTGGGCGGCATATGGGATGTTGTGGGCCGCTATGATCTGGGTAAGGTCCTTTCTCTGCTGCGGTTTACCAGCGCGCACCTTACCGGCCGGCGATGTTGTCGTGGCCGCACCGAACGGCGTTGCGCCCGAGCGCTGGATGCCGGTGTTCATGTATGCGCCGTTATCATAGCAGACGTAGACCATGTTGTGGCCGCGTTCCATAGCACCGGAGAGCGATTGTAGACCGATGTCATACGTTCCACCATCGCCGCCGAATGCGACAAACTTTATATCTTTATCGATTTTACCCTTTCTTTTAAGCGCCTGATAGGCCGCCTCGACACCGCTAATCGTCGCCGCAGAATTTTCAAACGCATTGTGTATAAACGGTACCTTCCACGCGGTAAACGGGTATGGCGTCGATGAAACCTCTAGACAGCCGGTTGCCGATCCGGCAACCACCGGGGTATTTGCCCCAAGTAGTACCTGGCGAACTGCGATGGAGGCGCCGCAACCAGCACACAGCCTGTGACCGCCGCTTAGAAGATCGGGTTTTCTGCTGAGCTCTTTAATAGTTGCCATCTGCCTCCTACTCCTTTACTCCAATTAATGTAACGGTCTCGCGAGGCGCTTCTTCGCCCCCAGCTACCTTCTTTATGTCGTTGATGACCGTCTCTATCTGATCCGGGCCAGTATCTCTCCCACCAAGCCCGTAGACATAGCCCTGAACTGCCGGTCGTTTTGAGCTGTTATAAAGCGCCGCCTTCACCTCGACATAAACGGGCCCGCCAAGCGCGCCGATGGAATCGGAGCGGTCCATAACGGCTACGGCCTTAAGGTGCGAGAGGGCATCTGCAATTTCCGCTGACGGGAAGGGTCTAAACAGCCTTGGCTTTAGCAAGCCGACCTTAACCCCTTCTACCCTCATCCTATCGACAACATATTTTGCCGTGCCAGCGGTTGAACCAAGAACTATAATGCCAAGTTCGGCATCATCCAGCTTATACTCCTCAAATAGCCCATACATTCTGCCCGTTAGCTCGCCGTATTCCTTTGAGACCTTGATGACGACATCCTTAGCGCCATCCAGGGCAACGCGAAGCGCCTTCCTCTGCTCATAATAGAAGGCGGGCATCGCAAAAGGACCGAAAGTCGCCGGATCATCGACGTCAAGAAGAGTCCGCTTCGGTATATACTCCCCGACAAAGCTTTTAACCTCATCATCGCCTAATATATCAAAGCGGTCGATGGCATGGCTTGTAATAAACCCGTCGTGCAATATCATTACCGGCAACAACACGTCCTCATGTTCGGCCACACGCATTGCGATTATCGTATTATCATAGGCCTCCTGGGCATTCTCCGAGAATAATTGCACCCAGCCCATATCGCGCGCACCCATGGAGTCCGAATGGTCACAGTGGATGTTAATCGGGCCGGAGAGCGCCCTGTTTACATTGTGCATCACTATCGGGAGCCTCATCGCAGAAGCAATTGAGAGTTCCTCCCACATAAGGGCAAGACCCTGAGACGAAGTCGTCGTCATGACCCTGGCTCCAGCAGCCGATGCGCCAATGCAAGCGCTCATTGCGCTATGCTCTGACTCAACGTTAACGTACTCGGTATCCACCTGGCCATTTGCCACGTAGTTGGCAAATTCCTCCACAATCGTCGTCTGTGGCGTAATTGGATAGGCAGCCACGACATCCGGGTTAATCTGCTTCATGGCAAGCGCGCAGCCGGCATTACCGGTCATCGCGACGGTCCTAGTTTTTACAGCCGTCTTAGCCATTATTCCTCGCCTCCTTCATCCCGCATTGCAATAGCCTTCGGCGTACAGATCTTGGCGCAAATTCCACAACCCTTACAGTGGTCGTAGTCAAAATTTGCAAATTTTTCGCCCGCAACCCTTACGGATGAATCCGGGCAGTTAATCCAGCAGAGGAGACAATCTGTGCATTTCTTCTCGTCCCAGACCGGTCTCTGGGTACGCCAGCCGCCGGTTTTATAGTAATCGGCATTTCCACCCTCGGGGATGGTTGCACCTATTGGATGCTTCTGCCAACCCCAGCTTTCAACATCCTTTATGTCCCATTTCATTCAGCCTTCACCTCCGCATAGGCGCGCTCGACAGCCTTCACGTTGCCCTCGATAATCTCCTCGGTAAACTTTTTACCGAATGATTTGCGGACATAATCAGCAAGGCTTTCGACCGATATAATGCCGGTCGCCTTCACAAGCGCACCCATCATGGGTGTATTTGGAATTGGCCGGCCAATCGTCTCCTGTGCAATTTTGCTCGCATTAACGGTAAACACCTTACATCCCTTAAGGTTCATGGCCTCTCGAATCGCGGCCGGCTCCTCGTCGGTGTTAACGATTAAAATGCCATCCTCGCCCATGCCCGCGGTAACATCTACCGCCTTCAAAAGCGTGGGATCGAGAACTACTACGATCTCAGGATTCGTTACGCTGCTTCGAATATGGATAGGCTCATTACTGATTCTCGTAAACGCCTGAATCGGAGCGCCCATTCTTTCCGGGCCGTACTCCGGAAATGCTTGAAAGTACTGGCCCTGTGCAAGGGCTGTCTCGGCTAGAAGCTTAGCGGCTGTAACAGCGCCTTGGCCTCCCCTTGCATGCCAGCGAATCTCAGTTAGTTTCCCCTCTCCCATTGTCACCTCCGAAATATTTGAGACTCGTCTTCTCAATGGTCAAAGACCAATAGAAGAATTCTAATAGTGTCCCCTTAGTCTGTCAACGTAAATACTGTAAGCGGTACATTTTAACGGTAAGCGATTAGATAAGCGATCAAAGACTTCACGTAAAAATACCGCGGTTATCATTACCTTACTGGTAATAATTACCAGTAAGAGTAAACTACATTTCTCGCCTTCCTTCAAGGGCGCGCCCTAAAGTTACCTCATCGGCATATTCAAGATCTCCACCAACGGGAAGACCGCTTGCGATGCGGGTGACCTGAATACCTAAGGGTTTGATGAGTTTTGCGAGGTACATGGCTGTAGCTTCACCTTCAATATTGGGATTTGTAGCGATAACGATCTCGCGCACTTCCTTCTCTCCAAGCCTTTTAAGCAGCTCCCTGACCCGGATGTCATCTGGCCCTATCCCTTCAATCGGCGATATTGCGCCCTGAAGAACGTGGTATAGGCCCTTAAACTCGCCCGTCTTCTCGAGTGCGACGATATCCTTCGGCTCCTCTACGACGCAGATGGCAGCTTGTTCGCGGTTAGCATCTCTGCAGAACTCACACTTGACCTGATCGGTTACATTAAAGCACTCTTCGCAGAATCTTATCTTATCTTTTACCTCATCGATGGCCCTGGCGAGTTTTTTCGCATCGGCTGGTGAAGTCTTAAGGATGTAAAAAGCGAGTCGCTGTGCAGTTTTTGGACCGACACCCGGAAGCTTAGATAGCTCTTCAATCAGACCGGCAACCGGACCAGCATAATATGACATTCTTGCAATTCCACCTTACTTCCTCACCTGTAATTACCAGATTATACCTTATTTTTGGGGAAAATGCTTGGGTAGGCATGGGGCAGGGATAACACCGATAGGTAAAATACCTCCGGTAATCATCTAGTCATAAGCCTTATAATATAGCGGCAGATACCCTAAAACCCTGGCAATCCCAGGCCGCCTAAGCCACCGGCAAGTGGGCCGGTTACAGCGGCGAGCTTCTTCTGGGCAAGCTCCTGGGATTGACGGAGCGCTTCATTCACCGCGGCGACGACCATATCCTCAAGTATCTCGACATCCTCCGGATCAACTACTGATGGATCTATCTTTACCTCTAGTATTTGCTGCTTACCGGTCACAACAGCCTTAACGGCCCCTCCACCAGCGCTCGCCTCAATCTTGATTTCAGCCAGCTCTTGCTCAACCTTAGCCATATTGGCCTGCATCTTTTGAATCTGTTTCATCATATTTCCGTATTGGCCCTTCATCCATCCTCCGATCTTAAATTTCATCGATGGAAATTTCCTCAACTATCTTAGCACCAAATGTGTCCTGAACCAACCTGATATAATCGTCCGGCGGCAATGGGGTCTCCTCCGCTGCAGCGTGTTCCACCACGGCGACGGTCTTGACGGCATCGTTAGCAAATTCACAGGTAACGGGGATATCAAGGCCGCTTACTACCTTCACCGCGTTTTGAAGCAGCCTTAGGTTTTCCGAACTCTCCACGAAATCTTTGTCGCTCTTCTTAAATGATAGGACTAGCCTGCCATTGTCAATCCGGCTGGGCTTACCGGCGGCAAAGAAGCTGTATCTTGAGGGCTTCTCCCCCTTTACGATATTAAGAACCTGGGTCCATATCCTTCGCACCATCTCTATATCAACCGCTCTGTCATCTAACGTCCCCACGGCTGTACCCATTACAGGGGTCTGCTCCTTACTGCCAACCGATCTAAGATCCTTCTTATCTTCATTTTCCGGCGGTATCTTGCTTTGAGACTGTTGGAGCACGGTATCTGATGCTAAAGGAGCAGCGCCTGCTAATATAGCGCTTTCGAGACGCTCGATCCTATGCAATATTCCCTCAATGGAGACATCAGTATCGGCTTTTACCATTTTAAACAGGGCGATCTCGAAGAGCAGCCGGATATCCGTTGCCCACCTGGACTGGTTATAGATATCGCTTAGGGTATTTATGAAAAACATCAGTGACCGTGGGTTCATTGCGGTTGCCTGCCCAGATAGCCTCTCCCTTAGCTCATCTAGCATCCTTGTGGGTTTAGCATTAGGCACATTTTGGATTAGGAAAAGATTGCGCAGGTGATCGAGGAGATCTTGGATGAATTGTCGAATATCAAAGCCCTTTTCAGTTAGCTCATCGATAAACAAAAGGCCGGCGGCAAGATCTCCCCTGCCGAGTATATCGGCAAAATCAAACAGGAGTTCGCTATTGGTTAGACCGAGGAGTGAAATTACATTAGCACTTGTTATCTCCTCATCCGAATACGATATAAGCTGCTCCAGGGCTCCAAGTGCATCACGAAGTGCACCCTGGGCATGATATGCGATTAACGACAGGGCGGATGTCTCTATAGTTATTCCTTCTGCATCTGCAACTTCTCTTAGCCTTGCCTCGATATCAGGAGCAGAGATATGCCTGAAATCAAACCGTTGGCACCTAGATAGAATAGTTGGGAGAACCTTGTAGGGCTCGGTTGTTGCGAGAACGAAGATGACGTGCTCTGGCGGCTCCTCGAGTGTTTTTAAAAGCGTGTTAAAAGACTCGGCGGTGAGCATATGAACCTCGTCTACGATATAAACCTTCTTATGCCCCTCCGTCGAGCTGTAGGGAATCCTCTCTAGAAGCTCCCGTATCTCCTCGACCCTGCGGTTAGATGCTGCGTCAAGTTCAAGGACATCGATCGAACTTCCATCACTGATCGATCTGCAAGAATCGCATTGATTGCATGGCGTCGGCGTGGGGCCCTCGGCGCAATTTATCGCCTTTGCCAACACCCTTGCGGTGGTTGTCTTACCGGTGCCGCGGGGTCCACAGAAAAGGTAGGCATGGGATATCCTGCCCCTTTTGATGGCGTTCTTTAAGGTCTGCGTAATATGGGATTGACCTACGATATCATCAAAGGTCTGAGGCCGCCACTTCCGGTAGAGAGATAGGTAAGCCAATATTAGCCTCCAGCTTGATCTTCTTGTGATTAAGCCAAAATTAGCAGAAAAGATGACCGTGCACCTGCTGTTGACATCCGGCCCCAAGCGTTGCCGCGTAGTTAGCTCCAGCCAGGCTTCCCCGCGGCACACGGAATGGCCCGCTTACCGCTGCTTCCTCCCGGACCTGACGGGGTTCACGAGTTTCCGTTGCGCAGGACCCAACCTTCAACACCACTTGCGCAACAACCGACCTCACAACCGGGGAGCCTCGAGCAGGAATTAAGCCCCGCTATAGCGGATTGCGAGTACAGGGCACCGCTACCTCCCCGCCTAGCACGATCATCAATTAAGTATAGGTTTTAATATCGAAGGTGTCAATTTGGCATGTGGTATTTATTCACCATTATCCGAAGCTCAATCGCATTACCAGGGCGAATAGTAAAGGGGACTGCAAAATGGCACTTGATCTACTTGCGGTTTTGGATAATGGTGAATAGTTTCGGCACGTGTAACACTCCTCATTTCACCTGGACTCGCATGAATTAAAATAATATATCCGGACCAACGTGTGTTTGGTTGATCTGTGGGATAATTAGAACAGACTACTTTATTAGCGTAGCTATCAGCTATCAGCATGTGGGTATGAAATGAGGGTATTCACCCTCCCTCTTCACTTATCTCCCACAATAATTCAATCTACTTTCTACTATCTATTTTCTACTCTCTAGAAAACCTGCCCTCGAGGGCAGGTTTTCTGCGGAGGAGGAGGGATTCGAACCCTCGAGGCGGGTTTGCCGCCAACGCGATTTCCAGTCGCGCGCACTAGGCCAGACTATGCGACTCCTCCAGTTACCTGTACGTTTACTCAGTCTGTATTAGTTTGAAGTGTTCAGATACGCCGTATCTGCCTGTTTCTGTTCTGGTCAAGTATAGCAAAATTTGTGTGTTCGTAACAGTTGAGATATTGGGCTTGCTGCTTTGATAGGTACTATTCGGCTGTCCGGCTACTCATGCGGCGTCGCTTCCCGCTTCGCTGCTTTTTTAGCTTATGGGGTTGCTTATCCCGGCATGAGCCAGGAACCGCATGAGTCCTCCCGGGGTCACATAACCGTCTTCCATGCCGTCCGCACACATCTTGGTACGATGGGTGGATGAGTAGCGCCTTCGCCCCGTAGTGCAGGCTCGACCTTGCCCCATCTTTGGCCGACCGGTTCGTCTTCAGAGTAGCCTCCATTGATTGCGGCCCGGTACTTCTCCGCATACCCTTCGGATTCCACCTCGCGATGGACACCCTTGCCGTTTAGCTAACAGTTCCCCCTGCCGGGCCTGTAAGGGACTTTCACCCTCAAGTAGGTGCGCCCTGCCGGGCACACCACCAAGAAATAGCCCTTGTGAAAGTCATTTTCACAAGGGCTAAGTGTTGTCGTCGTCGCTAGACAGCATTCAAACCTGGCTTGCCGAGATCCATTGCGGTCTAGCGATATGTTTTACGATTGACTATGCAGCACCACAGCAAAATAATTAAATGTCATCACCTGGATCAGCTTTGAGTTTCTTTAATCCTTTTGCTTTATTATCTTTTTCAATCTGGGCTATCTCTTGTTCAAAAGTGGCTACATCAAAAGTAAACTTCTCATTCTTTAATTTCCCATTCTCCTCTATGAATTTTCCTTGGTGCCCACCAAGCACGTAGTAACCGAAATCATCTTTATCTGGACGATCCCCTTTCTCATCAGTTAGAAATAGGACTACTTTTTCTCCTATCTGAAAGGTAGGCACCCCTTCGTCAGGAATGTATATCATTTCGGCATTTTCCCCACCTTCGGTACGGACCTCAACTTCAGCAGCAGGGTTTCCCTTGAACACTTTATCTACTTTAATTATGTAGTCTGTTGCAGGGACGCCTGTGAAATCATCTTGGACTTCTAAAGAAACAACTTTCCCCGATACAATAACGCTAGCACGGCTAACGAGTTCGTTTTTATCAAAATCTGGATACGTAGCTTCTGCCCTAACAACTGTTTTTCCAAACATTCTTCCGTAACCATATGCGGTAACGGCACTAACTGCTAAGATTGCCACCAGAAGCAAGGTAAATACTTTTACTTTCTTCATGTTCATCTCCTTTCGGTACTTGTTATATTATTTAAACCATCTTTTGGTAAAATCTCTGGCAGCTTCTATATCGGCATTAGTTAGAAATCTACGAGAGATATCTCCTTTCTTTGCGTAGGGCCACATTACATCCGTTTCCCCTTTGGAGCGATCCAACCTGAGAGTATGACCTGATTCGTGTGTCGAGGTGCTTTGGACATCGTATCTGTCTGGGTAATCCCCTGAATTAGCCCATTTATGGAAAGTGTTAAACTCGATGTCAGATTCTACGTAATACGTTTTCCAGAAATTGAACCAGGGGGTATTGAGTCCGGTCCAAGTATCGCCATAATTATATTTTGTTAAAGTGTTTATGCCATTTTTAGATTTCTTTTCATCCTGTGTCTCGGCGGAACTTTTGAATAGGAACTGTTTAGTTAATTGTCTATTCCATGTCTGCATAGCATCTTCAAATTGGGTTTTGGTCAACGGTGCAAAAGTGCTCTGCACTCGATAAGTGCAAGTTTGATAACTACTCCCCCATGGCTTTAATAGAGTATGCGTATAAGCAGCATGAGCAATTCCAACCCCTAAGACTCCTCCAATCATTACTACCGACAAAGCTAACGTTAATATTCTAAAAATTTGTTTTGTTTTACACTTTGTACTTTTCCCCCTTGCTAGTTGCACCCAAATCTTAAGCATAGAATACCCCTTTCAAATATTGGCTTAGTTAAAAATGCCTACTAAAAATCGTTATCAATTCCTTCTACCGTGTTGTATACTAGTCTTGCTACCCTCTAATACTCTTTAAGTAGGTCGCACTTCTTATTGCGATATTGGGGGTAGCTTTTTGTAACTATCCTCACCTCCTTTAAAAATGATTCTTTTTAGCTTCATATAAGGCATCACCTCCTAAGCAATACTAACAATCTGCCTCTACAGACCACCCTCTTTGTGCCGGACATGAGTACAACCTCTGGGTTGCACTCATACATGATGGCTACTTACTATACAATGCATCTACTATCTATCGGTATGCAATGGAGCATATTAACCAATTTTGATGACATCAGGGGTCTAGGTAGCTTGTAGCTTTTGCCTGATACGACCCATATATGCTCTTACCGTGGATGAGGAGATGCCTAGTCTAGCACCTATCTGCTTGGAGACAAGACCTTGCAAAAATTCATAGCTGCCTCATATGCCGCAAGGGACTCGTTCGGCAAAACTAATACTTAAGATAACGGTACAAGAACCGCTTTGCTGTTTAAATAGGGTTTGTGTCCGGCGTCAATTACTTTTCCCGCCGGTAATTTTAATTGTCGTTCATCAGGTTTGTCTGAAAAGGGACTTTTCTTGTCTGAAAAGGCAATCTAAATGGAAAATGCACGTGGAGCTAATCGTTAAATGTTGTGGATTTACCTAAATATGCAACCCTTCCTTCTAGTCTGGTAAGCTCAGCCCCATCTTCAAAACAATCCCCTCTCTGTCTCAGCAACAAAATAAGGAGCGTTAATATTATGCAACCTCTCTAGATTTAGTAATCCAATCATGTAAAGTATTAGCACTAAGTAACAATTCGATTAGGCAGTAATAGGTACTGGTGCTATCATAGCATTTTAGTATGCAATTAAGAAGTTATAATTTTCCAGTGCACATGGCGTTAAGACTATTGCACATAGTATGAGCTGAGGATATCATGCAAAGCAAAAGCTACCATGGGCTGGCTTTTATGGTTGCTTATTTTTTGATATTAGTTAAGCGGTCAACATTGCGAGCAGGATATCGGGAAAGTTCGTCGCGATCTCATCTGCTCCCATGAGAACCAGTTTTTCTGCGAGGTCTTCTTCGTCAACCGTCCACGTTCCGACAAAGAGGTGATGCTGGTGGCAGTATCGAATTCGTTCTTCGGTAAGGGCGGCATAGTGAACAGTTACGGCGTTCGCATAGCTATTAAGGGCAGCACGTACGAAATCGGAGAAAGCGGCATCACTAGAACCGATATCCCTGCCACCGATAAGCATGCAAGAGATCTGTGGGGCGATCTTCTTTGCTGCAGCGATCGCATCAGCATGAAAACTCACCAGGGTTACCCATTCTAATGCCGCATGGCGATCGAGTACCTTGATGATCCTTTCTTCCGTTCCCGTCTCCTTTATTTCTACAAGAAGCATCGTCTTCCCTTGTATAGTTTCTAACGCTTCATCGAGGCTTGGAATGCGTTCACCGGCGAATTTTTCCCCTCTCTGAATTCCGGCATCAAGGTGCCGTATCTCATCCCACGTAAGATCACGAACGCGACCGCTCCCGTTCGTCGTGCGATCAACGGTCTCATCGTGGATGACAACGAGCACACTGTCAGCGGTGGTGCGCACATCCAGCTCAATTGCATCTACAGGAAGCTTTAAGGCCTCCTGAAATGCACGGATGGTATTTTCAGGAAAGCGCCCCGAAAAGCCACGATGGGCAACGATCAACGGTCGAGTCCTCACCATTGTTACCACCTTTAATTTTTATTTCTTATACGTATCACTTACGGGGTTGTTATAAACAGGAGGTAGTAAACTGAAGACCGGATTGATTGCTTTTCGCTGATGAAGAGGTTGCTCCTTGTAGCCAGTGGGACGGCCGGTGGGGTGTTGCTCATATTCTACAGATTCTTTATTAGAGATAACCATACAAGAATTTGTATTATTTGAGCAACGTCCCACTCCACACTCCACCACGGGACATCCTTTAATTCTGCGCAAGATGTCTTTTTCAAGCTCATTGAGTAGTACATTTGAAAGTAAGGGTGAGAGAACCGCGCCCTGGCCAACGCCCCGTTTGCCACCGGCTTTTACGATCAGCTTTAAAAGACGCATGATCACTTTCTACTCTCTAGAAAAAGGCTCCCTTGGGGGAGCTTTTTTCTGCGGAGGAGGAGGGATTCGAACCCTCGAGACCCCAAAGGGCCTAACGGTTTTCGAGACCGCCGCACTCGGCCGGACTATGCGACTCCTCCAGTCCATATTTACGTGCTAATTTACCTCGGTCTGTTTGCTTTTATATCGTCAAATGCGCCGTATTTTTCGGCCATAACGAGTATAACAAATACGGAAAAACGAAAACAAGCAGGGCTTCCTCTGCAAATATTTCGTTTATATATTTCCATTTTATGATGGGAGATTACCCTCTACAAGATGAAGGCGGCCTTAACCCAACTTAATTGGGCGAGTGGCTAGTTTAATGGCCAAATCGGATGCAAGTATAATTGATGCATTAAAAACAAATAGGATGCCATAAGAGCCCTTATATCGATAGTCGCTATGATATCTATGACCTTGCATTATGCTTGAATATTACATAATAAGTAATAAAATAGTAGTTGTAAATTTGGCTAGATTCGAGGCGAGATATTAATGCATGGGCGTGAGATCGTCCAAACATTTGAAAGAACCGATATTAAGAATATTTCAACGATCCGGAATGTTGTCTTCAAAGCATTCGACACCGTCGTCGACGAACCGGACACCGACGAGCTGGATCTCTTTAAGGAACTTGTCATCGGCGAACTGCTAACAAACGCGGTTAAATATGGCAGGCCGTACATCACTGTAGAACTACGGTTAATCAACGATAGCGTTATTGTGTCGGTATCGGATCAAGGCAAAGGTTGCGACCCTTCAATATTAAAATGCGAGGATTTAACTGATGGTCTCGACGATAGTACGCATGGTCGGGGATTGAAACTTGCTGAGACATTATCCGACGAACTTACATTCGTGAAAGAACGCGACAGATTTACGGTTATCGCCAGGAAACATTTGAGCTTAAACTAATCACGAATGATATAGATTACGCTTCGCGGTCAAGCCTACTCCTGATCGCCCTTCTGCCGACGTTTGCGGAAAAAATCTTGCAGCAGCTTTATATTCTCCTCTTGAAGAACGCCTCTCTCGACCTCGACCCACCAGTTCAATCGCTTATCCTGCACTATATTATAGAGCGTGCCAGCCGATCCTCCCTTTTGATCAGATGGACCGAAAACCAGCCTTGCCATCCTAGCTTGAAATATTGCGCCCGCGCACATTGGGCAAGGCTCCTTTGTAACATATATCGTACAATCGCTAAGCCTCCAGCGCCCGAGCTTCTTAGAGGCCCCCTCAATTGCGAGTATCTCGGCATGAGCGGTTGCCGTTGCCCGCTCCTCGCGCTCGTTTCTGGCCTTTGCTACAACCGTATCGTCGCAGACAATCACCGCACCAACCGGCACCTCGCCGGCCTCTGCCGCCTTTTTGGCCTCCCCGATGGCTATTCTCATATATTTGATATCCCTGTCATTGCCCATTGCAATTCCCCCTTGGGAGTTTACCTACAGATTAAGAGTCCGCCGCTCTGCCTAGTTGAGCTAAATGCCCGAAGTGGGATAGTTGGATCGCCGGATGCCCTTCAACCATGTAAGCTGGGATAATGATTAGCAGCATCCCCATTATATACGACTCAGTTTTGTTGTCCATCAGATAAAGAGAGCATATCACCTAACTAAGCCTGAAAGGAGGTCGTTAATTACCTTTTGAACCACCCTAATAATGCCGTTTACGCCCTAAAATAGCCTTTAACAGCAAGGAGATGCGCGTTAGCCATCTTTTTATTTAAAAAGATACGGTATGAGTCGATAATGTAGGTTAACAACAGGTATCCCCAATGGATAAGATGATCTATAGATCAGGAGGTGAGGCCAGTGACAAGAGCAGCTATTCTTAAAGGATTTCTCGATAAGATAAACATACCTAAGGAGAGCCATCCAGGCTGCTGGAGCGTGATTAAGGTTGAAAAGATGCTACAGGACACCGGGATACGTGGCTACGAGATCATACATGAGCCAAGGGTTGTTAGGATAGAAGGACAAGAGGAGCTAATAAGGATACTTCTTCATCTGGTGCCGTCTGAGGTCTTAAACGAGTATCACCTAATACTAAGTAGACTTGATAACAAGATGAAGATAAAGATCGGCTGTTGGCAGTTTGAGGCACGAGCTTAAGGCAAGTACCAGTATTAGTCCATATAGGTTTTATAGCGCTGCGACATAACCGTACCTAAGAGGCGGGTTATGTCGCAGTTGAGCTTTATGGGCACGCCTGAAGGATTTAAGCTCGCCTTCTGGTATGTAACTCTATTACAATGCAGCTTGTATGCAGTTGGTTTGGCACTAATTTAGATCTACCAATGAAAGATGCAGTGACAATTGCGCACATCCGGGTATAGACATTCCAACATGGGTAGTCAAAGAGGTATGCCATGAAGGAGAGGATAGAGATGAGGCGCGCGCTAGTAATAATCGCGATAGTCGTACTGGTACTTACCATATTTATAACCCCCGCATATGCGCAGCGCGACATAACCAGGTTTGGTTCCAATGTCGTCGTGCGCGAAGATGAGGCGGTAGGTAATGTGACTGTGTTTGGTGGCAATGTAACTATTGATGGCACGGTTGAAGAAAATATTACGGTGTTTGGTGGCAACCTCAGGCTAAATGGCAGGGTAGGTGAAAATGTCACTCACTTTGGTGGCAACACCATACTCGGTGAGAATGCGGTTATCGAGGGCGACTTTACGCATTTTGGTGGCACCGTGACTAGAGCTCCCGGGGCTGAGATTAGAGGAACCGAAACTACTGGGCCTAGAATTTTTCGTCCCTTTGTGAGCTTTGTATCCGGCCTATTAAGCCTTATCGCTACTTTAGTCCTTGCGGCAGTTGTTGTAGCTCTTCTTCCCAGGCAGACGGCTGTTCTTGCTGACACTGTAGAAAAACAACCCCTTCCATCATTAGGCTATGGATTTTTAGCCACCATACTGATACCAGTTGTCTTTATACTGCTGTTCCTTCTTATAATAATCGGCTGGATCCTTATACCATTCGTCGCCATCGCGATACCCATAATTTACCTCTATGGTTACATCGGCGTTTCAAGATGGCTAGGAGGAAGGATAATCGAAGCCACACATATTGTGCAAGAATCCCCTATTGCCCAAGTATTAATAGGTGCCCTAGTTCTTGGGATCGTCGGCTTTATCCCCATTCTTGGCTGGTTAGTAGTTTTATTAGCCGCTATCGCTGGCTTAGGTGCCGTTTTAATATCTAAGTTCGGTACAGGCCAACCGTGGCGTAGAGGAAGGATTCCTCAGGCGCCGCCACCAGAGACTGGGAGAGGGGCAGCATAGCAGATAAAATTTGATATATTTGATATAGTTGTGTTCAATAGGCGATCTTGCCAGTTTCATCAACTTCGTATCCCCCCATCGCAAGAACTTGTTGTTTAAATTCGTCTGAGCGAATGATTTCCAGCATTAATTGGACCTTTTCATCCCCCGTGTAGGCACTGGGGATTACGAGGTCGTATCTTTCTTTTGTGACGGGGATGAAATCAAGCGAAAGAGCCTTTGCGGCGGCTTGGATACCGAGGCCGGCATCAGCGGCTCCCGAGGCCACAGCCATCGCCACATTCATATGCGTGTACTCTTCGTTGTAGTAACCTGCGATATCATCTGCTGGTATGCCAGCTTTGCGAAGTTCATAGTCCAGGAGGATACGGGTGCCAGAACCGGGTTGGCGGTTGACGAAGACGATGTCGGGACGCCTGAGATCTTGAATGCTTTGAATGCCTTTCGGGTTGCCGCTCTGAACCATAAAGCCCTGCCAGCGGTGTACTAGAGTAACCAGTTTCACCGGAACTTTGGGCAGGTAGCGTTGAATGAACGAGTAATTGTAATCCCCCGTTTCTTCATCTAGGAGATGGGAGCCCGCAAAATGCGCCGTTTGTTTTCTCAACGCGATAAGACCTCCCAGGCTTCCGACGTTGCTAGATGAAACCTGCACCCTTCCCCCGGTTTTCTCTTTCAGCATGCTGCCGATCAGATCGATAGTCAGATCGTGGGAGCCGATAGCCACGAGCCTGCCGTTAATCAATTCGGGCGAAGCCAGTAGTTCCGCTTCGATCTGTTCTCCCTCAGATAAGCCACCGACTTCCTGTGGTATGCGGATGATCCCATCGGCATGCACTATAGATGAAAGAACCCCGGCGCCTCCTGCAAGAGGGGTGGCCATGAATCTCCCACCGACGTTGCCAATGATAACCCTCACGTGCTCTTCAAGCCCTAATTTAGATGGTATCTTTCGCCCGACCGTAACGCGGACCTTCTCCGGCTCAGGCGGCTTAAGCCCTTGAAGCATATAAAGAAGGGGCCGCACGAACTCCCTGAAAGCCACCGCCGCTGATACCGGGTAGCCGGGAATGCCAATAACTGGCTTGCCATCCGCCTCGGCGATCAATGCTGGTTTGCCCGGCATCACGGTGACACCGTGGACAAGCAAGCGCCCCATTTCCTCGAGAAGTGGAGGGGTGAAATCTTCGGAGCCCGCGGAAGAGCCGGCTATCACCATAATCAAATCATAGTTCCCCGAGAGAGCCTCTTTCAGAGTTCTTTTAAGCTCACTTTTAATATCCGATACCGGCGCGTGGATTTCCGCGCTTGCGCCGCATTCCTCAGACATTGAAGCCAGCATCTGTCCGTCAACCTCAAGGATTGCTCCCTTAGGCAACAGATCAGGCGCTTGTTCAGGAATAATTATCTCTGTACCTGTGGGGATGATAAGAACACGGGGTTTGCGCATGACTTCCACGGAATATACACCAGCAGCAAGCAATGCGGCCTGGTCGAAAGCACGAATGCGCTGGCGCGTTGGTAGAATGATCCCCCCCTTGACCATATCTTCTCCTGCTTTACGCACATTTCGCCACGGATAAGCCGCCTCGCGGATTTCCCATCCTTCTTCTTTTGTCTCGACCTTTTCGATCATGACTACGGCATCGGTCCCTTCAGGCATGGGATCCCCCGTGTCGATCATGACGGTATGACCGCCTTTCGGAAGAATGACCGGTCTTTCAGGTAGGGCTCCGAATGTCTCGGAAGCTTTAACCGCGATGCCGTCCATGGCGGCGGCATGGTAGGCGGGAACGGAATGCTTTGCGACCACGGGTTCCGCCAGCACCCGCCCCAGGGCTTTTCGCACCGGCACCGATTCCTTTCCGACATGCAAATCCCTAAAGGTTTCAAAAAGAACCCGCTTGGCCTCATCCAGCGGCTTCAGGTTGCGGTATACTCTCTTCTTTCGCTCCATATCATTTCCTTCTTAGAATAGATATACATCGACAATTTCGCCATCCGCCACGCCTTCCGCATGGATCGGAACGACAAAGAAACCATCCGCTTTCACGAGGGTGGACATCATGCCGGATTTCCCGAAGACGGGATGAGCGAGCAATTGGTCCTGCTCCCATTCCAGCCTCACCCTGATATATTCCTCACGCCCATGAGGTGAATGCACGGATGTGGCAAGGACAGCACGCACCCGCTGTCCTGTTGGCTCTTTCTTAAGCTTCTCGCCTTCGAGATATTTTAGAAACGGCAGCAGGAACACCTGAGCCACGATCATTGCAGACACCGGATGGCCAGGAAGACCGAAAACGGGTTTGCCGTGCACCCTCGCTAGAAGCGTTGGCTTTCCCGGGCTTATGGCAACACCGTGCGCATATATTTCCGCTTGGGGAAAGCCACTTACTACTCCAACAATATGATCCCGCTCGCCCACAGAGCTGCCGCCAGAGATGACGACCACATCCGCCGTCTCGAGCGCGTTTCCCAGGGCTGACCTCAAAAGATCTGGCTCATCCCGGACGATATCACATGGAATCGCTAATGCGCCCACGGTCTCAACCAGCGCTCGGATAGCATAGCCATTGATATCTCGTATCTGACCTGGAGATGGTGTTTGTGCCACCGGAACGATCTCATCACCCGTTGAAATGACAGCTACCCTGGGCTTTTTAAAGACGGTGATCTCGGTCACGCCAAGCCCAGCCAGCATGCCGACATCTTGCGGTCGCAGTCGCTTGCCTGCTGGCAGTACGGTTTCACCGAAGGCGACATCACCCGCTCGATCCAGTACATTTTCACCTTTTGTCACGGGCCTGGTCACTTCTATTTCCCCATCTGCCAAGGGATTCGTATACTCCACCATGACGACAGCATCCGCGCCCTCAGGTAGGAACCCTCCTGTAGGGATTTCTGCCGCCTGACCTTGGGCAATTGATATATCAGGAAGAGTCCCCATGGCAATTCGCCCAACAGCTATAAGCAGCGCTGGCACAGCATCCGAGGCCCCAAACGTATCCGCCGCTCTCACAGCATACCCATCCATTGTTGATCGCGCCCGAGCTGGAAGGTCTTCCTTTGAAACCACATCCAGGCCAAGAACGCGGCCCAGTGAGTGTTCCAGGTCTATCTGCTCAAATGCTAATCTAGCAAACCCAGCCAGCGCATCAAAAATCTGCTGTGGTGCTACAACTTTAAAAAATTCCGGCATAACCCGTCCTTCCAGTCCGAATGGCACTCAAGGAGCCCGCCATTATATTGCTTGGAATTCCAAGCTTTCAGCTAATAACTGCGCAAAAACAACAGTTAAGGAAATGAAATCTCCTCGACTACTGTACAGAGATCTTGCACCTAAAACAACAACCCAACAACCAGTATTTTCACCAAATCGTAGCGCAGCTCTTTAGGGCTGCCATCATATTGCACAATCCCATCGTAGCGCAGCCCTTTAGGGCTGCTACCGCGATGATATTTTAGCAGGCCTAAGCAGGGCTAAAGCCCTGCGCTACGTCTCTACGTTACAGCCCTATGCTACAACCCTGCGCTACGGCCCTGTGCTACGATGGGAAGAAGCACGACTCAAGCGAGTTGAAAAAATCTCTGTCATATTAATAGCAGGTTTTAATCAATTGAAAAAGTCCAGGACGTATTTGAGGGCGGTAAATACAAATAACCCCGCTTAGCATCCATTTAATGGCTTTTGCTGGAACGTATTCCTGAGATCTCACACCAAGGACATCCCGGCCATGCCGCTGAGTCCAAACAGCAAACCCAGTAGCAAGTCCGGAGTCACAGACATGTGAGGATAAAGCAGAGCGATAGCCTGGTAGAAAGAAACACCTGCCACCGACGTGATGAAGGTGCCCATCAGCGCCGTGCCAGCCACTGTATAGACCGGAAGGCTAAAGAAGAGCTTGAAGTTTCTTTGAATCAGGAAGGTACGTGACTTGTACGCATAGGTCACCTTGGTGGCTTTCCTACAGTATCAGTACTAATCAGCATGTCGCCGCTTTACTATTTAGCCGTTAAAGAGCAATTTTGCAAGGCACTTTAAGATATAGGGCCCGTCCTTCGAGATAGATTTGCTCTAAGGTAGATTCCATATATCCTCTTAGTTTCCCTACTCCCACGAGCTTTTTGGATTGCTTAGGAAATAAAGAGTCCTGCTCGCAATAGCAGGGCTTACACAACTGGACGCATGAATGATGCTCGAACCTGGTTTAGGTTGAATGGAGCTTGTTTAGAGTTGGTTTAATTAAAAACATAGGTATGTTTTTAATGTAACA
>JACUUO010000147.1 GCA_014859275.1 Actinomycetota bacterium | reverse complement strand
AGTGGTATTTCCGGCGGCGTTTCCCAACTGAAGAAACTCCGCTCCCTCAAAACCGCTCTCATGCAAGACCTGCTCACGGGCAAGAAGCGCATCACTGCTTTAATGACTCATGTTAACGAGAACAACAATGGGGAAGGTGTTTATTGATGGAGATCAAACCTGTCGCTGACATATTACTCGAGAACGCCCTCAGTACACCGATATTAAATGCTTTGAAACCGAACGAGGACAATTACACTGTGTTAGCACTGCAACCCAAGGGTGACATTGAGGCAAGTGCTCAAGGTGTCCGAAGCTGGGATCGCGACCTGGCAGCCAATCAGTTTGGTAAATTCTTAAAATATGCAAAAGAGACGCAAGCCGATTTAGTAATAACACCTGAATACTCGATGCCATGGCAAGTTCTTAGCGAGGCGATTTCCGCAGGTGAGGGGCCTGATCAATGGAAGCTATGGGCGCTGGGATGTGAAAGTATCAAAATTAGTGAACTCGAATCATTGAAGGAGAGACTTCCTCCATTCGCTACGGTAATCTATGAACCTCTTGACGCGAGTTCGACACGATTTGTCAGCCCGCTTGCTTATATATTCGTTTCACAATCAGCACAAGATAATGGCGAAGCGAAGACTGTAGTGCTAGTACAATTCAAGACACACGCTATGGGCGATGCAGATCATTTCGAAATTAACGGAATGCAAAAGGGAAATTGTATTTATCAATTCGGGGGTAATGAGCAAAATTTAAAGTTTATCTCCTTGATATGTGCCGATGCCTTTGCATTAAGTGACGAAATAGCTTCTACAATTCATGATCGTGCCCTGATACTCCATATTCAATTAAACCAGAATCCACGCAACGTATGGTTCTGTGGCTGCAGGGAGCGACTCTTGCATTATGCTGGTGATGCTACTGAAGTGCTGTGTCTGAATTGGTCTGAAGATGTAACAATGTCGATTAACAGCCTCCGCAAACAATGGAATAATATCGCAGGATCTGCATGGTACTTGAAAGCAAGAGAATACGATAATAGAGATGACACTCTTAACAGCAATCACCGACAGGGTCTTTATTACACTTGGCTTCAGCCATATCGCTCTCATGCGCTCTTCTTTAATTATAAACCCGGTATCTTCTTATTTAATGCAACAAAAGTGGCGCATATCGGAGTTCCAGGTCCTGTTTCAAGACGTCGTGGCCCGCAGCTAATTAGGACATGCAATTGGAATGATGAAGAAGTTCGATGGGTTGAAAAAAATACTGCGGATGATGCCTTTTCTGCAGTAGTAAGAGAAAGCGGTAATGCCCAGACAGAAATTAAGAGAATAGCAGATGCCAATCCCCTCGAAGTGGAACGTCTCCTCGCATTAAGTGCTGGTGAAATCGAGAAAAAAGAGGACTGGTATAAGGTTGATCATCTGGACTCTTGTGTGATTGATTCATCAGAAATCATTTTGAGAATCACCTTTGCTCAAGATACACACACGAAAGCTATGAGATTTCGAACAGCCAGGTTACGGCGTTGTTCACGTTTATGGGAGATAATAAATAGCGAAGAGTTACCACCTGCTCTTTCGGATCTTAAATCTGGTTTTAGCTTTAGATGGTCGTATGATTCTCCACATCAAAATGTAAAATCTACAAGCGGAAAACCTGCAACTGTAATCTACATGGGTGAGGAATGCAGCCTCACTCATATAGAAGCTACCGAAAAGCGTATTGCAAACTTTCTTCATAGGTCGTTCTTAGACACAGATCAAAGTCTGTCTGCGAAACAGCGGTTTCATATTTGGTATCGTGATGAAACAGGTGCACTTATCCTATATGATCCCCTTCGATACGTCAATTTCGCTCAAACTGGTGAAAGATCCCCCGTTGATATAGGGAGGGAAGAATGAACCTGGATATTGATAAAATAAAAGAACACATGGTCGCTCGGTTTCCCGATATGCAGCAAGTAGAAGATTCAATCATTCGATTCACGAAAAAAGCAGGTGAAAGGCCTTATGCTGTGTACTATCTCGACTTTACTCAGGACTTACCTGGAATCCAAGAGAAGCTAAATAAATATCAGGATCGTATTATTGGGCGGTACTATTTTGAAGGTTCTACGAGTCTTCAATGGAATAATTATCTCTATTTTATTATAAGTGAAGAATTGCTGGCAAATACTGAAATTCAGCAAGCTAAAGAATTGATTGAAAGTGATCGAAGCTATGCCCGCAAATTCGTAATTACAGAAGATGAGTTTGATGCAATACTCTTACCACATAAAGTTGTAACTCCAGATACAGCCCCACACACCAGCATTCTATCAATCTGGACTGACCGTATTGTCAACGCTGGCATTGATAAAGCGATTCTAGGTGACGAGAATATGCCAGATCGAATTAAGCTTATCGAGGAATCAACACTTGAGCCTAAGAAAAGGTCAAAACCAAAAAGGCAGAAATCGTCGGATAAAACAACTCCGTTCATTAAATCGATAGAGTTAAATAAATATAGGGATATATTGCAGCATCAGAAGTTTGATTTTGGCACAGTAAATCTCATCATTGGACCTAATGGATCAGGTAAAACATCTCTTCTTGAAGCAATAGAGCTGTTCTATTGCGGTCGAAACAAGAGGAATCCTAAAACAAAGCTCTCGTATAAGTTGATTGTAGAGCTGGCTGACGGCTCAATTGAACCAGTCACTAATAAACGTGATGCATTAAAATTCCGTAATTTTAATTTGATGTGGTATGGTCAAACCGAAATTAAAACAAACAATCTTTATCAAAGTTTTGCAAGGTTCAACTTTCTTGACACCGATGCAGCTGTAAGCCTGGCAGATTCAACCTCTAAGATAGAAGATGACCTCTCAAAATTATTGGTTGGCTCTGATGCTGCAAGAATATGGAATAATATAAAGAGAGTGCATGATTCTCTTTCATCAGAGCTACGTGGCCTCAGGCAACAAAAATTGGCAATTGAAGGAGAAATCAACACTTTAAATAAACAGATTGAGAGCGGCAGTAAAATTCGGTATGAGTCGGACTCAATCCAGTTTCGCTTGAATGAAATAATGGATCGGAACGGGTGGCCTGTAGTTCAGAGTGATAACGTATCTTTCTCTAGCGCCATTGTGGAGCCACTTGCTGAAATGGTAGCAATAGTTCAACAGGCAACGGAGCTAAAGTGGCTAGAGTCGCCTGTTACGCTTAATGGGCTGACTGAATATTGTCATATTGCAGAGAATGCTATCAAAATAACGGAACCGGACGTTTCTATTTGTAAAGAATTGAAAAAAAAACAGAAGCGTTTAGAAAAGTTGATTATGCGTGACAAAGAAGCATTGGCCAGCTTACAGAAGGCAGATCGCCTAATAGATTCTGGTGTCGCTATAATTGCAGAAGATCAAAGCAAACAGCAGAAGATCATATCAAGCCATGTCGGCTGGCTAGCTGGATCGGCTGATTTAAGTTTTGATTTAATTTCCGTGGAAGATCGCGATAATTTGTTGGTAAAATGTCATAAGACTGCTATTAAAAATAGATCAGAAGCAGAAAATCTTTTTTTTGAGAAAAAGAGTAAATATAAAATATTTTGCGATACACAGGATCAGCATCTGAGTCTTGCACAGGAACTGAGACAGATCGCGAATGATCTCCTAAAGATAAGTTCCGAAGCCGATGAATGTCCACTTTGTCATACACAATTTAAGACAGGCGAACTTTCAAAACATATGACATTTGACGTTGACCAGAACCTCGAAGCACTTGGACAGGCGCTTCTTTCCGAGATGAAAGCGCAAAAGGATGCAGTGTCCAACGCTGCTACTATTGAGTCAATTATGATATGGCTGATGAATTATTGCGAAAAAGCAGATCTGACGCATAATATCACCGTTCGCGAGATACTATCATCAGTAGAAAAGATAAAAGGAACGCTTGCAACGGCACACACCCGGTTAGAAAAGCTTTCCAGAGATCTCATCTCTCTTGAGTCACATGGTTTGACTGTCGAAATGGTGGAGGAAATCTCCACAAGTTTACAAAACTTAGGTTATCCTCTCGATGAATTTACACAAGATGCAGTTGAGCAGTTGCGTACAATAATTAAGCAGAACATGACATCTTCATCGGAAACGTTTGAGGCAGATAATAAAAAAATAATTAGACTACAGCAAAAGATTACTTCAAATCTAAGTTCGGTCGTAACCGTTACAAAGGATATTATTGAGGAAATATCTCAACTAAGGGAAAGGCTATCCACTACAGAACGTTTGATGAAGAAGCTTTCCACATTCTCTGAAACGTTTCGTTGGTCAGAGAAAAGACCAATTGCAGAGCTAGTGGTAGAAGCAGAGGCGGTCCGCCAACTCGCTGCAGAGTTACAAACAGCTCTTGACAGGGAGAAACAAGCCCATAATAATTTTGCTGATTCTGTAAAAAGAAAAGAGTTAGTTGAAAAGGAGCTATCAAAGCTAAACCAACGTCTGAAAAAAATGCATGATGCCTTTAATGTTCTTCAAGATTTACAAAACAACCATTCCCTAGAATCCGCAATGAAGTTCGCCCTTCAGCAGAATCGTGCAAGCATAGAGGAAATCTTCTCCCACATTCATTCACCAGCAGAATTTAAAGGTATTGGTTCAGATTGGACATCACTTATCCGCAAGGATGGGACTGAATCAAAACTAAGTCAAATCAGTACTGGACAACGGGCAGCGTTTGCTCTATCAATCTTTCTTTCTCAAAATGCTCAACTTGGAAAACAGGCACCTCCTGTCATATTGATCGATGACCCTATAGCTCATGTAGACGATTTAAACTCTCTTTCTTTTCTTGATTATCTGCGCGAACTTGTATTGAAGCGCGATAGGCAGATTTATTTCGCAACTGCCAGTGATAAACTAGCTACACTATTTCAACGGAAATTTGACTTTCTGGGTAAAGACGACTTCAGAAGGATTGATCTCAGCAGAGAATCTATATGACCCAGGATAAAACACCCCAGCACATCAAACTCGACGAACGTAACCACGTCGAGAAACCCCTGCTCGATCAGCTTGCAGGCTTAGAATGGGAAATCATCGATCTGGATTCCAAACAGCACCCCACCGACAGCCACCGCCAGAACTTCACCGAAGTGGTCATGCTGCCAATCTTAGCCAAGCAGCTCAAGGTAATCAACCCATGGCTGGAAGACGATCAGGTAGAAGAAGTCATCAAGCAACTCACTGCCAGCTTCTCGGGCAGCGACCTGATTAAAAACAACCGCCACGCTTTCACCCTGTTACTGGAAAACACCAGCGTCAGCGAGAACCGCCAGACCGGTGAAAAAAGCCCGACTGTTAGATTTGTGGATTTCAAGCACCGGAAAAACAACCGCTTTATCGCCGTGTGCCAGTTCAAGGTTCGCATCCTCGGCACTGAGCACCACATAATCCCGGACATTGTGCTGTTTTTAAACGGCCTGCCTGTGGTGGTGATTGAATGTAAGTCACCCAAAGCCAAAGACGCTATCCCCGAAGCCATCGACCAGATGCTGCGTTACAGCGAACAGCGA
>JACUUO010000146.1 GCA_014859275.1 Actinomycetota bacterium | reverse complement strand
ATAAAATTCCACAAAATCGCAGAAAAGCACCCTCTTTAAGCCATTTCTCAGGTTCACTTCAGATAATGATTCTTACATAGGAAGTAAATTGATATCAGTATCAAATGGAGGGTGGGCTATCGTGAAGAAACGCTTGTTATTGGTTATAGTGGTAATTGTAGCGGCAGTAGGTATTGGCGGTTATTTTCTGTTGCGAGGTAATAGTAGTCAACAACCGGTGTTTCAGACAGTGCAAGCTTCTATCGGCAACGTAAAGGAAGTTATACCTGGTACCGGCAAAGTTGAGATTGAGCAGACGTATCCGGTCATATTGCAGGAGCAAGGCGTAGTTGATCGCCTGCTTGTTAAAACTGGCGACACTGTGAAACTTGGACAGCAACTTTTAAGCTTAAGTGGCAAACCCCTTTACGCCATAGAGGGAAATAGTCCGCTCTACCGCCAGCTTGCCTCTGGCAATAGTGGCGATGATGTGAGGTGGCTTCAGCAATCGCTGAACAAAATGGGCTATTCAACTACCATTGATGGTGACTACGGTAGTGGAACCATCAGTTCACTCAACGACTTTCAGGGTGACAAGGGGTTAACAGAGACAACTAAGGTGGGCCCCGACACATTCCAAACATTTCCATTGCCGCTCGTCGTTATGGATGTGGCTGTTTCGCAAGGCCAGAGCGCAAGTCCTGGTACGGTCGCGCTTACGCTTGCAAACCCCAGCGATCTTCAAATCGTCGTTGATGTGAATGAAATCGATATGCCAAAGCTGAAGCTAGGCCAGGCGGTTGATGTGACGGTTGATGCTCTTCCAAGCGTTAAGCTCACCGGAAAGGTAGCCAGCATCTCACCGGGGTTGGTTGAGGGCCAATCATCGAGTTCTGGGCAGAACCAGGGCTCTAGCTCTTCTCAGAGCGGTGTTGTTACATATCCGGTAACCATCCAACTTACAAATGGCGATCCCCAGCTAAAGGCGGGCATGAAAGTTAACGCTGATATTATCATTGCTGAAAAAGCGGACGTACTTACTATTCCGGCGAGCGCAGTTCGCACGCGGGGTGACCAAAAATTTGTCCTGATACCAAACTTAAATGGGCAACCCCAGGCGGCGCCCGTGGAGGTGGGCATAACATCAGATTCCGTGGCTGAAATAGTCTCTGGCCTTCAGGAAGGCCAGCAAGTGGTTGTCGGGTCTGGTACTTTGTCGTCAGCGTCCGCCGCCCGATCCGGATCCCCATTCGGTGGTCCAGTTATGATGCGGCCTCAGGGCACGCAAGGCGGAAGCGGTTTCCGAGGAAGCAATAGTAGCAGTAGTGGAATGAGGCAAGGCTTCGGAGGCGGTTCTCGTGATTAGCCTCGAAAACATCGGAAAAACCTATAGCACCGGTAAGGTTTCTGTAGAGGCATTGCGGGGCGTCTCGCTTACCATAAAAGAAAGAGACATGATCGCCATTATGGGGCCATCGGGAAGCGGCAAGTCTACCCTCATGAATATCATAGGATGTCTCGATGTTCCAACTAGTGGGAGCTATCGCATAAACGGTACAGAAGTAGCGACGCTAACAGAAGACGAGCTTGCTGAAGTTCGAAGCAAAAATATCGGGTTTGTTTTTCAAAACTTTAACCTGCTACCAAAGCTTACAGCGCTGCAAAATGTTGAGCTACCAATGCTACTTGCCGGCGTCAACCGAGCGAAGCGCACAAAGCGCGCCGTTGAGCTCCTTACCATAGTAGGACTGGGCGACCGGCTCGATCATCGCCCATATGAGCTATCCGGTGGACAGCAGCAAAGGGTGGCGATTGCGCGAGCCCTCGCTAATAAGCCTCACACCATTCTCGCCGATGAGCCGACGGGAGCCCTTGACTCACGCTCCGGTGAGGAGATTATGGAAGTTTTCAATCATTTAAATAAAGAGGGTTTAACGATTGTGCTTATTACGCATGAGGGATATATCGCGGAGTATGCTAACCGAGTGATTCATATAAAAGATGGCCAAATTGAGCACATCGAGCAGCTGCAACATAAACATCGACACGTTATCGAGAAGGAGCGATAAGATATGCAATTACTTGAGACTATATTGATTGCCCTGCGCTCTCTCACTGGAAACCGCATGCGCTCTGCGTTAACGATGCTCGGTGTGGTTATAGGTGTGGCCGCGGTTATTGCGATGATCGCTATTGGGCAAGGCGCGAATAAACAGGTAACAAGCTCGATTCAAGGCCTAGGCACGAATCTACTTATGGTGAGTCCGGGGCAAGCAATGCAGGGGGGCGTGCGCCAGGGTGCAGGTAGCCTTACCACACTCACTGTGGATGATGCAAATGCGATCAAAGAGCAGGTTGCGGGTGTTAGTGGCGTTGCTGCCGAAGTTTCAACCGATGCCAACGTGGTGTTTGCGAATATGAATACGGGTACCAGTATTATTGGGACAGTACCCGAATATGCCAGCGTCAGAAATAGCAATGTCGCATGGGGTCGATTCATAACTGAAGAAGAGGTAAGAGACTCAAGCATGGTGGCGGTGGTCGGCTCGGAAGTGCTTACCAATCTGGGAGCGCAAGGCAACATACTAGGCAATCGCATTCTGGTAAATCGGATTCCTTTTACGGTTATCGGTACACTACAATCAAAAGGCTCATCCGGACCATTTAGCCAAGACGATCAGATAATTATCCCGATATCAACAGCAATGTCGAGACTCACTGGCTCCAAATCCGTCAGGACGATTAATATAGCGGTCAAGTCTGAGGCGGACATGGATCAGGTTTCCGCCTCAGTGACAGACTTACTTCGCACGAGGCATCGTCTTGCGCAGAATGCCGATGACGATTTTACGATTCGTAACCAAGCCGAAATTATGAATACGCTATCCTCTATAACGGGCGTTTTTACAATTTTGCTTGGCGGTATCGCAAGCATATCTCTTCTGGTCGGCGGCATCGGCATTATGAATATCATGCTGGTTTCGGTAACCGAGCGCACGAAGGAGATTGGTATACTTAAGGCGCTTGGGGCAAAGCGCCATCAAATACTTAACCAGTTTATGATCGAGTCAATGGCGCTAAGCGGTCTTGGTGGTATAATTGGGGTAGTCATAGGTATTGCCGGCTCATACATAATGCAGCAAGTATTTCAATTCCAAACGGTTGTTGCTGTGAGCTCAGTAATGCTTGCTTTTAGCTTCTCACTGCTAGTAGGCATATTTTTTGGCGTTTATCCTGCACTGAAGGCATCGCGACTTCACCCAATTGAAGCGCTGAGATTTGAATAAAGCTATGTCTGATAGGAGGAATTGTTATGAACAGCAAAATGGTAGCGGCTTTTGTTATATCGGTTTTAATTGTTGGAGGCGGTAGCTTTTATGCTGGAGGAGCATATCAAAGCTCGAAACGTCCAAGCTATGTGCCGATGGGTGGCCAATTTGGAAATATGTCGGGTCAAGGCGATACGGATAGCAGTCCTGGCAGGTTCTCCGGCCAGAGGGGAGGAGCAGCGTTCTCAGGCGAAGTTGTTGAAAAAGATAACAAAAGCGTTACTATTAAGCTTCAAGACGGTAGCCAGAAAACCATCACGATTACCGAAAGTACCGCGATAAATAAGATCGCAAAAGGCTCGATAGGCGATGTGAAACAAGGGGAGCAAATTGTAGTTATTGGCACTGAAAACTCAGATGGTAGTGTGAGTGCCAACACCGTTCAGATTGGACGATTTGGCCGCTAGTACAGCATATGAAAGGAAATAACATGGAAGAGAGAGGCGATCGCAAAGAAACAGGTTTTGAGGCAGCCGGCGAACGTATTCCATCAGACGTAAGGGAGCCTATAAAAACCGTAAATTTGGGAGAGAAAGGCGCACGTAACCTAGGGCCTGGGCGTAAACTTCTTGGTCTTATGCTTGCCATTGGATTCCTCGGGGCGGTTATCGGTGGACTTATTGCCACATTTGCCGTTCCGTATATGTATGGCAGCACGCCCCAGGCCGTCTTTGGCGGCCAGCAGACCCAACCGACCAACAATTCAAAGGCGATTATCGAAACGAACGGCTCGGTCAGTCCGGCCACCGCGGTTGCAAAGAAGCTTACGCCATCGGTTGTAAACATCAGCGTGAGGCAGGGCCCGCAAGACCCAATCCACTCCGGTTTGACAGGCGGGGTTGGCTCTGGCGTTATCTATACAGAGGATGGCTATATTATAACCAACAACCACGTTGTATCGGGCGCGATGGAGATCCTCGTCACCATAGGAACCGATAAGGTACCAGCCAAAGTAGTTGCCGCAGACGCAGAGACAGACCTTGCAGTTCTCAAGATTAATAGCAAGGGCTTGCATGCCGCCGAGTTTGGTTCAACAAAAGACCTTCAGGTTGGTGAGCCCGCCGTTGCTATCGGGAGCCCCTTTGGATTTGAGCATACGGTGACCTCCGGCATAATAAGCGCATTGAATAGGACGGTGAGTATACGCAATGAAAGGACCGGCGAAGCCAGTTTAGTTACCACATATACCAATCTTATTCAGACAGATGCATCGATAAATCCTGGCAATAGCGGTGGTGCTTTAAGTGACGCCAGCGGGAAGGTTATAGGGATAAATACGGTGATTATATCGAGCAGCGGCACAAACGAAGGCGTCGGCTTTGCGATTCCCGTTGAGACGGTAAAAAGTGTTGCCGACCAGCTCATAAAAGACGGTAAGGCAAGCCACCCATATATGGGCATCGGCGGTCGCAATGTTAGTGATGTTGCAATAGGGGATAGCAATATTAGTGTTAAGGAAGGCGCAATAATTGTCGAGGTTGTGCCAGGGGGGCCGGCGGACAGAGCCGGCTTGCAAATGTACGATATAATAACAGCCGTTAATGGTAAGCGCATCAAAGATATGAACGAGCTTATCACCGAGATCCGGCAGAAAAAAGTTGGTGATAGTATTGAGATAACTTACCTTAGGAATGGCAAGGAGGATAAGGTCACACTTACTCTTATCGAAAAACCGAGGCAGTAGATTCACAAAACTCCCTTCTCTTAAGCGATTTCTCAGGTTTGTTTGCGATAATAACTTATGTCGAGAAGTTATTTTAATCAAAAGGAGGTACATAAAAATGAAAACAAGTGCAAGGGTTAAAATCGTTGTAGGTGCAGTCGTTGTTGCCTCATTGCTCCTAATGACGGGGGCATACAGCGTGTACGCTGCGAACACTGAAAGCACACAGAAATACCCGCCGATTGTGGAAAAGCTTGTCCAGGCATTTAACCTTGACCGCAATAAAGTAGACAAAGTTCTTGGCGAGTACAAGCAAGAGCGCGAAGTACAACACAAAGCGCGTCTAGGAGAGCGTCTAGATCAGGCGGTAAAGGATGGCAAGATTACTGAAAAACAAAAAGAAGCTATTCTCAAAAAGATGGACGAGATGAAGTCAAAGCTCGAAGAGCTTAAAAATCTTTCTCCTGAAGATAGAAGAGAGGAACTAGAAAAGCTGCGGACTGATTTGCAGACATGGGCGAAAGAGAATGGTATCGATCAACAGTTTATGTTCAAATTTGGAGGACATAAGCGTGGGCCTTGGGGAT
>JACUUO010000145.1 GCA_014859275.1 Actinomycetota bacterium | reverse complement strand
GGGAGTAATAGGGGCACAGGGGTGGAATGTTTAAGTGGGGGCAGAAGAGTTAGTTCTTATTCATGGGTGGGCCAGCGATAGTACAATTTGGCGAGAGACAGGCGATATTCTAAGTGATATTTACCAGGCCCATTTAATAGACCTCCCGACAATGTCCAATATATTTACCTATCGGGATGCGGTTCTGAGCCTGATCGAAGAAAGAAACATAGGCCAAGCTTATTTGATCGGGTGGTCCCTCGGTGCCCTGGTATCACTGCAGGTGGTGCAATCCGCCCCGGAAAAGGTAAGTGGATTAGTTTTGGTCAGCGGCACCGGTAAATTTACGAGGGGTGAAACGTACAACCTGGGCTTATCACCTCACATAATTACCGATATGAAACGGCGCTTTGTCCAAAGCCCGGAGCCAACCCGTGAAGATTTTTTTAAGCAGATGTTTTCACGGGAAGAAATTAAGATGGGCTTGGATAAAAAGGTTATGAGTAAAGTTCTAGTTGGCATGCGCAGGTGGGGCGCACAAGAGGCAGTAGCGGGTTTGGATTACTTACTGGAATGTGACATGCTTAAGGATCTGCCTCTAATATCTCAACCGGCGCTGATCGTGCATGGCAACCGGGATCGCATCTGCCCCTTTAAGGGTGCTGAATACTTGTATGAGCGGATACCAGATTCGCAGCTCCTAACCGTTCAAAACGCCGGTCACATTCCTTTCCTAACAAATTCCTCCTTTTTCAATGATAATCTCAGGGAGTGGTTGGCATCGCATTAGTTAACAAACAGCGGATAAAAAACAACTTCGGTAAAAGCGCTGTAACCTATGATAAGTATGCAGTTGTACAGAAAGAAATGGCCGTCGATTTAATGACCCATCTTAAAAAACCCAGGCACGAGTTCAGCAATATACTGGAGATCGGATGCGGCACTGGCTATCTTACTGCTCTGCTGGCTAACGCTTTCCCTCATGCCAGGATTGTTGCTCTTGATATAGCCCCGGAGATGATTGCTATTGCAAAGGAAAGCCTTAAAGGTCATGAAACGATCGAGTATGTAGTGTCCGATGGTGAGAACCCGTCCTTCGATACCGCCTTTGATCTCATCGTCTCTAATGCTGTTTTCCAATGGTTTACGGGGTATATTGAACCTTTCAAGCGATACTGCCGGCTTTTGGAGCCAGAAGGGTACTTGATATTCAATACTTTAGGGGAAAGAACCCTTGAAGAGCTTCGTTACTGCGTATCTACGCTTAATAGCGAGAATAAGTTATCACAGGCATCGATTAATCTACCTAGCAAAAAGGCTGTTTTAAAAGCATTATATGAAGCTGGTTTTGTTGACCCAGTAGTAAATGATTCCATAAAAAAAGCATACTACGCCTCTGCCCGTCACTTTATCCTGGCCATAAAAAACACCGGTACAAGTGGTTTTTCTAATCAAGGCCTAGCACCAGGCGGTATTGGCATAGAAGTTTTTAAACTAATACGCTTATACAACAGGTACTTTTCTGATAATCGAAGGGTATTTGCCAGCTATCATTGCTTAATCGGCTACGCTAAAAAATGCAGGGCTAGACCAGGCGGGGAGAGGGCAGTTTCAATTAATTACCGATCCAGAGATTAACTCCTCAAAACATCCTCAACCTTTATGTAACCGCGCCGATATAGATACATATAATAAGCCCACGCTTTATCCGCTTTATCGACCTGGCGGAATTACTCCTGTGGAGGGCGTATGACCTGCCCAAATTGTGGAAGAGTGCTAATTAAAGAAAAATTTGCCAATCAGGATGTTGATATATGCCCATCTTGTGGTGGAATGTGGTGCCCAACCAGTAATATAGGCTGGTATATCCGCCTGTACTCGCAGTCGGATCGGTCGATAAAGCCCAATAACGCTGCGCAATCTGCAGAATCTTTGGGCGCTCAAGATCATCGATCGATCCCGGGTTACCCAACCCAAAACGCGATACTTCAAGGTGTAGAAAAGAGAACCGATGCCACTGAAGGGGCCGAGCATGCCTGCCCATCCTGCGGCAATTCGATGGCTAAATTTGATTACGAGCCCGATTTAAAAATTTTCCTGGATCATTGCCCAGTTTGCGGGGGGACATGGATCGGTGCTGTAGGGCTGAAGGCACTCACCGATTATTTAAAACCTCCGGCACCAAGGCCGGACAATACTGCCGATCAGGAACTCATGCAAGATAATGTCTGTAGCTTGGGGAATACCGACAGAGCGGGGTGGAAGTCCATACGATCAGGAGAGACTGAATTCTTTGATAATATGAAGGTGTCGCTCATCCGCCGAATTCTGGGTATCCCATACGTTGAGAGGCACCTATCGATCATTCCCTGGGTAACAGTTGGAATCATAGTGCTTAATGTTGTTCTTTACTTCTTCCTCGTGGACTCGGTCCCTGATAGGGGAGCGGTGATTAAACGATTAGGATTTGTACCAGCCGATATCTCTAGCAACCCGGCGGGCGCACTTCTCACCTTCTTTAGCTCAATGTTCATGCATGGCAGTGTAGGGCACCTGGTATGGAATATGATCTTCTTCTGGCTCTTCGGCAGCAGAATTGAGGAGGACTACGGCCCTAAGATGTTTATCGTATTCTACCTGATATCAGGTATTGTCGCCGGCCTGGTCCATACAGCATTTAACCTCGGCTCGATGATCCCGGTGGTTGGGGCGAGCGGCGCGATCTCTGGAGTTTTCGGCGCTTTTTTTGTCCTGCATCCGAGACTACGCGTGATCGCATTCTTCATGCTCATATCGATCAGGCTGTCTGCTGCGGTATATTTGGGCCTTTGGTTTGTGGCGCAGATATTGAATAGTATTGTTACCGCCAGTGCAGGTGGTGCTGGCATCGCATGGTTTGCCCATATCGGAGGCTTTATTGCCGGAGCCTTGATGGCGTATCCCCTTCGAAGCTCGAGCAAAGCGATCGTAGAGCAAATAAGACAGGCTGCTTAAACCCACTATTAGTTTAGAATCGCATCCAAAACGTTAGCGTCTGGAGCCAGCCGGTTCTCCGCCGGGGGATAGAAATTGGCCTCGGTGCAGGCTCGGGAGCCGAAATAGACCTTATCAGCAGCAACTTTGCTGATGTAAATATAGTTAGCGATTTCCTGGAGATCCCTAGCGGTCAGACCAACATTAATCCTTCTCTTTAGGTCGCGGTCGTTTCTTCTCTCGCTTTACTCTCGGCTCCTCCCCGCCTGCAGCAGTCGGGTAGATCGGTCGCTCCTCAGCCTCGGCGTGCTCCTCCTCTTTTCGCATCATTCTACCAACCATTTTACCTGCAATTGTATCTTCTTCCGTATCCCGTCGTATGTGTTCTCTATCTTCTGCCATATTGAAACACCCCGGATATCTTCTTTCCGCAAAGAGCCTTATATTAACCGTAAGGCATTTTTGACTTTAAGATCGATACTTTAAATCGTATATTGACAATAATTCAATTTATCTCTTCTATCTTTTGTTGGCAAATAAGCCTGTTATCCGCACATCCATGGCCTAGTACTAGGTGCTAAAGTTATACTGCCTGGTGTCGATAAAACAGATAATAATTTGAAACGGATGGAATTAAAATTGGGTTACCGCGATCCATTAAACAAGAAGCGCTCATACCTCTCAATTAAGCTGAGTTTAGTGTCTATATCGATCCTACTGGTTGTTTTTAGTCTGTACGTCTATTCTTCATGCCGGGATATGATCTCTGCTATCGACGAGCAGTACAGGGGGAGGGCGCTCTCCATCATCGCGACGGTGGACGCAATTATCGATAACGAGGCGGATCTTAACGACAAAGACCAATTGCAGCGTACGTGCGATAATCTTATAAAGACCAAATCGCATGTGCAAAAGGTGTCGCTCTATATGATTGGAAAGGATGGTAGAGTAATCAGGGTTGCGAGCAGTAACCATGATCAGATAGGCAAAGAAGCCGATCGGCATGATGCAATCCCGATTAAGGATCGCCGCATTGTTTGGGAGGATAAGCTTAAGGGAGAGAAGGGCCATGTTGCTGAAATATTGGCTCCCATCTACGTAGATGGCAAGCCGAGGGCATCCTTCGGCATATATATGGATCTTAAGCCTAAGGATGCGGCAATCAGGCAATACATCTTGCGCACGATAATATACGCATTAGCTGGACTTGTATTCATTGCGCTTCTCCTATATGCGGTAATCTGGAAAGAAGTTTTTAAACCACTCCGACAATTAACCGAGGGGGCTCGAGAGGTCGCAAGCGGTAATTTAAACAAGCGTGTAAACCTAGGGTGCAATGGTGAGTTAGGGGATCTTTCGCAAGAGTTCGATAACATGGCAGAGGCCCTTCAGCGGATAGAGCAAGGAAACTTACATCTACAAGAGGCCTTAAGAGAGAGATGGCGTAAGGTTGAGATGAAGGCATCCACCGATTACTTAACTGGGCTTGAAAACCACCGGATTTTTCACGATAAATTGGAAGTTGAGCTAAGTCGGGCCTCCAGGCTGGGTAAGCCTATGTCCCTCCTATTCTGCGATCTAGATAAGTTCAATGTCTTTAATGATATTAACGGTCATCTTTTTGGGGATAAGGCACTCCTTGATGTTGCTAGAATAATCAAAAGTTCTGTTAGGGATTACGATATTGTAGCTCGGTATGGTGGAGAGGAATTTGCTGTTATTCTGCCGCATACCGATTCCGATGGAGCTGTAAGCGTGGGGGAGAGAATCAGGAAAAATGTTGAAGCCCATAAATTTACTACCGGAAATGGAGTTGGAAAGTTAATGATAAGCGTGGGCGTTGCCACGTATCCTAGGGATGCAAACAAAAAGGCTCTCCTAATTGCCGCTGCCGATTCCGCCATGTCCGAATCGAAGAAACGGGGCGGAAATTCTGTGGTTCTGTTTAAGTCATTTGGGAGCGTAAATTCCACCAAGGCCTCCTAGTTATCTATCGAGCAACCTGGAGGGGAGGTGAACAGTATGCTAAACTGATTAAAGCAGAAAGTGTGAGGGTGCTAATGGGAAATTACAAAGAAGAACTGCGAGAGTACATAAGGGAAAGAGCGGTCGTTTTTGCGGAAGTCACACTCTCATCCGGCGCAAAAAGCAATTATTATATTGATTGTAAGCAGGTTACGCTGGATGCAAAGGGTGCTTTTTTGATAGGTGAAGTTTTGTTGGGCTTACTGGATGATGCTGATGCAATAGGCGGCTTAACAATCGGTGCGGACCCTATAGCGACAGCGGTTTCTATGCGGAGCTACAAGAATGGACGGCCAATTCCAGCGTTTATTGTTAGGAAAGGTCAGAAAGCACACGGCATGATGAAGCGTATTGAAGGCCCAGTAGCGCCAGGCTCTAAAGTTATCATAGTTGATGATGTGATTACTAAGGGAGGCTCGGTGATTGAGGCGATTGAGGCCGCTGAATCCGAGGGCCATAGTGTTGTAAAGGTTATATGCCTGATAGATAGGCAGCAGGGTGGTGGCGACCTTATCAAAAGCAGGGGATATAAGCTTGAAGCGCTTTTTACTCCCGCCGATCTTGGACTGGAGGTTGCCGGAGCATCCAGTGCCGGAGCATCCAGTGCCGGAGCATCCAGT
>JACUUO010000144.1 GCA_014859275.1 Actinomycetota bacterium | reverse complement strand
GAAAACTATTAGTTTTGTAAACGAACCAGATAGGAGGTAGGTGTGTCAACGACAATTAAAACTGTGGTAAGATCGATAGTGGTAATACTTGTGTTGACTCTGTCTATAGCGCCAGCATTGCCTGCTGTTGCTGCTACCCAGTGGGTGCAAGCGTATCAAGCAACTGGCATATGGTACGGAGTTTACTCATCAAACTATGTCATGCAAAACCCAACAGTTCAACCATCAAGCTGGAAAGTAAACGCGGTTTTTTGCACAAGGTTTGATGGAAGAAGCTTTACTGAAGTTGGTTGGGTTAAGTATGGCTGGGATAGTCATATCTGGCATTTTGTTGCATGGAAAAACAATGGAGTCTATGATGATAGGGATTTTGGAACGGTAACACCTGGTACCAATCATACGTATGGTGTGAGGTGGATGGCCGACACGACAAAATGGCGGTTCTATATTGACGGTGTAGCAAGACACGATCAGCTTGTTCCTGATATAACAAGTGCTATTGTTGCGACCAATGCTGAGACACATGATACAGCGGATAGCAACTACGGACATTGGTGGAGTCTTCAGTACTGGGATAAGAATGCTGCCCAATGGAAGCTTTGGACTGATTTAAGGCAGTATAAGGATAACGATCCCAACTATAATCTGCGAAAAGTAACAAATACAGAGTGTTATTCCCAGCATATTTAATAGTAAGGAGGGTTGCACGTTATGGTCAAGAAAAGTAGAGTCAGTACCGGCACCCTGATAATAGGCAGCCTTTTAGCGGTTGCCTTGCTAACAAGTTTAATGCTAGCGCAGGGTAAATCTAATCAAAACGACGGAGTAGCCAAAAATCCGGTGAGTGATAGCAAAAGTGTATTTATTCCACCGGTGAATCCCGCTGCTGAGACTATAGATTTAGAGGAAGCGAGGTCGAGAGCCAAATATAAGCTACGCGAGCCCGATGCGAGCATCTTACCGGCGGACGCTAAGCTGACAAAAGTCCTCGTCCAACCTCAGGCAGCAGGTGAAGGATACTGTTTGTTTTACGGTGATGAGATTGAGCTTGCCATGGACCCAACTAATATTCCTATGGATATTGAAGAAGAGCTCGCTCTTACATATAAGCCAGATCTTGCAAAGCCGAACAATAGGCTTCCTCTTTACAAAAGATTTGAGATAAACGGTATCCCAGCCATCGGACACAACCCAACAGAGCAGATAATGAGAGATGGTGTTATAAATCACGTGCCGGGTGTTCTGATCTGGCAAGAACCTGGGGCCAATGGCATTAAATATATTCGATATACTCTATACGGAGAGAACTTGCCCGTATCTGAGTTACTAAAGATTGCCAAATCGCTCAAGTAGAGCCTTTGGGCTACTGTTAATCCAGGGAGGATGCCTGGATCTTCCCTGGATTTTGATTCATTCGTTTAGCTAGCACTACAGCGAAAGAAAGACTGAACAAAACAAATAGACTGATATAAGCTTGCATCAAGGGGGTGGGGTCTGCCCGTGGCCTGCTTGATGCAGATAGAGAAACACGGAAACTTACGTGCATAGTTACCTGCTGGAAGGGCAAGCAAAGCCAATAACATGTGAGCTTAAAGACCTGGAGCCAATCAGTATTATCCTTGTCAATGGGACAAACTACGAACCGATCTGGGATCAGCTGGTGCGCCGCTACCATTACCTCGGGTATAGTAAAATGTACGGTCCCCGTGTCAAGTACCTGGTGGCCTCTCAAGAAAAGTTACTTGCAGCCATCAGCTATAACCGCGCTACACTGAAAGTAGGTGTGCGAGACCGCTATATCGGCTGGGATGATGCCTTGAAGCGGCAGCACCTGGATCGGGTCGTGTGCAATAATCGGCTTCTCATCCTTCCCTGGGTTCGTGTGCAAAACCTTGCTTCATATCTTTTGTCTAAAACCTTGACGCTCCTTAGACAAGATTGGCTTTGCCTGTATGGCACCTCTTTATTCCTGGCCGAGACGTTCGTTGACAGATCTTGCTATGAGGGAACATGCTACAAGGGAGCAGGATGGCAAGAACTCGGCCAAACGCAAGGCTTCGCCAAGGCCGGGAAGGTGTACATATACCATGGGAACAGGAAAACCGTGTTCGTGAAAGTACTGGACAAGCGGTTTCGCAAACAGCTAGGTGTAATGCCTGATAGTAGGCCCCTTCACATGTGCAAAGTAAAGAGAGGAAGGGGAACCGAAATGATGCTCTTTCAACCGGATTACGATCCAGAGATCCTGAACGAGTGCGGCATTACAGAAGATGATGCCTCGGCTGTATCTGATATGCTACAAAGGTACCTGGACAACTATCAGCCCTGCTACAGACGCTCTGACCAGAAACGCCTGGCCGATACTTTTATTAAAGGTCTGCTCAGCGACCTTGAGCGCAAGTCAATTGAGCCAGTGGCACTGCGGTACAGCGGCATTAAAGGCGTGCGGCCGATGCAGATGTTTTTCAAGCACTCGACTTTCGATGATGAGAAGATGCTTAAGATATATCAGAATGAACTAGCTTCCCTTATCGCAGACGAAGACGGCATGCTAAACATCGATGGGTCTGACTTTCCCAAGAAAGGCTCCAATTCGATCGGTGTAGCACGGCAATACTGCGGGATCCTTGGCAAGACGGAAAACTGCCAGGCAGGCGTATTTATAGGATACACCAGCACAAAGGGATACGGTCTTGTTGACAGGCGCCTCTACATGCCACAGAAATGGTTTGCGCACGAGTATACCAAGTTGCGCAAGCAATGTGGGGTGCCTGAAGAGCTGGTGTTTAGCACGAAGACTCAGTTGGCCTCCAACATGCTTAAGCATGTTATAGCTGATGGATGCTTCCCTGCTAAATGGATCGGTTGCGACTCGGCATTTGGATGTGACAGAGAATTTCTTGAATCTCTTCCCAAGAGCTGCTACTACTTTGCGGATGTGCGTAGCAGCCAGCTTGTTTTCCCCGGTATGCCAGAGATGCAGATTCCACCCCCAAAAGCCACCGGCAGAAAACACAAATACGAAAGACCATCTTTCCCACCGGTAAAGGTAGCCGATTATGCGGTAGATGAAAGCACTCCCTGGCAGCGCATTATTCTGGCAGAAGGTGCAAAGGGGCCTATCATTGCTGATGTTAAATGTGTGCGCTGTGTTTCTTGCTACAGCTCTACTAAGTATGGAAACTATGTGGTACCCAAAGAGCCGGTATGGTTATATATCCGTCGCTATGCCAATGGTAGGATCAAGTACTCGCTCTGCAATGCTCCGGAAGATACTCCGATGGAGGTGTTGAACCGCGTGGCTACCATGCGTTGGCCAATTGAACAGTGCTTTGAAGAATGCAAAAGCATTTGGGCATGGGGCATTACGAAACCCGCTCCTACAAAGCCTGGCACAGGCATATGTTGTTTGTAATGGTAGCCCACCTGTTTACCTTGATTTTACGTATACGGTTTAAAAAAAACGGTGCCATTGACCATGCCGATGGCCAAACGTTTGATAGCAGCATCCTTGATGGGGGACAAACGAATGTATCGCAGGGCACTTGATGAAATAATGTACCATCTTAAACGGAATATGACAGCATATCTTTCTCATCGGAAAAGAGCAATACAAAGATTTGCGCTGGGTGAATTATGAATAGATCTTTCGCTGTAGTGGTAGTTACCCCTGAAAAATACCATTGAAAAAGAATCTTTCTGCTTGCCACTTAGCATCAATTTTGCCAAATGGCACCAATTTTACTTGATCTTTATCCGATCAACCCTGTAATACTGTCAACCTCTGTAAGTTATAGGTCAAAACGCTCCATCCAACCCATATCTTTGAACCGCTATGTCCTCTAAGGCGTGTTCTTTTAAGGCCGTATTTTCTCTTCAGTAGGCTGATGGTGGCTTCCCCGCCGGCTCTAAACCGCTGCAACCTTTTGAACCAGCTTTGTCTCTGGTAACTTTTACGTTTCTTGCTGAGCTTTCCTTTCCTAGGAAGACTTACTCTTTTGATGCCAAGGGAAGCACATACCGTGTCATTTCTCTTTGAGCCAAAGGCCCGATCAGTTGCTACTGCATTAGGGCTTCTGCCAGACTTTTTCTTTGACCTAAGAAGGGTATCTTCAAGAAGTGTCTCATCGTTTGGGTTGCCGATAAAGACGTCGTAGTCTACGATTATGCGCTCATCCGTTTCTGTTAAAATAGCCTTGTAGCCAAACTCGGTATTTCGTTTACCCCAGGAGATGGGGCGGGCATCTTCATCTACTAAAGAGATAATGCGCTCTTTTATGTGCTCTTCTTGTTCTACGTTTTTCGTCTGCCGACAAAGCTTACTTTACCCTCACCCTACCCTCTCCCAGAGGGAGAGGGGGTATAAATACGCCCGATGAATCAGATCTACACTTGTTCTATTCATTGGCCTTTGGCTCTTGGCCATTGGCAATACCCTCATCTACTACTCATGTCAATACGCCCGATAAATCGGGCAACTACGGGTGGACACAGGGTCCGCCCGTACATTCCCGGTAACCCGGTCACCCATTCACCGATTTTATCCCTGGACCCTGGTCCCTGGACCCTACTTACTGCTCTATCAACCTTGCATTGACTGCTGTCATTGGATAGCGACAAAGCAATCTTATGCTTATAGCCATTGCTTCGAGATTGCCGCGCTCCCTTCGGGGCTCGCAATGATAATTTAGAGTATGCTTGATGGTATAGTAGGCGAATTATACCATCACCCTTCCATTACTTCTGGCTTAGCGATATTTATGCTTGAGCCGGTCTCTCTATCGATGGCCCTGTAGAAGCACGATTTGTGGCCCGTGTGGCACGCCACACCAACCTGCTCAACCAGTACGAGGAGAGAATCAGCATCGCAATCGTAGCGTATTTCTTTGACGTGCTGGGTATGTCCGGAGGTCTCGCCCTTGCACCAGTACTGCTGGCGGCTTCTGCTCCAGAACCAGGTCCGTCCCGTCTCAATCGTTCTTTTAACTGCCTCACGATTCATATAGGCGACCATTAGTACCTCATTGGTGCCGACCTCTTGAATAATTGCTGGGATAAGGCCGTTGGCATCAAATTTTAACTCTTCCAGAATACGCACCTATACTCTCCCCAATACCTTATTTATTGGATTACATACCGCCGGGTTCGCCTGGTCTCATCATATCAGATAGCGATTTCGCATACTCCCTTAGTATCTCCTGAACAGCCCGGCTTACCGCATCGATAATCTTTGCCATATCGCCAACGTACGGATTGAAGCCCGCTTCAACCAGGTGTTTATCAATAATACTTTTTATATGAGCCCGACCAACCTCACTCTCAAGCATGTATTACCATCTCCCCAGAAATAGTTTGGGTATTTATCATCATTAAATACCCAAATTGAGCGTTCGAATCTCATGCCTCAAAGCCTTGATATGCCCAAAAACTAACTTCAGGGACTTTGCAATTCACCAATTTGTCATCCTTAAAGAGACGGAGGCTCCCAATCTGTCATCCTGAGCCGCAGCACTAACCCTCACTTGTCATCCTATAGGAGATGGAGATCCCCCACTTGTCATCCTGAAGAGCCGGAGGCTCTGAAGGATCTAAATCGTATTTTCTATAT
>JACUUO010000143.1 GCA_014859275.1 Actinomycetota bacterium | reverse complement strand
CGATGGTTCCTACGTTTACGTGTGGTTTTTTACGTTCGAATTTTTCTTTGGACATCTTACTTTCCCGAAAAAGCTTTTATTGTTGCAAATTTATGGAGCCCATAACCGGATTTGAACCGGTGACCTCTTCCTTACCAAGGAAGTGCTCTACCTACTGAGCTATATGGGCAGAAACCACCGATCATCTGGAGCGGGTGATGGGAATCGAACCCACGTGACCAGCTTGGAAGGCTGGAGTTCTACCATTGAACTACACCCGCAATTTTAAATTTAAACAGAATGGTGGAGGGGGGAGGATTCGAACCTCCGAAGGCAGAGCCGGCAGATTTACAGTCTGATCCCTTTGGCCACTCGGGAACCCCTCCAAAACCAGGAAGCAGGCCATTTTCACAAAACTTAACAGCTTTGTCAACAAGAACAACCTATTTTTGTATTTTTGCCATCATTAAAACCGACAAAAATGCAACTTATAAACTTTTTAGTCTTATATTTTCCCGCATATTGGCAAACACGGGCAGAGTATTAATCGATTATTCTTCAGTTTCCGAATCAGTCTCGGACTTCTCAACCTTTGACGGCACAATCGTCACCACTGAAACATCCGCATCATGATCGTCACCGTGCGACAACGCTAAAAACTCAACACCTTTCGGCGCACTTAACTGAGAAACATGCAAAGACTCACCGAGATTCAAGCTGGCTAAATCCACCTCGATATACTCAGGGAGATCTTCCGGCAAACAAGCCACTTCTATGTCGACTAAATTATGCATAACCACACCGCCTACTTTAGCGCCAACACAGGTTTCTTCATTGATAAAATGAAGAGGCACTTGCGCCTTCAGCTTCTCACTTGCATTTACTCGCAAAAAATCCAAATGCAATACCTTAGCTTTAGCCGGATGTCTTTGCACGGATTTTAGGATTGCTTTTTGCACCCTACCTGCGACAACCACATCTAAGATATGCGAATAAACAGCTTCGTGAGCAAGATGCTTAACAACTTCATTGTGATCCAAAACCAACATTTCAGGACCATCTTCTCCGCCGTAAATTACCGCCGGAACTTTTCCTTGTCGACGAATCGACCTAGCAGAAGCAGTCCCCGGCCTTTCCCGAGCTTCCGCCACGAATTCAAATACGCTTGACATTACATTCTCCAAAGCTGTGCATCTATACACTTCGCTAATTTATCAATCCACATACAACGAGCTAACCGACTCACCGACAGCGATACGCCTTATCGTTTCCGCCAACATCTCAGCAACGCTGAGCTGCCTAATCTTACCAATGCGGCTTGCTTCTAAGCTTAACGGTATCGTATCGGTTACGACCAATTCATCCAAAACCGAATCCTTCAAATTATCAATTGCTCTTCCGGAAAGAACAGCATGCGTACAGTAAGCGACAACCTTGACCGCACCATGATCTTTCAATGCTTCCGCCGCATGACATAGAGTGCCTGCCGTATCGACCAGATCATCGATCATAACGCAGGTGCGACCCTCAACATCGCCAATGATATGCATTATCTCGGAGACATTTGCTTTCGGACGCCTTTTATCTATTATAGCCAAATCGGCATCATCCAGCCGCTTAGCCAGAGCTCTAGCCCTAACAACCCCACCCACATCGGGCGAGACCACTATTAGATCCTTATATTTTTGCCGCCAAACATCGCCTAGCAAAATCGGCGAAGCGTAAACATTATCTACCGGTATATCAAAAAAACCTTGGATTTGATCCGCATGAAGATCAACAGTGAGCACGCGGTCCGCCCCGGCCTCACCTATCATTTTGGCGACCAATTTAGCACTGATAGGAACCCTTGCGGAACGCGAACGCCTATCCTGCCTTGCATAGCCATAATACGGCATAACCGCCGTTATTCGAGATGCCGATGCGCGATGAAATGCATCGATCATCACCAGCAACTCCATTAAATTCTCATTAGTTGGAGAACAAGTAGGCTGGATGACAAACACATCCTTGCCTCTTATGTTTTCCTCAACCTCAACAGCGATCTCTCCATCACTGAATCGACCCACCGCAGCCATACCGAGGCGCATACTAAGCTTTTTAACAATACCTTCCGACAACGCCCGATTTGCATTACCAGAAAACACCATTAAAGAGGCGTCACTCATTCAGGTACTCCCAGATTGAATTAATTCGCTATTTAGGTAATGGCTGGGCCGCCAGGATTCGAACCTGGGTATGCGGGGATCAAAACCCCGTGCCTTACCGCTTGGCGACGGCCCAATTACTTAGATATACTTACCAGTCTTAAGCACCATTCAGACTTGAGTACAACGGAGACCTGTTTATTCCCTTACACAGATAAGATTGCCACTTATTGCTAAGCGACAAATACGCTTTTTTAGCTGCCAACTCTGTATCAAACTGAGCAAAAACGCATGCTCCTGTACCTGTCAACCTTGCCTCGGAAAATATCGACAATTCTCTCAAAGCCCTATCAACAGACGGGTAAAGCTTCCGAACAACGCCTAAACAATCGTTTTGGTGCTGCCCTGCAATAAAGTCGGCTATTTTGATTGATTTACTATCCCTTGTCAAATCTTTTGATGAAAAAATTTCCTTGGTATCGACATGACAATCCGGCTTCAGCACTACGACCCATTTTTCCGGCACCTCAATCTCCTGAAACACCTCACCAACGCCTTCCGCCCAGGCACTATGGCCGTAAACAAAAATCGGCACATCCGCCCCCAGCCGCAAGCCTAACTGCATCAGCCGCTCACGGGAAAGCCCTAACCGCCACAAATTGTTAAGCGCTACCAATGTCGTTGCCGCATCGGAACTCCCCCCGCCTAAACCGCCTCCCATAGGCAAGTGTTTTTCAATCTCGATGACAACTCCACCCTCATAACCGGTTTCTTCTTTTAATAACTGAGCAGCCCTAAAAGTTAAATCATCAGCCTCAGGAACACCGGGGAGCGGATTACGCAACGAAATCGCCGAATCATTTACTGGGCGAAACACCAACCAATCGCACAAATCAATAAATTGGAATACTGTTTGTAGCAAGTGATACCCATCCTCCCTTTGCCCCACAATTCTCAACATTAAATTCAATTTTGCCGGCGCAGGCCATCGTTTATACACCTCACTCATGCGTATCCCATTGATCTATGATTAGCTTTAATTTCACTTCCGGATTAGAAACATCGATTTTATAGGGCAACAGCCCTCGATCGGTTTTTTGCATCTTTCTATATCGTATCGTCCAGTTGTCCTGAATAAAACCATTACCAATATTTTCGAACGACTCATTCGGATCGGTCAAGCCTACAACCCAGTAACGCAATGATCTTAATGGCACATAAAAACCCAATTGTTCGGTTATAAATTCATCGGACCAATCATAATATCTAACCGCACCGCCGCCTCGATCGACGTCGACATAATCATCGGCGATATGAATATCCACCGCTCCCTGACCGAACGGCCCCGAAACTCGAATCATCTCTTCGCTATCCGCACGCCGCCATTCTATAGCGGCAGCCCACGAATCATGTCGAGCCGTTAACGATACACGCCCATCCAGACTCCATTCTCGCAATTGATAAAACTCATCTCGACCAAGCTCCGAATAAGCCACCAAATCTTTAATCGGCGAAGTCGAACACCCCGTTAAAACAGATAGAACCAATACCGACCATCCATAGCGAAATTTTGTGTATTGTTTTCTCATTCAGCATCAAGAATGCGCTGCTGAAAATCCAAAAGATATTCATCGTCCGGCGACATTTTTATCGTCCGTTCGAATAACTTCTTCGCTTCATCCCTGCGACCCAAGACCCATAAGACTTCCGCCAAATGCGCCGCAATTTCGTTTTCTTGCTGCTTGGAATAAGCCTTCTGTAAATATTCTAAAGCTTTCTCATAATTACCCAGCTTAAATTGCAACCATCCATAGCTATCGATGATGACCGCCTCATCCGGCTGCAATTCCAGAGCCTTTTCAAGATACACCAGCGCCTCTTCGTAACGGTCGGTTCTATCCGCCAAGGTATAGCCCAATGCGTTCAAAGCACTTACATCATCGGGATACCGAGCCAGTATCCTTCTTAAATCTTGCTCCAGTACGTCGAGGCGATCGATACGTTCCGAGACCAAAGCTCGGGTATATAACAATTCTTTTTGATCGGGCATTTCTTCAATTGCCTTGCTCAACAAATCGAATGCCTTGATATATTGCTTTTGTTCGTTATAGAACTCCGCTTCTAACAACAGCGCTCGCTTCTTTTCATCGGACGAACGCGCGCGAAGCCGACTTAATCGCTCGGACGCCTCTTCAAATTGCTTATCCTTAATCAGCAGCGATATTCCCGCAGCCGCGGCATCGAAACGCAAGCTTCCCCTCGAGACCCTATCGAACCAAACCAGCGCCTCGCTATTTCTGCCATCCCGAACCGCAATTCTACCTAGGTAAAAGCTTGCCTGATCACTCCATTCGGGATAAGGAATTAAGCTCTTAAACAAAGACTCTGCCTTATCGTCTCGCTCCATCTGTAAATTAACCAACGCCAAAGAAAAACGCGATTCAAAATCTTCCGGCTCCTGATCAATGATTTCAAGATACAACTTGCCGGCTTCTTCATACTCGCCCAACTTAACCAAGACCTGGGCCAACAACTTCTTAACCTTCAAGCTATCCTGATTTTGCTCCGATAAATCCGCGAGATAAACCCTTGCATTATCTAAATCTCCTGAAAAAGCCGCAATCTGCGCCCTAAATAACAAAGCTTTTTCCCAATCCGGTCGCAATTCAATGGCCTGATCGATTTTTCGTTGCGCCAAAACATTGCTGTTTAACTGCATTGCCAACATGGCTTGAATAAAAAAAACAGTGGCTTCTTCCGGTCTTTGCTCGGCAAGATCTTCCAATACGTCATATACGAAAGCGGTATTGCCTTTTTGACCCAATGCTCTAATCAACTCAACAACCGCATCCTCAAAACCTTCCGAATCCATGTCCAACAAAAAGAGAGCGTGCTCGATAGCCGAAGACTTTACTTCCTTTCTTAAGGCCGATAGCAAGGCAATTTTTCTAGCCGTTAAATTATCCGGCTCTTGTTGCAACCAAAGCGCAACAGCCTCATCGCCTCGTTCGCTATCTTTAATGTAAAGAGCAATCTTCGCGGCACGCTCGGTCAATCTAACATCATTAACCCGTTTTGCGGCCTCGAGATAGCCTTCCAGAGCAACATCGTACTGCCCTCTTTGACCGGCAATTTCAGCAGCCAGCAACATGTACATGATATCCGGCTCAATAGCAGTTTTAGGCTCCGCAGATTCGACGCCCGACTCGCCAGGAGAACTCTGTGAATACTCGTCAAGCTCATCCATGGCTCGCCCTCTTTCCTGAGAGGAACCGCAACCACTAAGAAAAACAAGAGCTATTACGGCAATTAACTTATAATTCGACACACTCACATCCTTCATATTTTGCAATACAGTTTTGCAATAGATTAGCAGAAAAACATTTCAGTTCGGATAGTTGTTTTACTGCATTTGAATAAAACTTAATTATTTAATTAAAATATTAAAAAATTTGACTAAAAAAATAATTTTGGCAAACAATGGCGCGCCATGGAAAACTATACCTTTCGCACTTCAAATTTCGGCAGTGCCAGAGGAGGCGCCTGGGTGTCC
>JACUUO010000142.1 GCA_014859275.1 Actinomycetota bacterium | reverse complement strand
TGGACGGACACGACTCCTTTCTTGTTGACCCGGACCCTCCGGATCGTCACAGATCCTACATTCCATCCTTCCCAAATCATGGCTACCTCCTTTTGACGGACCAGTCTATTTCAGAGCGATGATCCCTTTTATTCTAAGCGTAATCTTGGATGGGCGGGTAGCCCAGAGCCCAGGGATGGATGCTGGATAGGAAAAAGTGCCCCTCCGATCTGGGCCCAAAGACCCATCTCCGGAACTGGGAAGAGTGCTATACTATGGAATTTACTGCGGATATCTTGTTCAGCTTTCTCCCTGGCTATCTCGTATCTTCGCTCGTGTTCCTCACGATCGGGATCTTTGTCTATCTCCGTAATCCGACCGCATCGCTGAACCGCTACTTGCTGGCATACCTGCTCGTCTGGGCTGTGGGTGGGAGTATTGTCTGGGAGGCGTTCCTCAGCCAGAATAAATGGATGGGTTACCTGCTGCTTCCATACGCCATCACCGCACCGGTGGCAGGGGCTGGATCTTCTTCTGGACATTTCCGCCTGACCGGGGATGGAGAAGGCTCCTGGATCGCTTCAGGGTGGTCCGCGCGTTCGAACTTCTTGCCATTGCGGGGATCGTGTCGATCACCGGTTTTCACCTGTTGGCTTCTTTACTCGACATGCCAGCTCTATGGCGGTTACTGGTCTTCGTCCAGGGCTGGCCATACTTCGTCGTGTTTGGCTTGGCTTCTATCCCGATAAAAAGCCTGCCTTTGTTGGTCATCATGCTGCGTAAGTTGGATCAGCTGATACGACAGCAGGCGATTGTCATGCTATCAGGCCTGCTACTAGGTCTTTCTGGATGGTACCTGTTCTTATGGGCTCCTACAGCAGTTCATCCAGGCAGTAGCAAACGGTAAATCTCTGCTCGGCCCTACCATAGCTCTCAAGATCATGCGCCAGTTCTCCGGAATGGAGAAAGTGCATGAAGGCATGTTGGATGGGCTCACCCCGAGAGAAGTTGAGGTTCTCAAGATCATCGCCGAAGGGTTGAGCAATAAAGAAATCGCTCATCGGTTATCGATCAGTGAGAAGACGGTCAAGAATCACATCAACAACATCCTTCCTAAGCTGCATCTATATGATCGGACGCAGCGACGCTCTACGCGATCCGGACTGGGATTGTAAAAGTTTAACTAAGATCAAGGCTTTGGGAGTTTCAAGTGGGAAGCCCCACGTAAACTTCTGTTAGAGATTATAAACAAAGCAAAAGGTAGTTTAGTTGACAAACCTTCGAGGCTAGACTAGGATTACATCAGTGAAGAGCTATAAAGCCAAGGAAGTTGTTAGTATTTTAAAGCAAGACGGATGGTATTTAACTAAAACCACAGGAAGCCATCATCATTTCAAGCACCCAGTAAAGCCAGGAAAAGTTACCGTTCCTTATAGGACCGAGAGCGAAGATATAAAGATCGCCACTCTAAAATCTATTCTTAAACAGGCTATGATTGACCTAAAGGAGGTTTAGACAGTTGCGTTATCAGTACCCAGTTATCCTTATACCAGCAGAAGAGGGAGGCTATACTGTTTTAGTTCCGGATCTTCCCGGGTGTGTCACTCAAGGTGAAACTGTAGAAGAAGCTTTTGAGATGGCCAAGGATGCAATTACTGGGTGGATTGAGGTAGCTCTCGAATACAAGGAAGAGATTCCGAGTTCAAGCACTCTGGAGAAAATAGCTGGGCACCTGGATGAGATTCTCAAAGGTATTGTGGAAACTAAAGAAGAGAGAGACAGAGTAATTCTTGCCAATATTCAGCTAGATCTCCCTGAAGTAGCTGCGTAATTAAGCTAAGGAAGGTCATCACGTTTATTGGCGTAAAAGCTGCACCATTTGGATGTCCGTGATTTATCGGGTTTGAAATCTAAACCGGCTTAACTCCATAAACATTAATGCTTAAGATAGCATTGTTGGTAACTTCAATTACTTCTTCAAGTGGCATTTTTAAATCATTAACGATTGATTTTGCCATCGGGTCGTTTGCCATAAGCTCAATAGGGAAAGACTTCTCATCGATTATTTTAACTTCCTGGAATCCGGCTGCTTTTATGGTCTTTATAAATGTCTCTTTTAGTAAGGCTCCAGAAATGCAACCGATATAGGCCTCGATGGATTGCGTTATTGCGCTTGGGAGCTCCTTTGATAAAACGAGATCCGAGATCATGAATCGACCGCCTGGCTTTAGCACACTGAAGGCCTCCCGAAATACTTTCTCTTTGTCAGGTGAGAGATTGATAACACAATTTGAGATAATTATATCTACAGAGTTATCGGCAACCGGTACGTTCTCTATCTCACCGAGCCTGAATTCAATGTTCTCGTAGTTGCCATTTTTGGCATTCTTCCTTGCTCTTTCAATCATTTCCGGCGTCATATCCACACCAATAACTTTTCCCTTAGCCGCAACTTTGTTTGCGGCAAGAAAGCAATCAAGTCCTGGCCCAGAACCAAGATCAAGGACAACTTCGCCCTCTTTTAGAGATGCAAGGGCTACCGGATTACCGCAGCCAAGCCCTAGATTTGCATCTGCAGGCACCTCGCTCAGCTCTTCATCCGTATAGCCTATCTTTTTACTCATGGTTTTCTGCAAATCAACATCCATCCAGGTATCGGTAGAACCACAGCAGGAACCACTCTGCTTGGCAATTCTACCATAGCCTTCTCTTACGGTATGCTTTATGTCATCATCCGCTGTGGAGATACTAGAAGCGCCACAGCAAGAACTATTCTCTTGCACAAAGTCTTCCCTTACCGTTTTCTTTGAATCGCTAACCATTTTTATCCTCCTTTAATCTCACCAACCCCACCATCGAATAGTTGTTGGGTACGTAAAGCGTTCTTTTTACGTAATCGGCTTCAGCATTTGCAAGCTGCTTGATCTCGCATCTCACACCTAGAGCCCTTGAGGCAAGACGAATATTTTGCAGGACCCCGCCTCTTGCCAGCGCCTCACAAGGCCCAGGGTCAGGATCCTTCCTCTCTCTATTCTCTAGAACAGCAATAGTTGGATAGCTCTCATGCTCTATGACAACAAACTCAAATGGCTGAACGTTAAATCCAGTGGGTGCCCAACGGGCAGCCTCCAATATATATCCGAGTTCGTCTTTAGAGATAAGGGCTGCCGCTCTTTCCGCCTTATTGCCTCTTATAGCATCCAAGACTCCGATTCTCGCTCGTTTTATTGGTATGACCGCAAAATCCTTGCTTCCAAACTTGCCAAGATGAACAATAGCTGCCAAATCCCTTCTAAAATCGGATTTCTTAGATTCCCGGCTTAAGCTGTTAGGATAGCCAACCCTGAAAAAGTTGATTGCGGTGTAATTTTCCGGTATGTTCAAAAGTCGTCTTGCCCTCTCCGACGAACTTTTTGTGGCGGTAATCCAGCCCAAATCCTGGTAACTGAGGCCAAGGGAAGTGGCGGCAAGCCGCATGTTCTGCAGCATACCTCCTGCATTAATGATGGGCTTTACTATATTAGGACCAACCTTAACGCGCCTGTTTAAGAAAACCCCAAAGATCAAAGGGTTGCTTACAATGTTGCTACAGTACAGCTCAATTTCGCGGTTCATTATCCCTAGTTTCCCAAAAAGTGGCCCGAGTCTTTTACTGAGAGCTAAGCGATAGAAATGCTTGGCAAATTCGGGAAACCCCAACAGAGCAATTCCGTCCTTTGCTTCCTTTGAGAAGCGCAGCCATTGAGGGTACTTCGAGAAGACTTCTCTGAATTTATCGCTATCTCTCTGAAAGGCATCACCGAAATCCTCCTCCACGATTTGGACGAGCTCCGATTTGGTGGTATGATCCTCAATGGTTACCATTTGCCAGCTTATTGGGTCACCGCTAGGCGATATATTTGAGGTTTCTAATAAAGTATCGAGAGCACTTGTTGGGATCCTTCTCTCGTCGAAGGGAGTACGCACCGTTCTACGTTTTTGAATTGCCTCAAGAACTTCCATAATAAATTAACCCTCTAACTATAAAACCTAGCAACTTCTTCCACGGGTTTGCGTGAACGATTGAAGTACTCTTTTTGATCATCCGCAGGATGCCCTATGGGAAGAACAGCTACTATCTGCCCGGAAGTTTCTATAACCTGCTTTGCGGCCTCCAACACACCGGGGGACCCTATCCAAACGCTACCATAGCCAAGGGAATGGGTAGTTAAAAGCATGTTTTCTACACAGGCTGCTGTGCCTAATAGAGATCCAAGCGAGGTAATATCTTTGCTCCTATCACTGGTGCAAGCAGACGTTCCTTGAGAAGTCGTAGTACTTGCTTTACTTGTGAAAACAGGGTTTTCCACCGCAACAACTACCGGCACGGTTCCAATACCTTTAACGACGGGTTGTTGCCAGACGGCAGGGATAGAGCTCGTATTCGCTAATACCTCTATAAGCTTTTCCTTGGCGCTCCCACGGATGATATGGAATTGCCATGGCTGGCTGTTGCTTGGCGAAGGCGCCATAGTGCCAGCTCGAAGTATCTTTTCGATGTCTTCGGGTGGTATAACTCCCTTCTTGAAATCCCTTACACTCCTTCTGGTCATCACAACCTCTAAAAAATTATCGTTCATCATCAATCCCTCCAGACCATTAACCGAGTATATCTTTCATGGCCGGCCCTAAAATGCTTTTTACTAAGTCGGTAAGTTCTTCCACCTTAATAAGGGTGATACAACATACATCGCCGTCACTCTCCATGCTTACGACAGCTAGTTTATCCCCAGCTTTTATATCTGCCTTTTCTCTTATTTCCTTAGGAAGCACCATCTGACCGCGTTCATCTACGCTAAGAATTGCCTCAACTTTGCAGCAGCTCGCCACTTGGCTTACTGAGGCTTTAAGATTCTTATCGCCACCTTTTCCTGCCACAAGAGTTCCCTCCTTTCGTTGGGTAATAGATATATCAGTAATTACAGATTATTCTGATAATTCTTATTTGTCAAGGAATTGCTGATGATATTTTCGTGTATCTATCCGCTCGTATTGAAAAACAGCAGATATCGCTATTTGACTGTAGAAGGAGGGAAGGTTTCGCTCACGTGATAATCGTTCGAGGAAGGACTGATCTGGATAGCAAAAACTTGATAGAGTTGCTCATACAAGCAACTCCACGCTGTTTAGAACCTCTCAGCAGTGCAAACTAATTCTGCTATTATAAGCATAGCCCAGAGTTATACTTGGCTAATTTCTCCAATAATCCAAGGTTTGAATGCTTACTTTATCACGCTCCCCGTTTGCCCTTCCAGATTCTATCCAACTTTTCTTCAAAGCCTGCGCCCTTCTTGTATCGCTGGTACCGGATGGCGCTTTTTTTGTAATAATCCTGATGGTACTCTTCAGCTTCATAAAACTTGCTTGCGGGAAGTATCGCTGTGGCGATAGGTTTATCAAATCGACCTGATTCCTGAAGCTTTTTCTTTGATTCTTCCGCAAGCTTCCTTTGAGTTTCATTTTGATAAAAGATTGCGGTCTTGTATTGAGAGCCTTTGTCATAAAACTGCCCAAATTGATCGGTAGGGTCGATATTTCTCCAAAAGATATCCAGCAATTGTTCGTAGGTGATTATCGATGGGTCGTAAGTTACTTTGACGGCTTCGTAATGTCCGGTTAGCCCCGTTGAAACCGGCTCATACGTCGGGTTTTCCGTGTGTCCGCCCGTGTAACCCGATACTGCCGAGACGACTCCATCCACCTCTTCAAAAGCGGCTTCCGTATGCCAGAAGCAGCCACCGGCAAATATCGCCGTCTCTAAAGGTCTGTT
>JACUUO010000141.1 GCA_014859275.1 Actinomycetota bacterium | reverse complement strand
CAACATTAGATGTTGATAAGATATTGCAGAGGGTTGTTGTGGAGGCCGCAAAGGCCATAGGGTGCGAATCAACAGCGATATTCATGCGGGAGGACAATGTTTGGACCGCCAGCTATCTCTACGGGTTTCCGCAAGAATTCACAGGACGGGGATTTTCCGGCGATGAGGTGAGGGCCGTCGAACTCGTCGCTGAAACGGGTATACTGTTCGTCAGCAATGATGCATATAACGATGCGATGCACGATTAAATCGTAAGATTATGGAGCAATATACAATACGCTCGACGCTTGTTATACCATTGATAGTGAAGGGGGAGGTTCTCGGCACCCTATCCTTCTACTACCGTACGACCCCAAGAGCCTTTACCGAAGCCCAGATTGATTTTGCAAACAAACTGGCAACATCGATTTCGCTTGCCTTGGGAAACGCAAAGCTTTATGAAGCCGAAAGAAACATCGCAGATACCCTTCAAGAGGCCCTCATTACCATGCCAGATCGCATCGATGGCATTGAGTTTGGTCACCTCTACCGCTCGGCAACTGAGGCTACAAAAGTTGGCGGCGATTTCTATGATCTCTTTGCGCTTGAACACGGCAAGGTTGGTGTCCTCGTAGGAGACGTAGCAGGCAAGGGGTTAGATGCGGCGGCACTGACCTCTGTTGTTAAAAATGCAGTGAAGGCACACGCCTACGAGGACAGCACGCCAGCGATGATACTATCTAAGACTAACGACTTGGTGGCAAAGATTTCGTCGCCCGGTGAGTTTGTCACGATGGTCTTTGGTGTACTTGATATGGCTACAGGCACGCTTACCTACTGCTCAGCGGGACATCCCCCGGCAATGATAAAGCGGAAGGAAGGGGGCGTAGAGCTCCTTGGAAAGCACTCCCCAATGATTGGGGCATTCTCTGGTATACACTACAGAAGTGACAAGGCAGTCCTCAATAAAGGTGACATCCTCGTTCTTTATACCGACGGGCTAATCGAGGCAAGGTGCAATGGAGGGTTCTTCGGTGAGGAGAGGTTGGTAAAGCTTCTAGCAAATTCAGGGCCAATTCCGGCAAAGGAGCTGCCACGGCTACTTATAGATACGTTAACCGAGTGTGCTGGCGGAAAACTTGCAGATGACACGGCCATCCTTGCAGTCTCGCTGCAGAACATGTAAAGCGTTTAGTAAAATAAAAAAGGGCCCGCAGTAGGCCTATAATACCTCATGAATCACCAGTGATGGCGCAAAAGTCCATTAACTATCGCACCACATTACCCGAAGAATATGATAGCCTTAATTGTTGGATTATCTTTATCTTTATACGTTAAGCGATGCATTATCGTTAAGATACCCGGGGTGATTAAGTGCTACTAACAATTACTAATAATCAAAAGCCTGCAACAGATTTGGGGTATTTGCTTCATAAAAATCCTGCAAACGTACAATCCTTTGATCTACCATTCGGTAACGTGCATGTGTTCTATCCTGAAGCTACTGATGAGCGATGTACCGCTGCGGTTCTTCTTGATATCGATCCCATCGCGTTAGCAAAATCTCGCAGGAGGTCAGTACCAGAAGGCCCGATGTCGCAATATATTAACGACAGGCCTTATATTGCATCCTCTTTTCTAAGTGTTGCTATCTCCAGGGTATTAGGATCTGCCCTTGCTGGCAGGTCAAAAGAGAGGCAGGAACTAGCAGATTCAACGTTGCCGTTAGAGGCAACGTTGGCCGTAGTGCCTTGCAGGGGCGGCGAAGATCTCTTGCAGCGCATTTTTGAGCCGCTTGGTTATGAGGTAGTTGCCGAGCGCCATATCCTTGATGAACAACTTCAGGGTTGGGGCTATAGCGATTATTTTACGCTTACTCTAAGTGCCCATTGTCGCTTAAAAGATTTGCTTACACATCTCTACGTCTTAATCCCAGTCTTAGATGAGGAGAAGCATTATTGGGTTGGAGCGGACGAGGTTGAGAAGCTTCTGCGCTTTGGATCGACATGGTTGCCCAGTCATCCTTAGCAAAAACTAATTGTTGATCGCTATCTAAAAAGATATAGGAGCTTAATTGATGAGGCGGTTGCAAGGTTAGCCGAAGAGGACAACCCGGATCCTGGTGTTGTTGAGGATGTTCATTTATCCGAGGAAGAGGCTGTTGAACGGTCGCTTAACCTTAACCAGACGCGCCTTCACGTGGTAAGGGATGTCTTGCTTAGTCTTGGCGTGAGACGGATCATCGATGTGGGATGTGGTGAGGGTCGGCTCCTAAAGCTGTTGCTAGCCAAAAAATCGCTCAGTGAGATTGCCGGAATGGATGTGTCTCATCATGCTCTAGAAAAGGCTCAAAAGTACCTTCATCTAGACCAGCTACCGCCAATGCAGAAAGAGAAGATTACTCTATTTCAAGGGAGCCTCCTGTATCGCGATAAGCGCATTGCAGGGTATGATGCTGCGACCGTTGTGGAGGTCATTGAACACTTAGATAATGCGAAATTGCCGTGCCCTTGTGGCAGATGATGAGAACGATCAGGCCGCGACAAAAGATGCCTTTGAGGTGCTTCACTTTATTGCGGCTAAAAGGCTAGCTGCTGGAAGGCTTACGGTAATTGATGCGACAAATGTTCAACCTAGCTCTCGCAAACCATTAATAGAGTTGGCCCGGAAATATCATTGCCTACCGGTTGCCATAGTATTTAACTTGCCCGAGAAGCTTTTTCATGCGAGAAATCGCAATAGAGCCGACCGTGACTTTGGCCCACATGTAATACGCCAGCAAACAGATCAGATGCTTCGCTCTTTATCGAAACTAAAGAAGGAAGGCTTTAGGCACGTATATATCGCAAAATCTACCGAAGATATCGAAAATGCTTATATTGAGCGCCAACCATTATGGAATAACTTAAGTAACCATGATATGAAGCTTATGCGAAAGCTCCGAGGCAAAAATGTGGCGATCAAATATGGATTGGCCGAATCGCTTGAGCAGCTTGAGAGAGAGCCATCTGAGTTCATAAATGATGTTACAGATTTCATCGATAGCCTTGTAAGTCACTACGTTCTTGATGAAGGAAAACTGGTTATTGCACACGCTGGGCTTCCCGAGAGCATGCAGGGAAGAGGCTCTGCTAAGGTAAGAGACTTTGCCCTCTATGGACAGACAACCGGCGAAACGGACGAGTTTGGCTTGCCGGTGCGCTACGACTGGGCATCAGAGTACAGGGGCAAAGCGATAGTTGTCTACGGACACACGCCCGTTCCTGAGCTGGTGTGGATGAATAACACCATAAATATCGATACTGGGTGCGTTTTTGGAGGTAAGCTCACCGCACTTCGCTACCCCGAAAAAGAGCTAATCTCAGTTAATGCTCGTAAGACCTATTACGAACCGGCAAAACCGTTCTTGCCTGAAGAAGGCGACACTGGTGCTGCTGCAATAACTGAGATGCGTGGCGATATACTAGACATCGAGGATGTTACGGGCAAGCGCATTGTAAATACACGGCTTCATCGCAATATAACGATTAGGGAAGAGAATGCAATTGCTGCGCTTGAGGTAATGAGCAGGTTTGCAGCTGATCCGCATTGGCTAATTTATCTGCCCCCCACGATGTCGCCGAGCGAGACGAGCAGTGAGTCAGGTCTGCTTGAGCATCCTGCTGAGGCGTTTGCCTATTACCGAAACCAGGGCGTAGCTCAAGTTGTCTGCGAAGAGAAACATATGGGCTCAAGGGCAGTTGTTATCGTTGGCCGTGATGCTGCAGCTACTAAAAAGAGATTTGGGATTACAGATGAGGCTGCCGGTATCTGCTATACGCGAACTGGTCGGCGATTCTTTGAGGATAAGGCTCTTGAGATAGAGTTTTTAGATAGAATACGATTGGCAATGGATAGATCTCGCCTCTGGGAAGAGTTCGATACGGACTGGATATGCCTGGACTGTGAGCTGATGCCATGGTCGGCCAAGGCGCAGGCTTTAATAAAAGAACAATATGCCGCTGTTGGTGCTGCAGGTGAGTCAGCTTTCGGTAAAGCTGACTCACCTGCAGCATGCAGCTGAAAATGGTTTGGCGGTCGAAAACATCCTTGCTCGCTACAAACAGCGAAGGGATATGATTAGTAGCTATAGAGGTGCATATCGCAGGTATTGTTGGTCGGTTAATTCGATATCTGATCTTAAGTTAGCCCCATTCCATGTGCTGGCAACAGAAGGCGCAGTTCACGTTGATAAGAATCACATATGGCACATGGATACCATTGCAAAGCTTTGCGCCGAGGACAGTGAGCTACTATTAGCCACCAATCACAAGGTAATAGATATAAACGATGCTGCCAGCTACAAGAGCGGTGTCGATTGGTGGTTCGCATTAACGGGAAGCGGTGGAGAGGGCATGGTTGTAAAGCCACTTGATTTTATGGTAAGCGGAAGACACGGCATCATACAGCCCGCGATTAAATGTAGGGGCAAGGAATACTTACGGATTATTTACGGTCCTAAATATACACTTGAGCGAAATATGGCGCAACTGAAAGATCGCCACCTCGGTATGAAACGTTCGCTTGCCTTGAGGGAATTCGCTCTCGGAATTGAAGCCCTAGAGCGCTTTGTTAAGCGCGAGCCTCTATATCGCATCCATGAGTGCGTATTCGGGATATTGGCACTTGAGAGTGAACCGGTGGATCCTCGTTTGTAGCAAATCATGATGTTAGCTGCGCATGATAAGTTATTTCACCTAATATTTTAATATGTCAATTAAGAATCCCCTCCCCCCTTAGAGAGAACCCATCCCCGCCGATATATACTACAATTTACAACGGAGGATGCGTATGAATACTACTTATTATCTGAAGGGATACCGTAGACTGCTCGCAGTACTTATGATTCTCTCGCTGCTGCTCAGTATCGCCCTAGTTGGTACTGCTTCAGCTACAACGCAGTCCGTAACACCCATGGTTGAAGGTGGCTACCTGTATTCCTTTGCAATCAAATCTGATGGCACCGTACGGGCATGGGGACGCAATACCTACGGACAGCTCGGAGATGGGACCACAACCGATAGGCACACACCAGTTCAGGTACAGGGGCTCTCCGGTGTTATTTCGGTTGCGGCTACCGTTTACACCTCACTTGTCCTAAAGTCAGACAGCACGGTCTGGGCATGGGGAGATAATGTCTGCGGCGAGCTTGGCGATGGGACAACGACTAATAGATTAGCTCCGGTAAAGGCAGATATCATCCTTTCTGCTGGAAGCGGAGGTTCTCCAGCCCCAGGATCAACATTTTCTGATATCCCCGCCGATGCATGGTATAAGATCTACGTCGAAGTATTAGTAGCAAAAGGGGTCATAAGTGGCTACCCTGATGGCACCTTTAAACCCCTCAACAGTATCACTAGAGCAGAGTTTTCCAAGATGATTATCCTTGCAATGGGGGAGAGCCCCTCTACTTCTACAGTGACATCATTTACCGATGTTACCAGTTCCTACTGGGCTCATGGCTACATTGAGAGAGCAAAGGAATTAGGTATTATAGATGGCTATCCCGATAGCATCTTCAAACCAACAGCCAATGTATCCCGACAGGAGATCGCAAAGATGGTGGTCCTTGCTGCTAAGCTCTCTCCTCCAATAAGCTATAGGGCTGACTTTACCGATGTTCCTTCTACTCTTTGGAGCTGGTCCTATATCCTTGCTGCAAAGGATGCAGGGATCATAAGTGGGTATCCTGATCAGACCTTTAAGCCAATAAATCCAGCCACAAGGGCAGAGGCATGCAAGATGGTGCAAGCACTGGTAAAATAGCGATT
>JACUUO010000298.1 GCA_014859275.1 Actinomycetota bacterium | reverse complement strand
TATAAATTCGCGCTATCTTCATGTGAAACCCTTTCCTATTGGATTAATAAACTTTTAAATCGGTTGGTTTATCTCTAACCTTAGGCTAACCGAGCCAACTTTTAAACTTCAACTAAACTCGGAGCAATCCCTACAAATAAGAAAATAAGCCTGATCCCCCTCAGTCCTAGAAAGTGAGAACCGGGGCATCCCACCAGTTATTTCTATACAATGAAGATAATAGAGCCGATTATCGCACCTGGCCTAATCCGCTATCTATAGTGACCTACAGCAACTTAGTATTTTTATGTGAGCGCTTTTATATTAAGTATGGGTGAAGCTTCAATTGGGTCGAGCCGATGAGATTATTTAACGAGTAGTTCTAGACGATTCCCAACTACTATCGTGAATATCCTCAAATCCTTGAATTGATCAGATCATAGCCAGGTAATCTATTTAACGGATTTCTCGCTCGGTTGCGCCGGTTGCTGACCGGATGGTGATACACCTGGAGCCGATGTGGTCTCTTCCTTAGGGAGGTATTCCTTAATATCTGCCTTCTTTCTTAGTTTATCGATCAACTTAAGATAGGTGTCTTGCTTTATCTTCGCTAGAAGATCTGCCTTAACCTCATTTTTTACCATGGCAAGCGTTATCTTATCGGCTGGTCTCTTATCGATCAACTTGATGATATGGTAACTCCAATCGGTTTTTATCACATCGCTGATCTGTCCAGGGTTAAGCTTCCAGCAGGCCTCCGCAAGTGTCGGATAGAGTCCCCCTTTATCCATCCAGGGCATCTCCCCGCCGTTGTCCTTATAGGGGTCGATACTGTACTGCTTGGCAAGCTTAGCAAAATCAGTGCCACCCTTGATCTCATTTAGTATGCGTTTGGCTTCCTCTTCTTTCTGCACCACGACCTGCGCCACCCGTACTTGATCCTTTTTGAATAGAGCCTTGTTTTCGTTATAGTGTTTCTCGATGTCCTTTTCGGTAACCTTTATCCCCTTCGAGATAAGCTTCTCAACTCTGATGGCCTTATCGATCTCTTCT
>JACUUO010000297.1 GCA_014859275.1 Actinomycetota bacterium | reverse complement strand
ATAGGGAAGTATATGATATTTAACAGAAGGCAACCCACGTTCCGTATCCCGAATTTGCGCCATTCACTGGTTCCTGCGCATACTACAACCCTTTTAACTTCGAATCCTACGCTTTCGCAGGCCAGCCTGAAGGTATCCGGCGTAAACCCAATTAGATGAACGGGATAAGCTAGAGGGCTTAATATCGGGCATCGCCTGGGCTGTGTGAGTTTGAAAAACAGGCTCCTCAACTTGTTGATCAACGCATCCTCGTTGGTTACCGTTATATAGGCGACCCCATCTGGCTTGAGGATGCGATGGATCTCTGTAAACATCTCCATTGGCTGTGGCAGGTGCTCCAGCACGCTATCTACGTAGACTGCGTCGAAGTAGCTTGCGGGGTAATGTGCAGCCGCTAGCTGGCCAACGAAGACCTTGATGCCGAGCCTACTTTCCACCTGCTCAGCGAAGAATGGAGAAACCTCTTGCCCATAAGCTTTCCAGCCTCGCCGTATGGCATCCTCAAGGCCGTATCCAAGGCCGCATCCCACCTCTAGAAAGTGCGATATGTCAGAGGTAGCGTGCTTTTCGATAGTATCGAGACGACGTTGGGGGTTAGCCTTTGTCTTAACCCGCTTCCACCACCTGGTCATTTCAGGGAAATACGTGGCATCATAAATATCTTGTAGCTCATTCTCTCTCCAGAAGGGCATGGGATCGGTGTAATAAAAGCCGCACCGTTTACACCTAACTATGGAGATGTCTTCTGGGATGGGGACAATGTTTTCGATTTTGTTCGACGCTTCTGGCTTGCCAAGTCTTGCAAAGTCACGCGTACCGCAGAGATCACAGGGGATATGTCTGAAGACGGCCTCTTGCTGTCCCTTCACAAATACTCCTTGACCCTCTCGGCAAGGGAGTGGGTCATGCCAATTACCGCGGCGACTTCATCTATAGGAGCATCCTTTATTGCTTTGACAGAGCCGAACCTTTTGAGCAGGGCTCGCTTTCGCTTGGGGCCGAATCACAGGCACAGGGTACCATAGACGAGAGCA
>JACUUO010000019.1 GCA_014859275.1 Actinomycetota bacterium | reverse complement strand
AAGAGGTTCGGTGAGGGAAAACAAGCTCGATAATCCCAGAGCTCGATAATCCCAGTACTCCATCACGCTCAAAGCGAGGGGAATTAGACCTGTTTAACAAAGCATAGCGCAAATATCAATCCTTCATATGAGATCGGCACCATCACTAGACGAGCGTTGAACGAAGAGCCATCTCTCCTGATGCCGGTAAATCCCACTTCCACCGGCGCCTTCTCGGCTATGATTTTCTCATAGTAGGTAGCCATGACATTCTCTCTGCTCTCTTCAGAGAATAATCTCTCAAATGGGTAGATAGCTTCCCATTGTAGTGGTGTATAGCCAAACATATCGGCGAGTCGGTCATTACAGGATTTATGTTCGCCATCCAGGTAGACAAAGACGCCCTCAGTCGATTCATCAAATATCGGCAGAAGCTGATCTGTGAGGGCTCTTATTGCCGCTTTATGATGGGGGCGCTCGCTCTCAAGGCCGATAGATATCATCTCCTTTAGCCATCACGATCACCTATTATATGATTCCCCTCATCGGAGTTTCTTAATAGCGTCAAGATAATGCTAGGGATGGTGAGATAGCGCCCAGGCATTAGATAAACTTGATGGGAATAGAACGAAAGGGCTCTAAGATGAATCCGCTACCTTCATGTAATCCAGGTAGAAATTTATGAGCCGATCGTTCCAATGGCTACAATAAAAAGGTGTTTACGATACCCTAAACATGGATTAAACCGATCTGGAATTTGGAATAAGGAAGGAAAGTCTGGCTACATAGCTACATATAGCTATGATAAATACTCAAGCTAATTCTAGGGGGTATGGTTATGGTAGTTGAGAGAAAAACACAGGTTCTTGTAGTGTTCTATAGTATGCTGGGGAATACGGCGGCTCTGGCGCGCGCCGTTGCCCAGGGTGCTGAAGAAGCGGGGGCTGAGGTGAGGCTTCGCCAGGTTGAAGAGCTCATCTCCAAAGAGGTGATAGATAGGAATCCGCGGATGAAGGAAGTTAAGGAAGAATTAACTGAAATACCCATTGCCACAAACGATGACCTCGAATGGGCTGATGGAATTGCTTTCGGCACGCCTACAAGATATGGAGCCATGGCGGCACAGATGAAGGAGTACATTGACAAAACCGGGCCTCTTTGGGCTGAGGGTAAGCTTGTCGATAAAGTTGCCGGGGTTTTTACGAGCACCTCCGCGCTCCACGGCGGTCAAGAGAGTACGCTTTTGAGCATGATAACACCGATACTACACTTTGGGATGATACCGGTCGGCATCCCGTATAGCGAGGCGCAGTGCATGTTTGAGCTGGCGGTGGGTGGGGGAACTCCCTACGGCGCATCTTCTGTTTCCGGACCCAACAGCGATATACCCCCGACACAGAACGATCTCACGGTGGCCAGAGTTCTCGGCTCTCGAATTGCACGGGTGGCAAGCAAAATGATCAGCGTAGAGGCCGAACGGAGGGCTGCATAGCCACTACAATTCAGTTATCATTGCAGGAGCTTGGAAACTAAACCTTTGTCTATATGGCATCAGTTAATCAGCAATTATCGCTTCCCGTGACCGGTATCGTAATTGAGTACACATCGCATAATTAAGGGGACGGAAATTGACGTTGGCGGACGCGCTTATCGGCAGATATTTAAGGATCGAACTGGATGGCAAAAAGGTAGGTAATTTCATCACCGAGCTATCCAATGTGAGACGCCTTCGCTTTCTTGAGGAGCGATATTTCGAACTCTACCTCAAAAGCAAGAATGGGCTTAGATCGCATCGGCCAGTTATTAGAGGAATATTTTTTTCTGGAAGGGGCAGGTGGGTAAAACCCTGGATGGAAGTTACGTACGATCCGAAGTTAAAATTAATCAATGTGGCTAGGAGGGTAATCCTAATCGATATCTCTAATACTGAAGTCGAAGAGCATATCTTTAATCTCCTCTCAGATGTGATTCCACCTGGAGGTCGTTTAATGGTTGAATATAGCTTAAAGGACCATTCTGAAACAGCAAGGGCTCTTGAGGCGGGTGCGCCACCGATACTAACGAAATTGGGTTATCTTCTCTGGAGAAACGGTTTTACATCGTTTAAGGACTGGTATTTTGCAGAAGGCTGGTTGGAAGGGAATACCAAGCTGCAGGGTGAAAAACCGTTAAATGAAGAGGCGAAAAGACGCCAGATCAAAAAGCTCGTTCTAGAGATTAAAAAATTTCTTGCTAGCAGAAAGAATGTTCAGGGATTAATCCCCGATGTGCATAGATTATATGGCGAACTTTCGCGTGAGGAAGAATCCGCTTAAATGAGATATATCGCTAGAAGTACCGATGCTATCTATTTAAGCCAAGACGCCGGATTTCTAGGCGTACCATCTACTCTGACCTCGAAGTGAAGGTGCGGTCCGGTTGAGAGCCCGGTTGAGCCTGAGCGAGATATCATATCGCCCTGATTTACATGCTGTCCTACGCTAACCAGGAGTTTGGAATTATGGGCATAGAGCGTAGTTAGGCCATTTCCATGGCTTATAACTACTGTGTTACCGTATCCGCCCATCCTACCTGCCATAATTACCGTGCCACTCTGTGCGGCGTATACCGGGGATCCTGTCCCTACGCTAAAATCAATTCCCGCGTGGAGGCGCGGGCGCTTTAGAATAGGATGGAACCGCCACCCGAACCCCGATGTAATCCGCCCTGAGCATGGTCTTAAAAATGACCCGCTACCGACATGCCTGCTATTGCTCCGTGAGACAGAAGGGCGATTGCCCCTCTCGAGCGCTCTGATCTGGCTAGCTATCATGTTCGAAGTCGATTCGAGTATATCCTCGGTATATTTAAGGTGGTTTTTTTCTCGCTCGATTCGCGCGAGTATACTCTCCTGCCGTTTAAGTTCATCCTGAAAGAGCCGCTGCTTTAGAGCAATTCTATTCCTGACGCTTCTGATATGGTTTTCCTCATCGATAAGGAAGAGTCGCTGCTTGGCAACAACCTTTTTTTCGGCCTGCAGCTTGTTGCGGTGATCCTCAATAGTATTTCTTGCAAGTCTCATCTCCCGGACGAGCTCGGCGTCGCTTTCTGCGATCCTCCTGACTAGGGCAACACGGTTGACCAAATCACCCAGGTCGTGCGCGCTTAGGATTACCTCGAGAGCGTCTACCTTACCTCTTCTATAAATGCAACTTAAGCGCTTATTGTAGATTTCACGCTTGTATGCGAGCTCTTTCTCAGCGGCGATGAGTTCGGCTTCGGTCGTCCCGAGGTCTTTTTCCAATCCGGACAGCTTCAGCTCAATCTGCCCCCGCGCGTTTACGCTCTTCTCAAGTTCCAGCTCAAGATCGGATAGCTCTTTCTGGAGCTGTCCAATTTTTTGATCATTCAGCTCGATCTCACGAACGACATCTGCCTGGCGTTTTTCGGCAGCATTAAGTTTCCTCTTGTTGGCCTCAATCTTATTCTTAATATTTTTTAACTCCCTGCGCTTTACATCCAATTGGGATGCGAGGGATGGTGAGGCCAATAGAGAGAGCGTAATTACGCTAACTATAATAACTCTTATCCAATAAGAACTACAAAAAGGTACCATGCAGTTTAAAGATTTAACCATTAGAGATGCGTTAAGTCAACCAATTGAGCAGAGGCTAATCTAGACCAAGCGCCATGAGCAGGCATTATGGAAAATAACACTGCCTGCTTGTTTTCAGCAGGCTATCGCCTGCTTCTATACTACTTACGCTTATCCAAAGATCGGGATGCGGCGAAAAGGCTACTTAAATACCAACCATTCATTTCCCTTGCCACGGGCAGTATGGATTAGATGAAATTCCCCTGAAAGGCGCTCTCCATGAAGGATGAATTTAAGGCTATTCGGTTTTTTTTTCAGCACCTCGAAAGTACCCTTATCCCATATGGTAACCGTCCCCGCGCCGTATTGACCCTCTGGTATTGTGCCCTTAAAGTTAATATAATCCACAGGATGATCTTCGACCTGAATCGCAAGCCGCTTGACACCCTTTTTGTTAGATATTCCTTTGGGCACCGCCCAGCTTTTTAATACAATCGGTCCTGACGGATCATCGGATTCAAAGAAATCCGCTGGGAGTTCGAGGCGAAAATCGAAGTGGTGGTGGGTGGCGTAGTGCTCCTGCACCACAAACCGGTTACGCTGCTTGGTTTCTGTTCGGGCAAACGGCTCCGGCGTCTTATCGAATCTTCTCTTCTTTCGATACTCTTCTAAGGCCATAACGATATTTTACCCATAGAAGTTGTTTATGCCTAACCATCAATCCCTACAACTGAAAAAGAAAAAGCATATCCAGTCCTTCCTTGAATGCTCGCCCTATAGTATCCTAGAGACTACCTAAGGCTTTATTTATAAATAGAATAAGCACTCTTCTAAATACCGAAGGTTAAATACTTTAGCATAAACTGTTCTGCTTGTTGTTAGATTATTCCTAAGTAGGGGTAGTAGTTTTGAATAAGGTCTATGCCAGATTGAGTATTGCTGGAGGGAGAGTTATCGATGTCCGATTCAATTCAGCTTCTTGAGGAGCTGGTAAATGCAACTGGAGTTTCGGGTTTTGAGAGCGAGATTAGGGAGGTAATAAGGCGTCAGCTTGAACCGTTTACAAGCATTGAGATTGATAACCTGGGAAGCATTATCGCCGAGAAGACGGGTGTGGCTGGTGAACCTCGAATAATGATTGCGGGCCATATGGATGAGATCGGTTTGATGACCTCTTTTATCAGCAAGGACGGGTTCGTCAGATTTCAGCCCCTCGGGGGGTGGTGGGATCAGGTCATGCTAGCACAACGGGTGATTGTAAAGGGAAGCAAGGGCGATGTTCCCGGTGTGATCGGTTCTAAACCGCCCCATCTGCTATCTCCTGAGGAGAGAAAAAAAGTTGTTGAGATAAAGGACATGTTTATCGATATTGGCGCTTCAAGCGATGGAGAAGTTAGGGAGATGGGTGTAAGGCCCGGCGACCCGATTGTTATCGATAGTCCGTTCACGCGGATGAAAAAGGATAACATGTTGATGGGAAAGGCGATGGATGACCGCGTTGGATGTGCGGTCTTTGTAGAGGTTATCAAAAGGTTAAAAGATGTTGAGCATCCCAATACCGTCTTCGGGGTCGGTACTGTACAGGAGGAAGTGGGTCTTAGAGGTGCAAAGACGAGCGCCGAATTTATTGATCCAGATGTTGCGTTTGCCGCTGAGGTTTCAATTGCTGGTGACACCCCAGGAGTAAGGGAGAACGAGGCCCAAGCTAAGCTCGGCAAGGGTCCCGCAATCGTCGTCCTAGACGGAAGCCTTATCCCGAACATAAAGCTTCGGGACTTAGTTGTGCAGACGGCCGAGGAGAATGAGATCCCACACCAGTTCCAAGCCGGGACGAGGGGAGGCACCGATGCGGGAAGGATCCACCTCCATGGCATAGGAGTACCCAGCCTCGTCATTGGCGTTCCGACCAGGTATATCCACAGCAGTATTGCGGTTATAGACCATAGCGATTTTGAAAATACGGTCAAGCTTATGGTCGAGGTTATCCGAAGGCTTGATTCGGATCGGGTGAAAAATCTCAGGCCGTAAGTAAACCCGCACTTATTAAAGCATCGGTTGATATGCAGCGAGAAGCTTAATGCTAGGGGTTTAATTTATTCCTAAGTTCTATGAGCTCATCAACCTCGGCTTCATTTTTAAGTCTAAGCAAGTGAGAAATTATGGGTTTTGGAGAACCACCGAGGACTTTTTCTATTACGTTATCGACGATCTCGTTTGCTATCTTGGTATTACTGATAACCGCACTGTATAAGTAAGCCCTATCACTCTTGTTCTGCTTGAGAATTCCTTTTTGGGAAAGATTGGTCATCGTCGCCATAACGGTTGTATAGGGAATATACCCATTTGCTAGCATCTCCTCATGGACTCCCCGTACGGTCGTTTTACCCCTCTTCCAGATGATCTGCATTACGTCCGCTTCAATCTGGCTTAGACCATTAATTGTTGCCTTACACTTCTTTGCCCCTCTTTTCAATTGAAAAACTCCTATCTGTGATTAATGGCTCGGCCTGGAGCACGGAGGGCCCGCAGCCGGTTTAAATTCACACCTATAAACTAGGACAAATAGGATACGAATGGGATAATACCTCAACCTAATATCCACTATCTTATTATACCACTTTAATCGATTGGTGCAAGCCAGTATAGTGAAATATAAAAGGGCGAGGGCTGATTACCCTCGCCCTTTCGTGATTAGGCGTAAGTTTTCTTGATTAGATCATCCCTTACATAATCAAGGTAGGCGAATATTGTCTCACGTGTACGATTGCACACAGGCTCATTGATATCGCCATTTACCGTAAGGGCTGAATAGGCGCATCCCCCGCCGCAGAGAAGGGCGATATCGCACTCCCTGCACTTATTCACGGTAAGGATGCTTCGACCATCCCACATTTTAACGGCTTCATCGTGCATCTTTAATCTTGGCCGGAACTTCCCGATGGCAAGCTCCTCATTTCCCATGCATTCCGTGCATGCGTAAATGTATCCGTCTGGACCGAAGACCATATTTTCCAGGTTATTGGCTTCGCAGTAGTATAGAAGCGGCTGAACAGAGCGGCTGTTGCTCAGTACCGATTTAATATGCCTAAGCGTTCTGAACATGTTAAGCTGGAGGACATTCGATGAATCCGGGATGCGTTTAAGCGACTCAAATATTCTTTCTATCAACATATCCTCAGGCAGAATGAATTTATAGGTTCCCTTGAGGGCATGGTCTTGAACGGGCGATAGATCGCATGTGAAGTATGGATTACCCACCCATCCGCTCGTTACCATATGATTAAATAACTGATCTATCGAATCTACATTTTGCAGGTCGACATTGACCCTAACCACTACCTTAATCTGTAATTCCAGTAGCGTGCTTATTGATGAGCAGACCTTACCAAAGGTACCTTTGTTATTTGCAAATTTTCGCCGTTTGTCATGCACATCTTTTGGTCCATCAAGGGTAATTTGGACCAATTTAATCTGGTCCTTGTATGCGCTCAGTAATCCAGTAAATTGCTCTATATGGATGCCGTTTGTGACGATACTTACAGGCAGAGATCTGCCTCTGGCTTCCCTTAGCAACTCGCTGACAAAGCCTTTATTTCTTGGAAGCATAGGTTCTCCCCCGAAGAGATCTACCGAACTCTTGCGCTTATTATAAACCTGCCTCAGCTTGTCAATTGCGGCAAATACCCGCACAACGTCCTTGCTGTCCATGTAAAGCCGGTTATCGTGGGTAAGGCCACCCTCAAAGCAATAGGTGCACCTCAAGTTGCAGCTGTAGGTCGGGCATATCACGAAACTTAGCCGTTTCTCAGCTTTCGCGTACATAGCGTCTATGGTCTGCAGTAACTTTACTTCTGAGGCCTTATCGATGAGATAACCCCTTTTCTTTAATCTATTTAAGGTTACCTCGTCGATCTGTATGTACCCTGATGGGTTGTATTCCAGTAAGGAGTGGTAGATTTGGGAAGTGATGATATCCATTGCCCCGGTCAGGGTGTTGATCATCAGGATTGAGTCGTCGGAAATCCTGTAAAACAAGATTCGCTTGCTAACTTCCACATTACCTCACTTTTAAAACCAGCAGATCTTAATCCACCAGCAACAAGAGACATCGCTTGCAAATCCTTCTTCCTTGCAAATCGCATCCCAAAGCATATCATCCTTGTTAAGGGATTTCATGATTCTCACCTCCCTTTATCGCATAACATATATGCGGAATAACTTTAGGAATTAACGGAGAAAAAGTACTTGCCCACCGATATTGGTAGTGAGGGTGATCTGGATATAGAGAAGAAAGATAAACAAAGAGGCCTTTAGTGAGGTTCTTACTTTAGAGGGTTTTCCCCCTGTTATAGGCTCTGCAATAGATTTTATTCTTTGCTCAAGGGTAGATCTGTTATGTAAAAGGCCCTTTGCAAGTACCGGACGGAGTAGTTTTTGAGGTGGTCGAGCCTTCTTGTAAAAAAATGCCACATCCAACAAAGTATTCGCCATTACTTTAGGCGATATGCCAGTTTTTTCAAGCGCTACCCTATCACATGCCTTTTCCTTTTCTTCCCCGAGCATACGATAGACCAGATGGGCTAAAGGATTAAAGAACATAATATCTCGAAGTATAAGTGCAACCCAGCCGGTGAGGTTGTCCTCTCTCCGTATATGTGCCAGCTCATGGGCTAACATTATTTCAAGCTGCTCTTTTGGGAACGTGTTAATTAGGTCTTCCGATAGTACTATTATCGGCACTCTACGGCCGATGCTAAAGGGTACGAAGTGGAAATTTTTGGTGAGCATTAGCTTAGGGTGTTTAACCTTGAACTTGGCGACAAGACCGTTAATGATATCATAGAGCTGAGGATGTTCGGATTTACTAAGCGGTTCTTCTTTTTTGAATTTATTTAAAAAAAGGAATAGCTGTATCCAGCGTGTCGCCAATAGAGCGAAGATTATAATTAGCGCTGTCAAGGTTGCTACGACAAGGGTAGAATGGTCGTAGATTAGGGTTCCAATTTCTGTTGATGGCGCCGTAATAAAGCCGAGCGGGTCTGGCATTCGTATTCCTAATCCTGATTCGGGGCCACTGCTGTTTTGTCCCTGTGCCACTGTAGATGTATTATCAAGGAGCACAATAAAAGGCTTCAAAAGCGGCAGGAATAGAAATGCAAATCTGGTTGCCGGATCCTTAATTCTGAAGATCTTAAAGATCATAAGCACAAGCAGAAATATCACTACCGCATCAAAGATTGATGGTAGAATATAGTTAAACAAGAGTGACTGCCATAGTGGCACAGCAAACCCTTTTCTTATTTATCCAACTGTTTCTTCAGCTCGAGCAGTTTCTCTACATCCTCGTCGCTTTTCAGTTTCAGCAGGTGTGAAACGAGCGGCGTTGCAGTTCCTCCTAGGATCTTATTTACAACTGAGTCGACTATTAATTTTGCCATATTATCCCTTGACACAGCTGCCGAGTAAACATATGCCTTACCATTCCTGTTTTGCTTCAGAAGCCCTTTCTGGGCCATGTTGTTCATTGCAGCCATTACGGTCGTGTAGGGAATATACCCATCCTCTAGCATGGTTTCGTGAACTTCGCGCACCGTTATTTTTTTATACTGCCAGATGATGCCCATAATGTCTGCTTCTAAGGTGCTAAGCCCGTTGATACCTAACCTCTTAGAGCGTTTCCTGGTCCTAGATTCTCTTTCCAATTTTTGTACTCCTTTCTTCAGTTCTTGAATTTAATAGATATAAGTTTATTTGTTTAATGCTCAATAGTCAAGCAATAGTACTGTGCTATCCTACTATCATGCCTTCCAAAGCAGTGAGGTGGCAAGGTAGCGATGCACACAAAAGGTACTATATTATAATAGCACTTAGGCAGTGTTCTGTTAAGCTATTAATAATAGCTAAATTGATCCGATACCCATAACCCGGTACCCATGATCCGGTCTATGCTAGACCTTACAACATCAATCCCGGATGGTTCTCTCTTTATTACTTAGTATAGGCTTGTTTTTAGCCGGGATGTCAGGTATTTTCATTAGCAGAGGGAAAGTGAAGTTGGGGTATAAGGCCGAACAGCTCTAGGTTTTTACGGTAGGCTCTTTAATGGTCAATTCGGTTAGTATGGATATAAGCTATAATCAAAATATATCAATGGCATTATTGCATCAGGCAGGCAGTAACGGCTGGTGAAATTATGGGCAGCCTCACTAGGAGATTTAAGAAGAGAAAGAGCAGGAAGGCTAAGGCAAGGCTCACCTCGCTTATCACCATTGCGACATCAGTCGCCTTTCTGCATGCAGCCTCTGCCTTTTACTTACGAGAGGTATACAATATAAAGACCCTCGCGCCATCTTGGGGGATTGCGAAGGGAGATATTATCTTCAGTGTCGGTGACTTAATGATCCTAAAGAACGATGTAGCACTGAAGATACTTGTTGACACGACTCTTCTTACCACAGAGCAAATACGTCTGGCAGCAATATTAATGCTAGTTTTAGCTATGGTCTATAATATAGGTAAGAGCTGGTTTGATAGAGTGTCATTATTCTTATTTGTGGTTGGTCTCTGGGGCGTGCTGTACTACGCATTCTTATTTGCACTTTTACGCTGGCCTGATTCGCTTCTCTCAAAAGACGTTATCACCCTATTTCCGCTACCGGTTATTGTCCCCGTTTATATACCGCTTCTTTTTAGCCTCCTGGTTTTAGTCGGGAGCACCTTCCTAGTTTTCAAGAAAAATTAAGGCCTGGTTATTTCGCTGTATTTCATCAAAAGAAGTGCTACTATCTCTTAGCTAATTCAAGGTTATCGCTAAACATGTTGCGATAGTCAGGAAATACCCTTATTCTCGATTAGGGGTTATCGGTTAGATAGCTTGCATAATAGGCGAAAGCATTAGACAATAAGGTAAGTTGACGTACCAGCGAGATATTTGCGGAGATATAGATGAGCGAAAGAGTTGCTTTTATTTACAGCGAGGAATTCCAGGAATATAACTTCTCACCGACGCATCCGCTTCAACCTGTACGGCTGAGGCTTACCTACGAGTTACTAAAAACGTACGGGATTTTCGATAGGTCTCAGGTTACGGTACTCCCGGGTCGTCTGGCGACCGATGAAGAACTCAGGGCCGTGCATACATCCGATTATATCGAGGCGGTTAGAAAGATCAACAGGGCTGGTGAGGAGGCGGTATATTCCGCCATATACGGCATCGGCCCCGGGGATAACCCCGCTTTTCCTGGGATGCATGAGGCATCGAGCCTCATAGCCGGCAGCTCGATTCTTGCGGCGGATCTGGTCATGGTCGGTGAAGCTAAGCATGCGGTTAATATTGCTGGAGGGCTCCATCATGCCCGGAGTAATAGAGCCTCCGGGTTTTGTATTTATAACGATCCCGCCTGCGCTATAGCTCATGCAAGTCAAACTTATGGGGCTCGCATCGCTTACATCGACATAGATGCACATCATGGCGACGGCGTCCAGTGGTCCTTCTATGATCGTTCCGATGTCCTTACTATATCGCTCCATGAGAGCGGGCGATTTCTCTTTCCGGGAACAGGGTTTATCGATGAGGTTGGAAATGGAGCGGGCGAGGGGTACTCGGTAAATGTACCCCTCGAACCAGGCATCTATGATGAGCTTTACATGCGCGCCTTTGATGAGATTGTGCCGCCCATCGTTAAGACATTCAAGCCCGACCTGATCGTTTCCCAAAATGGCTGCGACACCCATTACACCGATCCCCTGGCTGGATTAAGCTTGACCACAAATGCGTATGAGCAACTCTACTCGAGGATTCATGAATTGGCCCACGAGGTATGTGGCGGGAGATTGGTTGCGCTCGGCGGTGGTGGGTACCAGGTATATGAGGTCGTTCCAAGGGCGTGGGCGCTTCTCACCGCTAGTATTGCATGCATTGATCTGGATAACTCCATACCTGACTCTTGGCGTGAGTTTTGCGCCAGTACGGCTCACTTCCAATGCCCACGTAAGCTGAGGGATGAGCCGATCTCTATCAGGGGAGCCCAGTTAGGGACGATTAAGGAAAAGACTGAAGATACCATCCTTCGCGTAAAGCAAAGGGTGTTTCCTTATTTTGATCTTACCATTGGTTAAATGTAAATAGTTGTATTTAGATGCCTCGCGGATCGATGCGAACGCGTTGGTATGGCGAAGTTGACAAATCGGGCCGCTCCAAATACTCTGTTTAACATGGGAAAATACTCCATCCACGTTGAGAAAGATTACCTGAAATTCAGCGCAGCGCATTTTCTCGTCTTTGGCGAACGTTGTGAACGTCTGCATGGGCACAATTATGCCGTATCGGTTGATTTAGAGGGGGAACTTGATAATATCGGCTATATCTTGGATTTTACGGTGCTTAAAGAGTTCGCCGAGAACCACTGTAATGAGCTCGATCACAAGACGATCATTCCCTCAAAAAACAAGCATGTACAGATTGTAGAATCGAGCGGTAATGTCGAGGTCTTATTCAGGGATAAAAAGTTTACATTTCCGGAATCGGACGTTTTGATTCTTCCTGTCAAAAATTGTACGGCCGAATTGCTCGCCTGCTACCTTTCCAAGAGAATAAGAGATGACCTTGAGGATATGGGAGCGGATAACATCATTTCACTTAAGGTCGGTGTTGAGGAATCGCCTGGCCAGACCGCTTACTATGTCGAAGAGCTGGGCTAATTAATCAAGGCGTCTTACTGTTTTTATCTGTGGTATAAAGGTGTAATAGAGAGGGCGAATCCATCGCGGCTTAAAAGAAGTATATTTTACCAGGTCAAGGAAGGCTAGCGCTCTTACTGCCCCAGTCAATTTCTTATAAATCTTAAGCGGATTATCCGGGGAGGTATTTATAGCTTGTGCACAGAGGATGCCGCTCCTTAAGGCGTAGCTAATACCCTCACAGATGCTGGCGTCAATGAAGCCGGCTGCCTCCCCTGAAAGAAGGACCTTGCCAGCGCCGAGGAATATCTCATCCATAGAGCCTAATCTAATGATAGGATAACCCTTCGGTCCTTCAACTACTTCTCCTTCAATTCCGAGCTCGGTCCCTATTCTCTGTTTGGTGTGATTCAACCTCTCGACTGGATTCTCCCGCTTGTCGTAGATGCCGCCCACGACAATAAGGTCACCCTTGGGAACCATCCAGTCATAGAGGCAGGTACGCTCATCTATAAAGCCATAAAAATCGGTTATTCTATGGCCTCCCGTAGGCTTAATCCATTCCTGAAGCGTAAAGTAGAAGGATTGATCGGTTCTTCCGATGGATTTTCGCACTCGAGAGTTTGCTCCATCGGCCGCTATTACGATGCCGGCCTCAACTTTAATCGTAGACTTATCTTTCCTAAGGGTAAGAATTGGTTCATCAGAGATATCATCAACCGAGATAAACAGGGTTTTCTCCCATACCTCCACGTTTGGTTTCTGACCAGCTGATCCCAATAGCCAGCCGTCGAATTTATTTCTATCGATATTTGTATATATGTAGGGGAGGGTGTATTGTCGCCTAATTTCCCAATCGAAAAAGGTGACCCCGATTGTTTGTGGATGGGCATAGATATCTTCCGGTGGGTTATATGACTCAAGCAGGCGCACTGCAGATGGCCTTAGGATACCAGCGCAACTTTTATTACGTGGAAGCGCTAGTCTATCAATAAGCAGTACCTTAAAGCCTGCCTGCAGGTTAATCGCGGCCATACACCCGGCCGGTCCGGCTCCAACTATCACGACATCAAAGCGGGCATCGGTATTCAAATGACCATCCTTCTCAAGCGCACTGCAGACTAACGTAAATTATTGCACGAAAACCGTAGGCTGATATAGTATAGTTAGCCATTATGGGTCGCCAGAGATTAGTATAGGATATGCAAGAACATTTTGCACTATGTGCCACTACCAGGTGTGGAGATTTCGGTATCCATTCATCCGCATTAATATGGGGTAAACTTGGCCCTTCAGTATTTTGGCGAAGAGCAAGTGCGTAGGGTTTAAGGGATGGAACTTACTGCATGTGAACTTGTTATAATCCGTAAAATCGAGGGTAGATAAAGTTGAGGTAAGAGGTGCATTTATATGTGCAGGCTTTTCGGTCTAATTGCGGATTCTCCGGTTAGCCTTGAGAACCCGATATTAAAGGGCATAAGGCCGTTTATAGAATTATCGCACAGACATCACGATGGCTGGGGTATCGGCTATCTATATAGCGGCTTGGATAGAAAGTACACCTATATTGTTAAGGCACCGATGCCTGCTTATAAGGATAAGCGCTTTTCGAATTTAATCAAGCATTTGGTATCACCCCTGGCCATCGCACATTTAAGGGATGCCAAGTATGGCGAAGTGGCGTTTCAAAACACACATCCGTTCTATGCCAAAGGCTGGATATTCGCTCACAACGGTGCAATTGAGAACTATAGGGACATCGAATTGGAACTTGCCGGCGTGAAATTTGAGGGTGAAACGGATAGTGAGAGATATTTTCACCTCCTGCTCAGCCGCATCAAACGCGAAGGCGATGTGGAACAGGGGATACTCTCCGCAATCCAGTGGCTTGAGGTAAACCACTTCGACGGCGCTAAGAACTTCTTAATGTCCGACGGCAGGCACCTTTACGCCTACCGTAATGGACGCGACCTGTTTTATGTTGTAAGGGAGGTACCATTTATCACGGCAGGATACTCAAAAGATACCGCCGTTCCTGACCCGGTTGCAGCTCCGAAGGCCACTAAGGCGGTTATTGTAGCCTCCGAGATTTTGACGGATGAAGATTGGCTTGAAATACCTGAGGATCACCTTCTTGAGGTGGATGAGAATCTTAGGGTAACGGTCAAGTCAGTTGTGGACGGAGCTATTATCTGTTGTAACCACCTATCCTATAATTTATAGGTCAACTTTCAACTTTCAGCAATCAGCTCTTTAATAGGTAAGCTGGAGGTAAGCTGGCAGCTGATGGCTGATAGCTTGCCATGTTTTTACTGGTAGGTGGGGTATTCTTGTCTCACAGGATATGCCGGTTAATTGATAAATGTATTGAAGTTACAAGATCTCTGGTTTTAATAGACGCACTGCGGGGTATCCCGAGATTAGTGAATCATAACCGCCAGGGGGTATTCTTATGGTATCTGCCGCAAAAGTATCGCAATTTTTAGAGGGGATTAATTTTCCGGCTGATAAGAAGCAGATAATAGATTATACAAGAGATAACAATGCACCCCAAGATGTGCTTAATGTTCTTCAGCAGATGCCAGAAGGTAAATACTACAGCGTGGCCGGGGTATTGGAATCGATCGGCAGGGCTGCGTAGATTATTTGCCGTTGGCTACGTAAAGAATCTTCCAACTCCGGTTGCTCTTACAGCGAAAGGTGAATTTATAAACTTGACTGCGGCCTCAAATCCCAGGATACTTATAAAATCTTGGATGCTATGAGGGAGAATGGAAGGATCAAGCTGCTGTGAGGACGACGGATAAATATATCGATATCGCCGAGTGGAAACGTGCACTGGTTGACACCGTAAAGGATCATGTGCACGGGACCAGCCACGATTTCGGCCATCTCGAGAGGGTTTGCCGGATGGTTGAGGTAATTGTTGCCGAAGAGGGCGGTGATTTAGAGGTCTTGATTGCCGCCGCATTCCTTCACGATACCGGACGCAAGGATGAGGCTGACACCGGTATAGACCACGCCGAAACCGGGGCGCAGTGGGCCGAAAAAGCCTTAGCCAACCTTGGCTTTCCGCCGGAAAAAATTCCTGGTGTTGTCGGTTGTATCCGAGCACATAGGTTCAGAGGCAAAGATGCACCACAAAGCCTTGAGGAAAAGATACTTTTTGATGCCGATAAACTTGATGCTATGGGAGCAATTGGGGTGGCGCGGGCCTATGCCCATGCTGGCGCGAATAACCAGCAGCTCTTTCTCGAACCGAGCGGCCACAGTGTACATTATGACCCACACGAATCATATTCTCCGGTAATCGAGTATGAGCTTAAGCTTAGAAATTTAAAGGATCGCCTTTATACTGAAACCGGTAGAAGAATCGCTCGAAAAAGACACGAATATATGGATGATTTCTTCAATAGGCTCAGGCAAGAAGTTAGAGGTTTTGATTAACGTCACCCTATTCACCTTTTACGTCCTTTAGTTCCCGGTGCTCGCGCTGATTTATCTCGGATGTTAACCAACTCTTTGAGAATTTTGGGGTTGTTGGGTAGACCCGTCCATCTTGTTTTTGGGAGTCGATTTTAAGAGCTATATAAAGATCCAGCGCATCGCGGATGATATCAGCGGCCTCTTTGTTCTCGAGCAGGGCGATATCCTTGATTCTTTGGAGTGAACCCTCATCTAGGTCGAGCGGTTCCATAATAGCCTCCAATCGGTCAGTTTATCCTATAGAAACAATTGTCACAGCATGCCTGTGAAGTCAAGCATTTCTTCATATCTCTATTGTCTGCACCTGTTTAAAGAGTACAGGGCCGGGAGATGAATGAATTAGGAGATATGTGAAACTTTATACCGAGGTCATGCATTGTTTAGGTAATTGGGAGCAAAAAACCAAAAGAGAGTTCTGGATTGATACTACCTTACCATTTTTAAGTATTTATGCGCCTGCTTAGCTTCCAACAAAAGCGGGAACAAAAGTAAAAAGTCAGATATAATAATTTATTATACGTGGGCTCTCGGTGTACCGACAACAAACTATACCGACCGTAATATTTTCACTGTTATTCCTATTAGCAAGGGGAAGTACTATCTGTAGGGCGTCTCTAGTTGTAGATTTCCAGTTCAGTGTTTAGAATCAGATATGACGTTCGTAGTCGGTTAAATGTGATCATAATGTCGGCTTTATTTGGAGAAGGGAGGGTAAATTTGGAAGTGCAGGTACTACCCGGTAGGGTTCCAATTATCGATGTTGATGGCGAAATAGACCACTATGCTGTTCCCGAATTGGAAAATAAAGTGATGGCGTTTATTGAAGAGGGTCACACATCCATTATTTTGGATTTCTCCGATGTTAGCTATATAGATAGTGCCGGTGTTGCTCTTATAATCTTAAGTATTCAAAAAAGTGGACCGCTTGGTGGAAAAGTTGGGCTAGTTGTGACTAATAAGAATGTGCTAAAAATCCTTGAGATTGTAGGCATTACTAAGCTTGCTGAGGCCTTTTCACTCTACTCTTCGGTAGAAGAAGCGCTGGCAGATATGTCGGAGGAGCATCGTGGTTGAGAGCGGCCATCATATCGAGAAAAAGCTTGATGTGCAAAGTCATACAAAGAACCTCTCCCTGATCCGTAATGAGATCGAGGATGCAGCCTCAGCGTGTGGTTTCGACGATGCCGAAATTTACCAAATGAAGGTGGCCGTAAGCGAGGCTGCAGCAAACGCTATTGAGCATGGCTCGCCCCTTGGCGAAAAAAATCGGGTCCATCTGACCATTGAGTGTAACCCGGATAGGATATCGATTGAGGTTGTTGATGAGGGTGTCTTTAAGGCAAGGCTTCCGGTGACCGATGGCCGTCCAAGCCATCGGGGTAGGGGCATATTTATCATGACTGCGTTAATGGACGAGGTAAGTATTACCGAGGGCCAGGAGGGCACATCGGTGCGCCTGGTGAAGCTGAAGGATAAAAGATCGTTCAGGGAGCGTGAGCAATCTTCAGCATAATTTCATTCCTCTTTTAATGTTCGACCTTCCAACCAATCCATATCAGCATAGTACACAGGTGAGACAGTTTGATTTCTAAATACGTAGATCTATATGAAAAGGGCTTATTGAAGGAAAAGGCGCAAGAGGCGCTCCAGCATCTTGAAGCTTGTGACCTTTGCCCACGGCAATGCCGGGTTGATAGGACTACGGTTAATGAAGGTATTTGCCGGACAGGAAGGGAAGCGAAGATTACAAGTTACGGTCCGCATTTTGGTGAGGAGCGTCCGCTTGTTGGAAGAAAAGGCTCTGGCACGATATTTTTTACATCATGCAACATGCGCTGCATCTTCTGCCAGAACTACGAGATAAGCCAGCTTCGTGAAGGCTACCATATAAGCGCCGATAAGCTTGCCGATATAATGCTAAGTTTGCAAAGTTCTGGTTGCCATAACATAAACTTTGTAAGCCCAAGCCACTTTGTCGCCCAAATAATGGAGGCGCTTGTTATAGCTACCGGGCGGGGTTTAAGTGTGCCCCTGGTCTATAACACTGGTGGCTATGACAGTATAGATGCATTGAACCTTCTTGATGGAATTGTGGATATTTATATGCCGGACATTAAGTACATGGATGCATCTGTTGGGAAGCGACTATCAGGCGTGAAGAATTACCCTCAGGTCGTTAAGGATGCAATAAGGGAGATGCACCGGCAGGTCGGTGATCTGGTTGTAGATGAGCGCGGCGTTGCCGTACGCGGGCTTCTCGTGCGACACCTAGTACTCCCCGAACAGCTTGCGGGCACCGAAGAGGCGATGAGATTTCTGGCTGATGAAATATCTAAAAACACCTACATAAACATAATGGATCAGTACTATCCCTGCTATAAGGCGCTCGATAGCCCACCCCTTAATAGGAGGGTTAACAGGGCGGAGTTTGAAGCCGCTGTTGGGGCCGCAAAAGAGGCGGGCTTAACCAGGCTCGATCACTTAGTATCGCGCTCTTCATCCCCTAACATGGATTCTTTCTGGCTGAGCTTATTTTGATCAGTGGTAACAGGCGCAAAAGTGGGCATATCGTATTTATTTGGCTGGACAAGCTCACCTTGTTATCGATATCTACCTTAAGCCTTCAGGTAGGTAGGCAGGCCTTACGCACTTGATTTCCCGCGCGAGTCCTGCTAAAGTTTAAATGCTGAAATTCCGCGCCCTGAATTCCACGGGCATAGGCGAGGAATCGGGCCCTTAGCTCAGCTGGTCAGAGCAGTGGACTCATAATCCATTGGTCGTAGGTTCGAATCCTACAGGGCCCACACCGCTTTTCCCCTCGTAATTATGGCTTTTACGAGGGATTTTTTATGTCTGAAAACCAAGACCCCTGTAAGACTCAAACTCTAGGGATTATTTAGCATTACCTCTTAAATTTCAACTATTCGGAATTCCCGAATAGTTGAAATCTCAGCTGTAAAGGATTGCTTTACAACTGCCCATGGATGGCAGAACCACAATGTTTTTAAAGCACTCGATTTTCCTCACAAACTTGATATAATGTAAGCGCAGCTTGAACGGTATAATCTACTGGTTCGTTAATTTTAACTTTGCCGTTTGATCTAAAATCTTCTGAGTTTTCAACTCAAATGGTTGACTTAGTCCAATATATCGCCGATTATTAGACTTAATATAAATTTAGTCCAACGTGCTGGGCTTATAAAGAGGACATTTATGACGAAAACACCTTTTATGCCGCCATTATTGCCACCAGCAATAGATTACGCAGCATTAGTAAGCGAGATAGGCGAGGCTAATCGGGCTCTAGGCGAACTAAATGGCTTACTGGTTAACATACCAAACCCGGATTTGTTAACTTCCCCTCTTCTTACCAAAGAGGCGGTTTTAAGTTCACGGATTGAAGGAACCCAGGCTTCTCTTGAGGATGTCTTGAAATATGAAGCCGAAGAGAAAATGTCAGAGGCCGACGAAAAAGAAAAAGATATACGTGAGATCATAAATTATCGCCAAGCTATGAGGCTTGCCATTGAACGATTAAATCAGAAACCCATAGGCGAGAACCTTATTAAAGATATTCATTATATCTTGCTTGATTCTGTGCGGGGAACCCATAAAGATAGGGGTAATTTAAGAAAGATCCAGGTCTTTATCGGTCGTCCTGGTGCTTCGATTAATGAGGCAACCTATGTGCCGCCGCCAGCTAACGAAATTTCTTCCTTACTTAGCAACTGGGAACGGTACCTTCATTCCGACACAGAGAAAGATCCTTTGGTGCAAATAGGGATAGCCCATTACCAATTTGAAGCAATTCACCCATTCTTAGATGGTAACGGTCGAATTGGACGACTTTTAATTCCTTTATTTCTTTATCAGAGAAAGCTCTTATCGTATCCGTTGCTTTATGTGAGTGAGTACTTCGAGGAAAATAGAGGCGATTATTACACGCTACTAAATCGCGTAAGCAGTGCTAATGATTGGGAAAGCTGGCTTAAATTTTTTCTTAACGCCATAACGGTAGAATCTACAAAAACCCAAGATACGGTTTTGAAAATGCTATTTCTTAGAGATAGCTTGCTTAAGAGCCAGATTAGGGATCTCAATTCTGTTCATGCCATTAATCTGCTTGATATTATTTTTGCTACTCCTATGATTTCCTATACGAGTATCAAAGAAAGACTTGGCAGCATAAGCAAACAGACAGTGTATAATCTTCTATCCAGGTTTGTTGATCTCGGCATCTTAGAAGAGATTTCCGGTCGGCAGAGAAAAAAGGTTTATGTCTTTAAGCAGCTACTTGAGATACTGAAGTAAGTAAGTGGAAGCTATCCCAGAAGCTTGTTCTTGATTTTGAATGAACTTTGATCAGCCTTAGGTAATTTCAATAAAATGTTAAGCATTTTATTGAAATATGGTATCATATTACCGCAGCTCAGGCACGCAATTTGCAACCTTCCTTATTAATTCATAGTTCCAATTGCGTCCTATCAGGCCCACACCACCATGGCTTGTGAGAAATGCCTTTCACAAGCCATTTTCTTTTACTGGAAGGATAGAGGGTTTGTAGGACTCGAACTTTTCATTCAATAAATGCACGCTTTTTGCTAATCATTCATTATTACCACTAGTAGTTGGCTTAAATGGTACTCAGCACTTGATCAGTTCTAACCTAAAGCAAGTATCTCTGGGGTTTTGATGATTACTATGAAGGATACAATAGCTCAGATTTAACGATTGACGTATAACGCGATACGTTATACTATTAGACCGATGATAAAATTATTCAAGGATAAAGAAACAGAAAAGGTCTATAGTCGCGTGGGCTCCAACAAGCTACCGCGGGATATTCAGCAGGTTGCTTTGCGAAAACTGCGGATGATAAATAACGCCAAGAACCTTAATGATTTGCGAATCCCGCCTGCCAACAGATTAGAGAAGCTTAAAGGAGACCGTGAAGGGCAGTTAAGCATCAGAATCAATGATCAGTGGCGTATCTGTTTTATATGGCAGGATGGAGACGCCTATGAAATTGAAATAACAGATTACCACTAGAGAGGAGCATCATGAAGAAAAAACTACATTCGGTACATCCCGGTGAAGTTCTCTTGGAAGAGTTTCTCAAGCCTTTGGGTATAAGCCAGAACAGGCTTGCTATAAACATCGGGGTACCGGCGAGAAGAATAAACGAGATCGTCCTCGGCAAGCGAAGCATTACCGCAGACACTGCATTGAGGCTTGCAAGATACTTTGGTACCTCTGCTGAGTTCTGGCTTGGCTTACAGGCACAGTATGATCTAGATGTTACTGCTGAAGCACTGGGAGAACGGTTAGAGCGTGAAGTAAAGACACATGCTGACGCTGGATAAAAGAGGGCTATCATCTAACAATTAAAGCTATTGCTTGCATGGATGACTATCCATGAAGACGAGTTAAATGCAAATTGGCAATTGTTATCTGATGGGTTGGATTATTTTAAGATAGAGCCTTTAAGATAGGAGGGCAAGCATGAGACCAAAATTAATTAACGTTAAACCGCTTGATGGTTATAGGTTACTGCTAGAATACGCCAACAATGAAAAGAGAATACTCGACACAGAATATTGGTTATCGAAACCGATGTATGAAAGTTTGAAGGACAAGGCGTTATTCGACACTGTAAAGATTGCGGGTATTTCTATTGTCTGGGCAAATGGTTTAGACATAGCCCCTGACGATTCATATGAATATAGCGAACCTGTGAAAGAAAAGAGCGCATAAACATACGTTAACTCATGTATCTACTTAGCCTTGCAGATAGCGTACGCTTGCGAAGAGAATATTTTGGCGGTATAGCGTTTGATACATCTACCGGCACCACCGTTGATGTCGATAAAGCAGCTTTTAACATGCTATCGATCATTTCAATCAACAGTGCGGTATCTCAAGAAGACCTGATCAAAATCTTAAGGAGCACCGGACTTGTTTCTGGGAAGAATTCTAAAGCTGCAACAAAGGTTATCAAGCGCTTTTTAGAGCTGGGTATTCTTAGAATCAAGCCACATGCAGTTGACGGAAACGATTATTCTCAGACATTTGGAAATGATGAGCGCTTGCTGAAAATCCCCGAATTCACTAAAGGATGGCGGTTCGGGAACTATTTGAGTGCACCTGAGACGGTGCACTGGGCTATCACGTTTCGCTGCGCCTCAAACTGCCCGGATTGTTACGCCAAACGCCACTTGGAACTGTTTTCTTGTGAAATGGATACCCGTGATGCACTGCGTGCGGTTGATACCATTTCTGAGTGGGGAGTGTTCCAGTTGGCTATTGGCGGAGGGGAGCCCCTTCTTCGATCAGATCTGAAGGATATCACCGCTCGGGCCAGTCAAAATGGTTTGGCAGTGCATATTACCACGGGCTATGATAATCTCGACCTTGCTATTTTTCAAAAGTTATCTGGCAACATCAAGTGTCTGCAGATAGGCGTCAAGCACGATCGATTAATGGCTCAACCTCAGGCAGAGACGGCCATGCTGAAAAGAATCGTTGAAACTTCTACCGGGGCAGGGATTCAGACCGGGGCGAATCTGATACTTTCGAAATCTTCGATAAAGAATTTTGAACCATTATTGGATTCTTTGGTTCGGGCCGGTATTACAAGAATCACTTTGCTCCGGTACAAACCACCCAAAGATATATTACGCTGGAAGCAGGAAAACCCGTCGGTGGAAATGATGGCGGAGTTTGAGACAAAATTGTCTAGTAATAAATCATCAGTGTTCGGGAGGGCTTTACTTCAGATCATAGCTCGACATCATATGAGTTTTTAGCTGTCGACCATCCGCTGAGCAGAGGGGCGAGAGAAGAGGTGGCCTCGTTGTCCAGTCGTGCGAATCCAACCCGCAGGAAAGTGAGCTTCGAGTATAACGTCGAGGGCTATGACATCCCCGGCGGCTGGCTGTCTCTTATGTTCAAGTATTACGATGTGATGTATTCGGAGAGCTATGACTGGTGGCTACTTGCGATGGCGTTTAACGCATCTAAAGATCAGCAGGCAGAGATTGAAAAATACGAGTTTACCGGCGACGAGGAGTTGGGAACCGAGGTACACCTCAAGGGCGATCGGGTCGTAGTCGCCATCAATTGCCGGCTCGGCTACACAGCGCTCGATTTTGGCCAGCGTGGCGGCTGGGATTTCCTCGATGAGGATGGGGATGAGGACGAAGAGGATGGTGGATACGAGCCTGACGACCCTCTGCTCGCTCTGCTGACGAAAATCCGCAAGCAGTTCATGGAGGGTGACTACCGGGCGCTCTACGTGGTTTGGGAAACGTACGGTGCGCCGTGGATTGAGGAAGAAGAGGATGAGGAGTGGGCGGCGCCACCGGTTCCGGTTGAGCGTGCCGGTGGAAAAGTGGTCATAGATGAGTTCCGAAGCATACTAGCCGAAGCGTAAGTTATGCCCAGGTTATAAAGTATACTCCCATTAAGCGTCTACTAAGTCTAGCAGAAGTGAATTTAGAGTTTATAATAAAACGAGGATATTCAAAGGTGTCAAATTGGTCTTAGGTGGTTTTCTTGGTAAAGAAATTCGATAAAGTCTACCAGTTTAAAATCTCATTAAAGGGAATCACGCCGTTGGTCTGGCGGCGAATTCAAGTCCCCGCAACTTACAACTTCTGGGATTTGCACGTTGCAATCCAGGATGCCATGGGGTGGCTGGATTATCATTTGCATGATTTCCACCTGGATGATCCTGTTACCGGCAAGCAGACAAGAATTGGGATGATCCTTGACGAACTTGACCCCTTTGATGACTACGATGTGGTTCCAGAGAAAAGCCAGTATATCTTAAGTTGGTTTTTGGCTGAAAATGCTACCGCACGTTATCTGTACGATTTTGGGGATTGCTGGGAGCACGAGGTAAAACTGGAAAAGATTTTGCCAAAGGAAAAAGGTGCATCATATCCAAGATGCATTGCCGGTGAGAGGGCGTGTCCACCGGAGGATGTTGGCGGTGTCTCCGGTTATGAGCAATTCCTGGATGCTATTAACGATGCCAACAATGAAGATCATGAGCGCATGCTGGAATGGGTTGGGGGCAGTTTTGATCCAGAGTATTTCAATGCACAAGAGGTGAGCTTCGATAACCCCGATGAGCGGTGGTCGATAGCCTTTGGCGGCAGAGAAGGCATTGCGTTGCCTCTTCTTCATGCCAGAAATAGTAAAAAGTTTTCCGCTAGCACTGCAGGACATAGTGTAGAACATGACATAAAACATGATGTTGAAGCTCAACAAGATCTTACAAGGACAACAGCAGCAGCTACTGCCAATACGCTGCGCATCGACATGTTAGCGCTTCTTAACTATATCGGAGACCGCGAACTCAAACTCACCCAGGCGGGCAATCTTATGCTCAAAGATGTACGCGCCATTAACGAACTCTTCGTCGAGCCGAAGAAGTTAGACTATGAACTGGGTGGTTGCATAAACAAGCTGCGAACTGAAGAAGAGGTTTACAGGGTCTGGTTTTTGCGGATTCTATCCCAAAAGGGCTCCCTTACAAAAATTCAGCGCAACAAAATCTCTCTGACAAAGACTGCAAAAGAATTTCTTAAAAAAGACCCTCACGATCAGTTATTGCAGTTATTTACGGCCTGGCTTACCAAGGATCATTGGGGACGGTGGTTGTACTGGCCGGAAGTGGTCGAACCGATAATGCACAAGGCTTATGATGTGGCGTATTACCTGTCAAAAATACCAGTTGGTGTGAGTGTCGAGTATGATATTTTTGAGCAGGGCTTACTAAACACGCTTCGGCTTGGATTTGCAACCGACGACCCCGAACGTGCTAAGCAATTCTCATATATTGCCATAGCCCAAGCCATACTAGAGCCTCTTGAATTATTTGGGGTTGTATCCTTAGAGAGAGGTAAGGATAAATACGGACACAGTAAAGTTGCCGCAGTTAGTCTAACAGAGTTGGGCCGGAGGTTTTTAGTCGGTTAGTAGATTTTGGATACGGCTCTGTTTCTTGGCGTTATCTATTTCTATCTCAAATACAGGTTAATATATTGTTAGCCTGGAATTAATGGTGTTCGATGAAATCCAGGAATAAATTATGAAATTGCAGGGTGAAGAACTTAAAGTATGCATTTCGAGCCGAGAATCGAGCTGCGATGAGTGTGGTGAAGAACTCGGCTCGAAGGCTTGGATTACACTTGCTGGAGATAAGGGTGCCCTATGTTTGTCGTGCGCCGATTTGGACCATCTTCTTTTCCTCCCTTCCGGTAACGTGGCTTTGACCAGGCGTGCCCGCAAACATTCGACCCTTTCTGCAGTTGTGCTGAAATGGAGTCGCGCTCGAAAGCGATATGAACGGCAGGGACTGCTGGTTGAAGCTCAGGCGTTGGAGAAAGCGGAAGAGGAGTGTTTGGCCGATGAGGACATCAGAGAGCGTCGCAGGGAGCGGGAGGCCACTCGCAAAGATGAATTGGACCGTCGGTATGTGGATCAGTTTGCAGCGCGGGTAAGGGAACTCTTTCCCGGCTGCCCCGCTGGAAGAGAGCGAGAAATAGCAGAGCACGCCTGCCTCAAGTATAGTGGGCGAGTCGGACGTTCTGCCTCTGCCAAAGCGTTGGATGAGAAGGCGATACGTCTAGCAGTGGTCGCTCACCTTCGACATCGGGAGACAAAATATGACGAGCTTTTAGCGAAGGGATACGACAGGTGGGAGGCGCGTACTGCAGTAGAGAAGACCGTTCATCAAGTGTTGCAGAAATGGGAGACGCAAGCCTTATAGAGATACAAGCCTTATAATATTACCTCAGCTCAGGCATGCAATTTGCAGCCTTTCTTATCAATCCAAAGTTCCAATTGCGTCCTATCGGGTTCACGCCATCTAGCTGGGGAATGAGAAAACACCGGACTTTACTCCGGTGTTTTCTCTTGTTTGCGCATTATTTATTATCAAGCACACCAGCTATCATCTTGGCTGCTTCTGCTCTTGTTGCGGTGCTGTTAGGTCTAAACGTATTATCTGGGTATCCATTAACAATACCTGCTTTGGCACAAGAGCAAATGTAATCCTTTGCCCAATGTGTACTAATATCCGTAAATGTACTTGCACCAGAGGGGAGGTTTAGAGTCTTAGCTATAATCTTTGCAATCTCTGCTCTGGTTATATTTCTGCCTGGGCTAAAGGTTCCATCTGGATATCCGTGTATTACCCCATGTGCTTTGGCGGTCTCGATATACTTGTATGCCCAGTTGCCTTTGGCTATATCTGGAAATGATGCTTTATCTGGATCTTCGAGTGACCATCCCATAGCGAGGCAGATCATCTTTGTAAACTCAGCTCTCGGGACATTTTCATCAGGTCTAAATGTTCCATCAGAGTATCCATTAATAATACCTAACGAAATTAGCTTTAATACAAAATCCTCATACCAGGCGTCAGGGGGGACATCGGAGAATATTAGCTTTATTTCTTTGAGAATCAAGTTAAAGCTGACCTCGTTTGATCTACCTGATTCTTTTCCGTCTGATCCAACCGCGGTTACATAGTAAGTATAAGTTATGCCAGTTTTAGCAGTTGAGTCGGTATAAGCGTTAGATGTAACTAATGCTGCATTTAATTTTAGATAGGGACCTGTGCCCTCTTTTCTGTAAATGTTGTATCCATTGGCTGCCTCTACCTTATCCCAGGATAATGCGATATCAAAAGCTATAGCAGTAGCTTTTAGGTTAGTCGGTGCTTTAATAATTGCTAAGGGCATATTGCCACCACTGCTGGCAGACGGATCAGGAGGCGTGGTTGCTATAGCTTTCGTCGTTAAAAGCGCTGACGGTGCATTGGTCCGGTAGCCTCCTAAATCTACCGCTTCGACTTTAAATTCATATGTAGTGTTTGGAGTGAGGCCTGTGACGTTATACACGGTAGTAACTTCCTCAACGGTAGCTAGCAGAGCACCATCCTTATAGATCCTGTACTCCATCACTCCTGCATCACCCGCATCCTCACTCCAGGATAGAGTCAGGCTCGTCTCGGTGATATTTGAGGCGGTAAGTGTACTATCAGCTGGCCAGGCTGGTGGGATAATATCTACCTTTACTGGTGTATAATTAATCGTCGTCCCATCACCAAGCTGACCGGAGGCATTATATCCCCATGCCCATACGGTGCCATCCGATTTTAGGGCTAGTGAGTGATCGATGCCAGCTGCAACTGCGATCACCTCGGAAAGCCCGGATACCGGTACTGGCGTAAAGCTCCTAGTCGTTGTTCCATCACCAAGCTGACCGCGGCTATTTCTTCCCCACGCCCATACAGTGCCATCCGATTTTAGAGCAAGGGAATGTCCACTACCAGCTGCAATTGCAGTAATACCGGAAAGCTCGGATATTTGGGCTGGCGTTGATCTGTAAGTTGTCGTCCCATCACCAAGCTGACCGGAGGCATTATATCCCCATGCCCATATGGTGCCGTCCGATTTTAGGGCAAGGGAATAGAAATCACCAGCTGCAACTGCGATCACCTCGGAAAGCCCGGATACCGGTACTGGTGTTAAGCTCCTAGTCATTGTCTCATTGCCAAGTTCACCAAAGTAGTTACTCCCCCACGCCCATACGGTGCCATCCGGTTTTAGGGCTAGTGAGTGATCGGCACCAGCTGCAACTGCGATCACCTCGGAAAGCCCGGATACCGGTACTGGTGTTAAGCTCCTAGTCGTTGTTCCATCACCAAGCTGACCGCGGCTATTTCTTCCCCATGCCCATACGGTGCCGTCCGATTTTAGGGCAAGGGAGTGGTCATCACCAGCTGTAATTGCAGTAATACCGGAAGGCCCGGATACCGGTACTGGCGTATGTTTGTCAGTCGTTGTCCCATCGCCAAGCTGACCTTGGCCGTTATCTCCCCACGCCCATACGGTGCCATCTGGTTTTAGGGCAAGGGAATGCAAGTATCCGGCTGAGGCCATAGGGGTAGTGAATTGTTCCTTAGCATAGGCAGGACTAAGTGGGACGAGACTAAGTAGCATAGAGATAACCATAAATAATGCTAGTAATCTACGATTGCCTTTCAATTTTAAGCTGAAAAAGCCAATATCATTCATGTGTGCCCTCCTCTTTAACTTATCTTAGCCCTAAGCAGATGTTTCACGCTCGTAATAGGTAGACCTCCTCTTTAGAGTTTTAAAGTAGCTCTTAAGAGCTAGCACTGTTTATATGATTGCCTTTGCTAACTCAGCTTTATCTTCTTTCAAGCGTTTAATGTAATCGCCTGTAGTATGCTTAACCGCTATCTTGAAGCTGATATGACTTCTAATACTTATCGGTTAGTGAGGGCTGTCCCTAAAGCTTAAAGAGAGACCAGGATTGATTCTTCAGCTAAGTATTAGCTATTAGCCTTTCTTAAGTAGCCGTCAGGAATAATGGTTAACTCTAAAAGAGGAAATGAATAAGTTTGAGTGCAGAGTTTGCTTAAAACTCTGCAAAGGCGAGGATGTCTTTAGCTGATGATAGTTTTATGTAAATGCGTGCACTTGCGAAAATATGGTCCTCCTCTCGAGTTCAATCCTTATCCCGTGATATTGCGATATTTCCTGCTTCATACGAGTTGCGTCCCCGCAAGTGCACGCATTTAACAAAAACCCTTTTAGCCTTAAGAGGTTTCGGTGGCGCCGCCAACCTGCCTAAGTAGATGGGCTATGCAAAGACCGGGTGGCTATCCGATCACCTATGATGACATAGCATCCTATTGAAGCACTTTCGCTCCAATGACTATTTAATACTTAAGACAAATACTTAAGCTAGAAGGCAAAATCCAGAGCCAGGTTAATTAAGTTGCAAACCATCGTAGCTCAGCCCTTCAGGGCTGATTATCAAGGATAAATCTTTATCTTCACGCTGTTTATCAGGACTAAAGCCCTAGCTATGGTTAAAGATTACCAGGGCTAACGCCCTGAGGTACAGGGGAGATATATTTTTGTATAGTTGATCGTAAGGTTCCTGTATATGATACCTATGGGTTCTGGATTTTATCTATAGACCACCGTATATTTCCTATTAAATCAATAGGATTGTTAGGTATTGTATCGATTGTTAAGCACTTTTGTCAAGCCTAAATATGATACTATTCACCTTATCCAAAACTGCAAGTAGACTGAGTGTCATTTTGCAGTCACCTTTACTATTCGCCCCGGTAATGCGATTGATCTTCGGATAATGGTGGATAAATACATAATGTATTAATAATGTAAAGGTATGCTACCGGCGCTTTAGCCGATTAGCTAGATCTTGTTGGTTTTCCTTACTGCTTTTACGAAGCGCCTTTAATTGATCTTCAATACTCCGATTAAATGGTTTATCCTGCCTATGGTTCTTATTGCGGCTGCTTGCCGGTGTCTGCATCCGTGTGCCTCGCGAAACAACTCTTACGTCAACCGCATTTCCACCCCGAGGTCCGCTAGTTACGCTATACTCAACAATATCGCCTTCGTTTAGGTCTTTAAAGCCACCGCCCTGGATTGCTTTATGATGCACGAATAGGTCCGGGCCATCCTCTTGTTCTATAAAACCGAAACCCTTTCGGCTATTAAACCATTTTACTTTACCTTGAGCCAATCTAATCACCTCCAGGTGACCGGTGCGGCGAACACCGGTTTTTTTACCCCTACTTACAGGCAGCAGGCGTTCACCTTTACCTAGATATAATCACCTGGCAGCTACCCCAGTTATAAGGGACCCTTATATTATCCACGATAGACGCATTTTTGTACAGAACCATCGCAATGATCAATTTATCCGTTATCTAAGCGCTAGACAAAAGGGCTATAGCCGTGACATCATATATTGTGTGATCTAAATGCATCCATCCTAAGAGGGGAATTATGAAGCTTATCCAGATTATAGCAAGAGATATTCCTGATGCCTGGTTTCAAGCGATCAACGCCACCGTTGAGGATGGCTTCGAATATATGATCGATAGGGGAAGCTACCAGGGCACGAGAAGAAGAGAACTCGATTTTGTCACCATTCAGATCACTCACCCCGGGGTTCGTCCTCTAGTACCGGATATACCACCTCAGCTGGGATTAGCTCCGCCCGCATCCGAGGAATACGTGGAGGATTATTTAAGATACCTTATGACCTCAGAGAAACAGGAGAATGAGCAGTATACATATGGAGAGTACTTGGAGCCACAAATTTTTGAGGTCATAAGGATGTATAAAGAAGATGGTCTAGGCACAAATCAGGCATGCATGGCAGTCTGCGATGCCAGCTCAATCTATCTTGACGACCCACCCTGCTTACGCCAGGTTGATACCCGAGTGCGCTACGGGAAACTCCACTTTTTCGTCTACTTCCGCTCCTGGGATCTTTGGGGCGGTTTTCCAGCGAACCTGGCTGGGTTGCAGTTGATGAAGGAATTTATGGCGAGTGAAATTGGGGTGGAGGATGGCGAACTTATCGCTGTCTCAAAGGGGTTACATCTCTATGAGTACGCTTGGCCGCTTGCCAACATTAGATTGGGAAAGAAATAAGTTAGCCAGATAGCTTATTTCTTCATCACACATTTTAGCTAGGTCTTTAAGTAGTAAACGACCGCTCACCGCTTATTGGATCCAAGGCCCTGAGTTGTTATTGGTTGGACAGCTACTGGCGGCTTAGCCGCATTTTAACTCTGCTGTTTTATCACCAGTATTGCAACGTCGTCAGTCAAGTTGCCTTTTGCAAAAGCTTCCGAATCCTGTACCAGGTTAAGGGCGATCTCTTGAGCACCTAAACCGTGATTCTTACTGATTGAGGATTCGACCCCATTGGTCCCAAAGAATTCTCGGCCAGCTCTGGCCTCTATGAGACCATCGGTATAGAGGGCCAATACATCCCCTTCTATAAGCACTTCCTTAACTTGGCTATAGTTATAGTTCGGTATAAGGCCGAATACTGGGTTGTTGGTCTCTATAAGCTTATATGCTTGCCCTACTGCCGAATAATGTACCGGATACGGATGACCCGCATTTGCGAAATCGATGCTGCCAGTTCCGGGATCATAAAGGGCATAACAGAGACTGACGAACGAGCCCAACTTGAGCTGCATAGAGATAACATTGTTTGCCTGGGTTAGTACATAAGAGGGGGTCGGATCTTTATATATAAAAGATCGGACGGCATACTTCACCATCGCCGTTATCGCCGCCGCCTCGATACCTTTTCCGCTGACGTCTCCGATAACGACAGCTACTTTTCCATCGGCAAGCTGGATAAAATCGTAGAAATCCCCGCCGACGAGCGCATCGCCCGCATGAGTTGGCGCATAATAGGCTCCAACCTCGGCGCCTGGAATTTTAGGTATTTCTTCCGGAAGAAGGCTTCGCTGGAGCGTTATCGCAACATAGCGCTCATGCTCGAGCGCTATTCTGGTCTGCTGGTAGAGATCGGCGTTCTTAATCGCAAAGGCTACCTGATTGCTCAATATTTTTGCTCTATCCAGCTGGGTTTCATTGAAGAAATATGGTCTCTCACTGCTGGCGAAGACCAGCACGCTCTTCACCTCGCCATCAACGACGATGGGGACGCCCATTATCGTTTTTGACAAGAAATTCTGCCTCATATCCGGCCTAACTATGGGATGGCTCTCCGCATCGTCAATGAGGACCGGTTTTCTGGTATGGTATATATAAGCAGCTAAGGATGGCTCGCCGATGGGGAGTGCTACCTTTAGGAAGTCCCCGACCTTCTCACCATAGGCGGCTTTTCCGACCAGTAAGCCGTTATCTTTATCCACAACGTAAAGATAAGTGCCGCTGTTTTTAAAGAGTTTTGTGCTCTCCTCACACATTAGATCGTAGATCCTGTTTATATCGAGCGT
>JACUUO010000018.1 GCA_014859275.1 Actinomycetota bacterium | reverse complement strand
TCGGCAGCCTACTTGCAGTAGCCGCTTTTTACCTAAACTACTATCTATTCGGAATGCCTGTTGAATATTTCTTCTTTATCCTGCTTGCCGTGCCATCAACGGGCACTATCTTTGCAGCGCTTATCTTGTTTAGGTTTGTGAGTCAGGCAGAACGCAATAAGGCTAAACAATCTTACCAGATACTTGAAGTCACGAGAAAGACCCTTCCGTACCTAAGGAAGGGTCTGAGTTATGAGTCTGCTTCCCAGGTTGTCAAGATCGTCCAGGATAAAATGGACGCGATCGCGGTCTCAATTACTGATCGAACGACGATCTTAGGATTTCATGGAGTTGGCGAGGACCATCACCTCGTTGGGAAGCCGATCCTCACCCGTGCCACGAAGGAAACTATTGATACTAATACAACCAGGATTCTTTCCTCAAAGGCGGAAATCGGCTGTCCGATGGTCAATTGCCAGCTTAAGGCGGCAATTGTTGTCCCCCTGGAAAAGATGGGTAAGGCAGTCGGCTCGTTAAAGTTCTACTATAATAACCCGGCGAAGCTTAGCGAGAGCAAGATAGCTCTTGCTGAGGGATTAGCTCAGCTATTAAGCACCCAGATTGAGCTTTCTGAGCTCGACCGCCAGAAGGAGCTTGCATATGATGCCGAACTCAGGGCGTTGCAGGCACAGATAAACCCGCACTTCCTTTTTAACACCCTAAACACTATAACGTCATTTATCAGAACCGATCCGAAGAAGGCGCGCAAGCTTCTCCTGCAGTTCTCGGATTTCTTTAGGAAGTCGCTCGAGTGGAAAGAGGGTTTTATAACGCTCGCCCAGGAGCTAGATTACATAGCAACCTATCTTGTCCTTGAGAAGGCTCGGTTTGGGGATCGTCTAGATATAAGCTTTGATATCGACAATGACGCGCAGACGTGCATCTTACCAGGCTTAACGATCCAGCCGATTGTGGAAAATTCGGTAAAACATGGCTTTTGCGAGGAGCGCGAACTTGAAATCAAAATTATAGCGAGATTAATCGGCGATGACCTGCGCATAACCGTTGTCGACAACGGCTGCGGAATTGCCGAAGAAGAACTGGACCAGGTGTTAAATTTTGGATATGGTAAAGGCAGTGGCATAGGTTTGAGCAATGTTAATGAAAGGCTTAAAAGCCTTTACGGAGAGGACCATCAAGTTAAGATAGAGAGCGACGTGGGCATCGGTACTAAGGTTCACATAAATATTCCGATCTCCAGGAGCGAAGAAGATGAAACTTAAAACATTGATAGTTGACGATGAGGCACCGGCACGTTCTGAGCTCAGGTACATGCTTGAGAGAGTGCCGAATGTTCAGGTGGTTGGCGAGGCGACAAATGCGACCGAAGCACTTGAACTGATCAAGGCCCTGAATTATGACATTGTTTTGATCGATATACAGATGCCTGGCTTAAGTGGGCTCGATGTTGTCAGGGCCATAAAAGGGTTAGATCATGTGCCAGCGGTTGTGTTTGTGACCGCATATAGCGAACATGCCTTGGAGGCTTTTGAGCTTGATGCGGTTGATTATCTGGTTAAGCCGATCGATGAGGATCGTCTAAATCAAGCTATCTCTAAGGCAGGCAAGAGAAAGGAATCCCAGCCTAGCATAAGTAAGGCAGAGCCATTGATAGAGATAGAGCGAGTACCGGTTGAGAGCAGAGGAAAAACCCTGCTGCTGCCGATGCAAGATATCGTATATATAGCGAGTCGTAACGATATAGTCTTTGTGCATACAGCGGATAATGCTTATATAACAAGATTCACCCTAAAAGCATTGGAAGAACGCCTCAGAAGTAAGTCGTTTTTAAGGGTACATCGCGGCTATATCGTCAATTTGAGTCATGTAATTGAAATCGTTCCGATGTATGGCCGGAGCTATATATTAAAGGTAAGATGCAACCAGAAGAATGAGATTCCGGTCAGCCGCCGAAGGGGCCAGAAGTTAAAGGCGATGCTCGGCATGTAAAATTAATCGATAGTTAGTTTGATAAGCAATAACTTAACTAAGCTATCGTTTAATTCGATTATTGAACGTTGGCGGCTCAATATCGACCGTTAGCTTTTTTTAAGTTGCGCTTCATGCTCGACGCCGTCTATTCTTAAAGATCAATGCAAGCGTTTTTCCTAATGGGGTCATTTGTTAAGTGAGGTTATTGTAGGTTTGCACCTCTGTTACAAACTGGTGAAACCCTGAAGAGCTAACTCGCCAACTAATTCATATGGCTCTTAGATGTAAATGACCATTTAACCCTCGATGTTGAACGTTGGCGGCTCAATATCGACCGTTAGCTTTTTTTAAGTTGCGCTCTATGCCTGAAGCAGTCCATACTTAAAGTTTAATACGAACACGTTTGACGGGTTTGTGTGTTTAAGTTATATTAGGACATAGTTTGTGCTCTCTGTTACAACCTGTTACAACCTGGTGAAATCCTGAAGAGCTAAGTCAGGCTTTTAATAACAAAGAATTATTTCTTAAATCAGCCGATCTAACATCAGGCGATTTTTCTAGTCGCTTATGTTAATAATCGAGCATACCAATGTTAGTGTTTTAGCGTTTCAATTTCCTTCAGGGTGAAGGGTTTTAATCTTAAACAAGTGGATCGTGCAAAACCATGAGGAGGTCGTATGGGAATAGTTAAGGAAATGACTTACAGTCCAAGATCAATGGATCCAACCAAGCATAAGGACTGGCAGATTGCCGAAGAAGCTGAAAAGTTTCTACCCACTCCAGAGGAATGGGTAGATAAGCTAGGGCTCCAGAAGGATGAGATGATCCCTCACGGCAAGACTCCAAAGCCCGATTTTATCAAAATCATGAACCGACTTAAGGATAAGCCAGATGGCAAGTACATCGAGGTTACCGCTATTACGCCTACTCCTCTGGGTGAAGGCAAAACAACCGTTTCCATGGGCCTCGTTCAGGGCTTAGGCTATAAGGGTAAAAATGTTGGCGGAGCTTTACGCCAGCCTTCTGGTGGACCCACCATGAATATCAAGGGCACCGCAGCCGGTGGAGGAAATGCCCTGCTCATCCCGATGACCGAATTCTCTCTTGGGTTAACCGGCGACATCAATGACATTATGAATGCGCACAACCTCGCCATGGTCGCGTTAACCTCTAGGATGCAGCATGAAGCTAACTATGCTGATGAAGAACTGACCAAGCGTGGATTAAGGCGCCTTGATATCGACCCAAAAAACGTTGAGATGGGCTGGATAATCGATTTTTGCGCCCAGGCGTTGCGCAAGATTATTATCGGTCTTGGTAGCAAGAAAGATGGGTACCCGATGGAGTCCAGGTTTGGCATAGCCGTAAGCTCTGAGTTGATGGCCATCCTTGCCGTTTCAAGAGACCTGGCTGACCTGAGGGAGCGCATCGGTAATATTACCGTGGCTTACGACAGGACCGGTAAGCCGATTACCACCTCAGACCTGGATGTTGCCGGTGCAATGACAGCATGGATGCGCAATACCATCAATCCGACTCTCTGCTATTCAGTTGAAGGTCAGCCTGTTCTGGTTCATGCAGGCCCATTTGCCAATATCGCTATTGGTCAGAACTCTATTATCTCAGACCGCCTGGCTCTAAAGTTGTTTGACTACACCATAACCGAATCTGGTTTTGCAGTAGATATTGGTTTTGAGAAGTTCTGGAATGTCAAGTGCCGCCTGAGCGGTAATATCCCAAACGTATCAGTGATCGTTGCTACAATCAGGGCCCTTAAGATGCATGGTGGCGGCCCAACTGTTGCTCCTGGACGTCCGCTTCCGGAAGAGTACACCAAGGAAAATCTCGGTCTGGTGGAAAAAGGTTTTGAAAACCTGCGTCACATGGTCAGCGTTGTTAAGAAATCAGGCATCGTTCCCGTTGTTGCTATCAACGCTTTCTATACCGATACCAAGGCTGAGCATGACCTCGTCAGGAAGCTCTGTGCTGAAACGGGCGTTCGTGCTGCCGTTTCCGAGCACTGGATGTACGGTGGCGAAGGTGCGGCTGAGCTGGCAGATGTTGTTATGGATGCCGCCAACGAACCTTCCAACTACAAGCCGCTCTACCCATTAGAAGTGCCGCTCCGCCAGCGTGTAGAAATGATTGCCAAGGAAGTTTACGGCGCTGATGGTGTATCCTGGTCACCAATGGCTGAAGCCAAGGCCAAGAGATTTGAATCCGATCCTCAATTTGCTGACTTCCAGACGATGATGGTAAAGACCCACCTGAGTCTCTCCCACGATCCCACCATCAAGGGTGTTCCGAAGGGTTGGGCCCTTCCGATCCGTGATGTTCTGGTATATAGCGGTGCCAAGTTCCTCTGCCCGATGGCAGGAGACATTAGCTTAATGCCTGGTACTGCTTCTGACCCGGCCTACAGGAGAGTCGATGTGGATGTTGAGACCGGCAAGGTAACTGGTTTGTTCTAAAGAACGCATTGGGCGGGCTCGACCGAGCCCGCCCAGCTAAGAATTATTTAATAGAAAGTCGGAATGATTATAAAATGCCCAAGGTTTACTTCTACCCAGATAACAGGGGAGTCAAAGTAGAAGATGGGGAAAACATACTCCGGGCAGCTGTGCTGGCCGGGGTTCATATTAATGCGTCCTGTGGCGGTAGCGGCACATGCGGAAAGTGCCGTGTCGCTGTAGAGCAAGGAGATGTTGAGGCTCAAGACTCGGCAAAGCTCTCCGCTGAGCAGGTTGCCCAGGGCTATGCCCTGGCTTGTACCACAGCAGTACGGGGAGACGTAGAGGTGCGCATACCGGTCGAAGTCCAAATGGGCGACAGCCGGGCCGCATTAGAGCGGGAGCACCGTGCGGTTACCCATGGTTCGGTTTTAACCAGCAAGGATTTGAGCGAACTCTTTGGTGATTTCGACCTCGATCCAGTCACCCATCGGGTATATGTTGAGCTTTCCGTACCCAGCCTAGAAGATAATCTCAGTGATCTCGAGCGCCTCAAGCGCGAGTTGACGCGCGTTCATGGGATCGGAGACTTTACGGTCGATCTAGCCTGTCTAAAGAAGATGGCAACCAAACTACGCGAGGCCGATTGGAAGGTGACTGCTACTTTGATGGAGGGTAGCAATGGTGAGTGCCCGCGTCTTATCCGCCTTGATGCTGGTGATCGCTCAGGGAAGCATTACGGCTTGGCTGTCGATATCGGCACTACCTCAGTCTACGCCGAACTCATCAATCTCAATACAAGGGAATCGCTCGGCAGGGTTTCGGAATATAATGCACAGGTAAGCTGTGGCGAGGATATCATCTCCCGCATTGTCTACTCTTTGAAGAAAGACGGCTTGACGAGGCTGCAAAACCTCGTCACCGATACAATAAACAGATTAATCGGCCGGCTTCTGGAGAAGTCTGGTGTTGACAGAAACGATATCGTCTATATGGTTGCCGCGGGTAACACGACGATGGCCCATCTCTTTTTCGGTATTAATGCGCGCTACATTCGCGAGGGACCCTATATCCCAACCGTTAACTTTATGCCTACCGTGAGGGCCGCTGATCTTAGCATCAAGATCGCTGAAGGTGCCCGCGTTTACTATATACCTGGACGATCTAGCTATGTAGGTGGCGATATTACCTCTGGCCTATTGGCTTCGGGAGTTTATAAGGCAGACAAGCTCACCCTATATATAGACGTCGGCACCAACGGTGAGATGGTTCTCGGCAACTCCGAATGGCTGCTTGCTTGCGCTTGCTCGGCTGGGCCCGCCTTTGAGGGCGGCTCGGTTAAGCACGGTATGCGCGCGGTCAAGGGCGCAATCGAGACAGTTCGCATTAACCCAGATACGCTAGAGCCGATGATTCTCACCATCGGCCAGATTAAACCGAGGGGGATCTGTGGCTCCGGTCTTATTGACATACTGGCCGAACTCTTCTTGACCGGCGTTATCAACGAGAAGGGCAAGTTCGACTTAGAGCTGGGGCACCCCCGCATTCGTGAGTCCGGTGGCCAGGCAGAGTATGTCCTTGTCTGGGCTGATGAATCGGCAATTGGTGAGGATATCGAGATTACCGAGGTGGATCTCGATAACATTACCCGGACTAAAGGCGCCATACATGCCGGTATCACAACGCTTTTAGATTCGGTGCAAATGCCGGTTGAGGCGATCGAGCAGGTTTTGATCGCCGGTGGCTTTGGTCGCTATCTCGAACTTGATAAGGCAATTACGATCGGGCTCTTGCCTGAGTTCACTGAAGATAAGGTCAAGTATGTTGGCAATGGGTCACTTATGGGCGCACACCTCGTTTTACTCTCACAAGCTGCCCGTAGCTCGGCTAAAGAAATTGCCCAAAAGATGACGTATCTTGATCTCAGCACAAACCCGAGCTTCATGGATAACTACGTCTCCGCGCTCTTCTTGCCACATACCGATACTAACTCGTTCCCCTCGGTTATGGAACGCATAAAGGAGCGAAGCCGTGTTTAATCAATCACACGGTGTTGAGATTTGGATAAAAAGCGCGTAATCTCGAGTTACTTGAGACTAGATACTAGAGACCAGAAACTAGACCATGGAAGTCTAGGAATAGGACACTAGGGATTAGGGATCAGAGAATAGATAAGAGCTAGGAGATTGAAGGCTTTTATCTAGTCTCTAGAAGGGCGAAGGCCCACCTAGTTTCTAATCTCTAGAATGAGGTGTTAATTTTGAGTTTTACTATAGCTGTTGCCGGTAAGGGCGGAACCGGAAAGACAACCCTCTCAAGTCTTGTGATCGGGCATTTCTTGCGGAAGGGTAAAACCCCGGTTTTTGCCGTTGATGCCGATGCTAATGTTAATCTAAATGAGCAACTCGGTGTTGACGTTGAGCAGACCATCGGCGGGATGCGCGAGGACCTGAAGAATAGCATCAGCGCCAATGAAATACCGGCCGGTATGCCGAAAGAAACCTATATCGAATATCTCCTCCAGGACACCTTGGTTGAGAGTACCGGTTTTGACCTGCTTGTCATGGGCAGGCCGGAGGGGCCGGGCTGTTACTGCTACGCCAATAATATGCTCCGGCGTTATATAGACGTTCTTGCAAAGAATTATCCCTATGTTGTTATTGATAATGAGGCCGGCATGGAACACTTAAGCCGGCGCACAACGCAGAAGATCGACCTCCTGCTTCTTGTCTCCGAGCCGACTCCGATTGGCATTATGACGGCTGCCCGTATAAGGGACCTCGCCAAGGAGATGGAAATCTCGGTCAAGCAGGTAGGCCTCATTATCAATAAAGTTAACGGGCAGTTACCCGGTAGTCTGATCGAAGAGGCAAAGGGATACGGCCTCGATGTGCTGGGTACCGTGCCTGCTGATAATACCGTTGTTGATTACATACTGAGCCATATCCCGGCCATGCAACTCCCTGAAGGGTCGCCTGCAGCTCGGGCCGTAGATGATATACTTGGCAAGTTAGGTATCTAAGTAAGGAGGAATGTGAATGGCGGCAAAAATTATTGACGGAAAAGCGATCTCAGCCCAGATCAGGGCCGAGCTTGCCGAAGAGGTTAAGAAGCTTCAGCAAGAGACCAGTGTAACCCCTGGCCTTGCCGTTGTCTTAGTGGGCGACAATCCTGCTTCTAAGGTCTATGTCGGTCAGAAAGAGAAAGCCTGCGAAGAGCTCGGTCTCGTCTCTAAGAAGTATGTTCTACCGGGCGATGCTTCAGAGAAGGAACTCCTTGACCTCGTTGAGCAGCTCAACAACGATCCTGAGATCGACGGCATCCTCGTGCAGCTTCCTCTGCCGAAGCAAATCGATGAGAACAAGGTTATCGCGGCGATTCATCCCGACAAAGACGTCGATGGATTCCACCCGGTCAACGTCGGGCGCCTCGTTATTGGCACCGAGGGCTTTAAGCCATGCACTCCCTACGGCGTCATCCACCTCTTAAAGAGGAGTGATGTTCAACTCACTGGGGCGGAAGCTGTCGTCGTCGGCCGCAGCAATATCGTTGGCAAGCCCGTTGCCTTGATGCTCCTGCAGGAGAATGCCACCATAACTGTTTGCCACTCGAAGACAAAGGACCTCGGAGAGGTATGCCGCCGTGCCGACGTCCTGGTTGTAGCGACCGGACGACCAAAGACAGTTACGGCTGATATGGTTAAGGATGGCGTTGTCGTTATCGATGTTGGTGTTAACCGCCTCGAGAATGGAAAGCTTGTTGGCGACGTTGACTTCGATGCCGTCTCCCAGAAGGCCTCCGCCATCACACCCGTTCCGGGGGGCGTGGGACCGATGACGATTGCCATGCTTATGTATAACACCGTAAACTCAGCTAAGCGTCGTGCCGGTGTACCGGTTATGGCATAATGAGCATCCGAGACCAGGCATGATGTCTAGTATGATGGTAGATAGCGGCTATTTTCTGGCAAGTAGGCACTTGGTGTTCGCAATCTATATTTTAATATTGGTGATTTGATTTACAGGCGATAGTTTTTACAGGTTTTCTAGTCTCTAGAAGCGCAAAGCGCTGTTCTAGTTTCTAGTATCTAGAAAGGGGGAAAATGCATGGCCTTTCAGGCACCGCTTGAATCGTACAGCGGTAAAATCAGGGAAATTACTTTGGGCTCGGATACCCAGGTTGCCGTAGGCGGCGAGAATACCCTGCCGTTTTACACCTTCGAAGGCAATATCCCGAATAGGCCGAGGATCGCAATGGAGGTATATGATACCGAGCCGGTTGGTTGGGCGGGTGAGCTAAAATCAGCTATCGGTGATGTCTGGGGTGATCCAGTTGCTTGGGCTAAGAAGTGCGAGAGTGAGTATGGTGCAGATATAGTCTGCCTACAGCTTGCCAGCACCGATCCGAATGGCGCCAACAGGAGCGTCGACGAGGCAGTTGCCACCGTTAAGGCCGTTCTCGAGGCGGTGAGCATTCCGGTCATGGTGTATGGCAGCGGCAATGCCGATAAGGACGGCGAAATTCTTAAGGCCGTCGCTGAGGTTGCCCAGGGCAAGAATGTCGTCATCGGACCTGCGGTTGAAGATAATTATAAATCGGTTGCCGCTGCTGCTATGGGATTTGGCGCCAAGGTGGCCGGAGAGACGCCGATCGATGTCAACATGGCCAAGCAACTTAATATTCTGATGAGCAACCTCGGTGTTGCCGTCGACAGTCTGCTTATCGACCCTTCGACCGGTGCCCTTGGCTACGGTCTCGAATATTGCTTCTCGGTCAATGAGAGGATCAAGCTTGCTGCTCTGACCCAGAATGACAATATGCTTCAGTCGCCGACGGTCAGCAATCTTGGGCGCGAGGTTTGGAAGGCGAAGGAAGCCAAAATCAGCCAGGAAGATGCTCCGCAGTGGGGTGATGAGAAGAAGAGAGGCATCATCTGGGAGACGCTCACCGCCATTGCCGTTATGATGGCTGGTGCTGATATCCTCATTATGAGGCACCCCGAGTCCGTTAAGCTCATTAAGAAAACGATTGCTGAGTTTGGGGTCTAGGTCGGATCCATGCAGGAAAATAGGAGTCTGTTTCACTAAGCGGACTACCGAAATTTAGCGACAAAAGGAGAGAATATGTCCGATAGAGTTAGAAGTATCGATCCAGCAGCATTAGAAATGCTGGAAAGAGCCGGCGATATATCTACCATGTTCAGCCGAGCCGAAGAAATGAAGCCCTGCACATTTGGTTCTGAAGGAACCTGCTGCCGTGCCTGCGGCATGGGCCCTTGCCGCCTTGCAAAGAAAAAAGATGGCACGGAAAAGGTCGGCGTTTGTGGCGCGACAATTGACACGGTCGCCGCTCGTAATTACGCCCGCGCGGTTGCATTCGGATCTGCGGCACACTCCGATCATGGCAGAAGCGTTGCAAAGACATTCCTGGCTGCGGCGAAAGGCGAGGCGCCGGGCTACCGGATCAAGGATGTCGACAAGCTGTACAAAGTTGCCAACTTCATGGAAGTTACGACTGAAGGAAAATCGGTTCAAGAGATAGCTATTGAGGTCGGCAAGAGGGCGCTTGATGAGTTCGGTAAACAAGATGATGCCCCACTTATATACGTAAAGGCTGCTCCAAAGAAGCGCCAGGAGACCTGGGAAAAACTAAACGTCTTCCCACGCGGCATCGATCGTGAAGTCATCGAGCTCATGCATAGCTCGCATGCTGGGAACGATCAGGATGCCGAGCACATAATGGGTCATTCGGTCAGGGCCTGCCTCTCCGATGGATGGGGCGGTTCCATGCTTGCAACGCACTTGCAAGATATTATGTTCGGTACACCAAAACCGCTTACTACAGAGGCCAACCTTGGAATTTTAAAAGAGGATGAGATTAACGTAATCGTCCATGGGCACGAACCACTTCTTTCCGAGAAGATAGTCGATGCAGCAAGTGACCCGGAGATGATTGAGTATGCGAAATCAGTAGGCGCTAAGGGCATAAATCTTGGTGGTATCTGCTGTACTGGAAATGAGGTCTTAATGCGCCGTGGCGTTCAGCCAGCTGGCAATGTATTGCAGGCCGAGCTTGCCATTATGACCGGCGTTGTCGATGCCATGGTCGTCGACGTTCAGTGCGTTTTCCAGGGCCTTGAGCCTACTTCTAAGAAGTACCATACTGAACTCATAACGACCAATGAGCGCGCAAAGATCACTGGTGCAAGGCATATGCAGTTTGAAGAGCACAACGCGGATGAGAACGCACGTGCAATCATCAAACTTGCTATCGATAACTATAAAAACCGTAAGGGCGATATTTATATTCCAAAATACAAAAACCCAATGGTTGCCGGGTTTAGCCACGAATATATCCGCTACATGCTCGGTGGAAGATTCCGAGCATCCTTCAGGCCGCTAAATGACGCGATTATTAGCGGTCGCATTCAAGGTGCTGCGGCAATCGTTGGCTGTAACAACCCGCGCACGGTACATGACGAAAATATCATGTACCTCGTTAAGGAGTTCATCAAGAATGATGTACTTGTGGTTATGACCGGTTGCGCGGCGATAGGCGCCGGAAAACACGGCTATATGCAACCTGAGGTGATGGAACATGCTGGCGATGGATTGCGTGAGATCTGTGAGGCGGTCGGTATTCCACCGGTGCTTCACCTTGGCTCATGCGTCGATAATTCGCGTATCCTCACGATCCTTTCTGAGATCGTTGAAGAGGGCGGCCTCGGCGAGGATATAAGCGATCTGCCGGCAATCGGCATTGCACCGGAATGGTATTCCGAAAAAGCGTTAACCATCGCTACGTATGCGGTTGCAAGTGGTGCATCCGTTATATTTGGTGGTGTGGATTCACCAGTAAGAGGAAGCGAAGTAGTAAGCAAGCTGATAACTGAGGGCTGGGAAAATAAGTTCGGCGCATGGTTTAAGTTCATCCCGGACAAAGAGGGGATTCTTAAGGCTTCGTTGGATCACATTCAGGTGAAGAGAAAAGCTCTTGGCATCGATACCCAGAAAGAAAGAGTCCTCTTCGATATGGAGATGAGGAGGGAGTTAAGTGTCTAAGATTATTGCTACCTCAGCTATTAGGGGCGCGCATGAGACGGTTAACCTGGCGGAGGCTAGGATAAAAGAGGCCATCGATACCAAGGGTCCGAACCATCAAGTTGCGTTTCCTAACACTGGATATTTTCTACCGGTCATCTACGGATTAACCGGCGAGAAAGTCGAGAAAGTCTCCGATATGGAGAAGATTTTAAAGATCGCAAAGGATCTCCTTCCTGAGGAGCCGAGAAAGGAGCTGTGGCTCCCGTACCTTGGCAATACGCTCGATGCTGGTATCGCCACCCTTTTCGGTGCAGAGATGATAATGGCGCTCCGCTACATCGGTGTTGGTGATCCACCGGTTACCGATCGGTACCTTGGTGCTGCTGATGATGTCATAATGCGCGCGCGCGGCGTCGAGTTCGTCGACGGTTCTGCTCCAGGGTTTGCTGCTGTCGTCGGCGCTGCTCCAACAACTGAGCAGGCTGTTGCTCTCGCACGTGAGTTACAGGAGAAGAGCCTCTATGTCTTTATGGCGGGATCAACAGATGGCGTATGTATCGTTGATCAGCTCGCAGAGGCCGGCGTGGAGATGGGATGGGATACCCGGTTGGTGCCGTTTGATCCGCACGTCTACGGTCATATCTATTCGATCGGGTTCGCCACTAGGGCTGCTATGTCCTTCGGCGGTGTCCAGCCGGGCGATTATGAAAGAATACTGAGGTACAACAAGAACCGCGTGTTTGCGTTTGTTGTTGCGCTTGGCGAGGTTGATCCGATCAAGTATGCTGCGGCAGCCGGTGCCATTAACTACGGCTTCCCAGCAATTGCTGATACCGATATCCCGCAGATTCTCCCGACTGGTGTTTGCACATACGAGCACGTCGTCTCCAACGTGCCGGTTGAAAACATAGTTCAAAAATCGATCGAAGTTCGTGGCCTTAAGATTAAGATCGACAAAGTGCCGATCCCGGTCGCGTACGGCCCGGCCTTCGAGGGCGAGCGTATCCGCAAGGATGACCTCCATGTCGAGTTCGGCGGCTCGAAGAGCGATGCCTTTGAGCTCCTGCGCATGAAGGATATGGATGAGGTTGAGGACAATAAGATTGAGCTTATCGGTCCAGACCTCAAGGATATGCAAGAGAAGAAAGCCCATCCACTCGCGATCCTGATTGATGTGGCCGGCCGCAAGATGCAGAAAGACTTTGAGCCGATTCTCGAGCGCCAGGTACACCACCTTATCAACAATGCTGAAGGTATTATGCATGTCTCCCAGCGCGATGTCGTCTGGATTCGTGCCGGCAAGAAGGCTGTCGAGAAAGGCTTTAGCCTGACTGACATTGGTCGCATCTTGCATACCAAGCTCTTAAACGACTTCCCGGCGATCGTCGATAAGGTTCAGGTAACTCTGATAACCAAAGGCGATCAGGTCAAGGAACTCTTGCCGATGGCCCGCGAAGAGTACCATGTTCGCGATGAGCGTGTCTCTGGCCTTACCGATGAGAATGTCGATACGTTCTACAGCTGCACGCTCTGCCAGTCATTTGCGCCAACGCACGTCTGCATTATCACCCCACAGCGCCTGGGTCTGTGCGGTGCGTACAACTGGCTTGATGGTAAAGCTTCCCATGAGATTAACCCGACTGGTCCGAACCAGCCGGTTCTTAAGGGTGAAACGCTTGACAATGAAAAAGGTGAATGGTCTGGCATTAACGAATACCTGTCACGGGCATCAAATGGTAGCATCCAGAGACTGTTCGCCTACTCTATTATGGAGAACCCGATGACGTCGTGCGGGTGCTTTGAGGCCATCATCGCGCACCTCCCGCTCATCGACGAGGGGACCGGCGACATTAGAAGCGGCTTCATGATAGTGAACCGCGACTACGCCGGTGAGACGCCATTTGGCATGGCATTCTCCACCATGGCAGGTCTGGTCGGTGGTGGTATGCAGAACCCGGGTCTTGCCGGAGTTGGCAAGTACTACGTCGGCAGCCCAAAGTTCCTATCGGCTGATGGCGGATTTGCCCGTGTCGTTTGGATGCCAAAAGAGCTTAAAGAACAGCTCCAAGGTATATTGCAGCCTCAAGCTGAGCATATTGGCGATCCGGACTTCCTTAATAAAATTGCTGATGAGACCACTGGTACGACAATGGAATCGGTAGCGGCTCATATTAAATCCGTTAACCATCCGGTTCTTTCAATGGATCCGCTGATGTAACAACAATACTGTTTTAGGTGGGCGAGCGCTCGTAGATGGCGATAGCCCCGCCTCAGGTATATGATAACACCGGCCCATCTGGGCCAGGACTAATTATAACCTTTTGGAGGTGAGTGAATGTGGCTTTAACCGGCATGGATATTTTTAAACAATTGCCGAAAACTAATTGCGGCGAGTGTGGGATTCCCACTTGTCTGGCCTTTGCTATGAAGCTTGCTGCTGGTGGTGCCTCACTCGAGGCCTGCCCACACGTTAGCGAAGAGGCAAAAGCCAAGCTTTCTGAGGCATCGGCTCCACCGATGCGGGGCGTCACCATTGGAGAAGGTGATTACACCCTTAAAATTGGCGAGGAACTTGTCGTGTACAGACATGAGAAGACCTTCTTCAATCCTCCAGGCTATGCCCTCCTTGTTGAGGATAATGAAGATAGCGCTGCTATCGATGCTAAGCTCGCATTACTTAAGGAGACAAGTTATGAGCGTGTAGGCCAGATTCTACGGGCTGATCTTGTTGCGGTGAAGAACACCTCTGGCGATGTGAATACGTTTGCTGATGTTGTTAAGAAGGTTACGGGTGCGATCGAATACCCACTCATTCTTATGGCTGAAGCCCCGGCTATTGAGGCCGCTGTGGAGGCAGCAAGCCTAGCCAAGCCTCTTCTTTATGCGGCAACCGCTGCCAACATTGACGCGATGGCTGGGCTTGCCAAGAAATACAGTGCTCCGCTGGCAGTAAAGCCGACCTCGCTCGAAGAGCTTGCTGAGCTGACTGACAAGCTTGATGGGATGGGCGTGAAGGATCTCGTTATTGATATGGGCACCCGCACCCTTAAAGAGACCTTCCAGAACCTTGTCTTTACTCGCCGGTTGGCATTGAAGAAAAAGCAGCGCCCGTTCGGTTACCCGACCATTACCTTTCCGGCCGAGGAGACCGATGACGATATGATGGAGGCCGTACACGCCGCGGTCTACGCCATCAAGTATGGGGGCATCATAGTCCTCAGAGATCTAAGCCCGGAGAAGGCTTACGCTCTCTTTGTCCTGCGCCAGAATATCTACACGGATCCACAGCGTCCAATGCAGGTAGAGCAGGGCTTCTACCCGATCAACAACCCGAACGAGGACTCCCCAGTTCTTGTTACGACCAACTTCTCGCTCACTTACTTTATAGTTTCGAGCGAGATCGAGGGAAGCAAGATGCCGGCCTGGCTTGGTATCGTTGATGTCGATGGCCTCTCTACCCTGACCGCATGGGCGGCGGGCAAATTTGTTCCAGAGAGAATCGCAGCCTTTATCGGCAAGAGCGACATTCTCGATAAGGTAAAGCACAAAACGCTCGTTATCCCGGGCTATGTTGCCCAGATAAGCGGCGAGCTTGAGGAAGAGCTCCAGGGCTGGAAGGTTGTTGTCGGCCCGCGCGAGGCAGCCGATATTCCGGCATTCCTGAAGAGCTTCCAGCCGGTAATGGCTTAGTGCGTAAGAAGAAAGGTTGCACCCATGAAGAGTGGCGTCTCGAATATTACTTCTCAGAGTGAAGCCTTTGAGAAGTGGATGGTTGAAAATCCAGTTAAACCGCCTTGCACGAGCGCTTGCCCGGTTAACGCAGATATCCAGTCATTTGTTAGCCTGGTTGCTCAGGGCAGATTTAGAGAATCGCTCGATGCAGTGCGCGAGCGCTGTACCCTCCCGGGCTCCTTGGGCCGCATCTGCCATCACCCGTGTGAGGGTGAGTGCCGCCGCAATGATGTTGAGGGCGCGGTAAACATCCGGGCGATTAAGCGCTTTGCAGCTGATATTTGTACGGATGAGCCCCATTACACCCCAGTTCCCAAGACGCAGGGTAAGCGTGTCGCCATCGTCGGGGGCGGGCCGGCCGGCTTAACGGCTGCTTATGATTTAGCCGAAGACGGCTTCGACGTCACCATCTTTGAGAAGAATGATGCTTGCGGTGGTGCCATCTACGTTGGAGTTCCGAAGTATCGCTTACCAAAGAATATCGTTGCGTGGGATGTCGCGGCTATCGCTTCGCTTGGTGTTGATATAAAGACTAATACAACAATCGGTAAGGATATCCAATTTGACGATATCGCCAAGGACTATGACGCCGTCCTTGTCGCCATTGGTCTTTCGGTTAGCCGCAATATTCCGATCCCCGGCCATGACGCCGAGGGCGTTCTTTTGGCCCTGCCATTCCTGAAAGAGGCAAACTTTAATGACAACGCCACGGTTGGCAAACGCGTCGTCGTCATCGGTGGCGGTAACGTCGCCTTTGATGTCGCCCGCTCAGCCAGGCGCCTCGGCGCAGAGGAGGTCAATCTCTGCTGCCTCGAGTGCGAAAGCGAGATCCCGGCTTTTAGCTGGGAATTAGAAGAAGCCGCCGAGGAGGGTATCAAGATTAACCCTTCCTGGGGCCCAAAAGAGATTAAGGTCAAGGATGACAAGGTAACGGGCATCGTCTTCAAGCGCTGTACCAGGGTCTTTGATGAGAACCGCATGTTTAATCCGGCCTACGACGAGTGCGAACTCTTAGAGATCGATGCCGATAACGTAATAATGGCCATTGGGCAGGGGGCCGATATGACCGGTTTTACCGGCACCTCCCTTGAGGTCGATGGGCGCGGCAGGATCACATGGGATCCGGCTACGCTTAAAACCAACCTGCCCAATGTCTTTGCCTGTGGAGAGGTTGTAACTGGCCCGGGCTCAGCTGTTGCCGCTGTGAGAAACGCTCACCATGCGGCCACGGCGATCGAGCGTTTCTTAACGACCGGTAAGGCTGAGGCGGTCGTTATGCCTGAGCCGATCCCGATCGGTAAGCTGCCTGATTTTACGATCGAAGCCATCACCCGCAAGGAAAAAAACCTTGTTCCCATGGTGGAGCCAGCCGAGCGGGTTAAGAGCTTTGCCGAGGTAGAGGCTGGTTTTGACATTCAAACAGCTATCTATGAGGCCCAGCGTTGCATGAACTGCAGCCGTGGCGCCGATATCATCCCGGAGAAGTGTGCTGCTTGTCTTACGTGCGTGAGGGTCTGTCCATTCGGCGCCCCTTATATCGCCGAGGCTCGTGTGGCCAATTTCTCATGGGAGAGCTGCCAGGCCTGCGGTATATGTGCGGCCGAGTGCCCGGGGAACGCAATTCAGGTTGCGTTTAACGATGACACTAAGATTAACGAGGCGATTGATGCTGGAACCAGCGGCATCACCGTCTTTGGCTGCCAATATGCCGTACCGACCGTTAAAAACCCGGCGTCCAAGGCTACGCCCGCACCGCCGGGAGTAAATATGGTGAGGTTGATGTGCACCAGCCGCCTCGATATTCAGCATCTGCTGCGTGCAATTGAGAACGGCGTGGATGGCGTTGCCGTTCTGGCATGTCCTGATGATAAGTGCCGCTACCGTAAAGATATCAATTGGGCGGAGGTGCGCACCGAGAGGGCGAGGAGAATTATCGAGGCTGCAGGCATCGGTGCTGATAGGATTACATTTATGGGGAGCCCCGGCTCACCGGAAGCGTTTGACGAGATGATGGGCGAGTTTAAAGCCAAGCTCAATGAGTTAGGCGCCAATCCGTTATCTAAAGTGCTCGTGAAATAAGGGACAAGGGTCAAGGGACAAGGGTCAAGGTGTGAGTAAGAGATAAACTCCATCAAGGAATAGGGAGTGTGCAAAAAAGATGATTGTTGCAGAGCCAAAACCCGTAGAGGAAATCAAGAAGATGCTTGATGGCTATGATAAGGTTCTTATGGTTGGCTGCGGGACGTGCACTACCGTCTGCCTCACCGGTGGCGAGCGGGAAGTTGATTTAATGGCAACTGCCGTGCGCCTGATGCACAAGGTTGAAGGTAAAGATATCCAGATTGGCCAACAGACCATTTTGCGCCAGTGTGACTGGGAATATATCGATGAGTTGCAAAATGTCGAGGATTACCAGGCCATCGTCTCGTTTGCTTGTGGTGCGGGCATCCAGGGCTTGGCACGTAGGTTTACCAATATCCCGGTTATGCCTGGAGTCAATACTAATTTTATCGGTTTCAATGAGGAATACGGCCTCTATAGCGAGCAGTGTAAGGCGTGTGGTGAGTGTATTCTTGATAAAACCGGCGGTATCTGCCCGGTGGCGCGTTGTGCTAAGGGTCTCTTAAATGGTCCGTGTGGCGGTACCAACAATGGCAAATGTGAGATTAGCAGTGATAAGGACTGCGCCTGGGTTCTTATCTATAACCAGCTTGAGGGGCAAGGAAAGCTTGATCAATTCAAGCAGATCCTGGCACCGAAAGATTATGGCAAGGCCGGCAATATCCGCATGCTGGATTTGCGCAAGTAGGGAGGAACAGTGGGATTTAAAGAAGATATCCAAAGTGGAAAGTTTGTCGTAACCGCTGAAGTTGGCCCTCCGAAGGGCACCGATATCACCAGGATGATCCACCATATTAAGGCGTTGAAGGGCAAGGTAGCGGCGCTTAACGTTACCGATAACCAGAGCGCGGTTATGCGCGTATGCACTCTGGCGATCGCTAAGGTTTTAATGGATCTTGATGTCGAGCCTATCTATCAGATGACCTGCCGTGATCGCAACCGTCTAGGGCTTCAATCAGACCTGCTCGGGGCGGCTGTTCTTGGCATTAAGAACGTTCTTGCTCTTACTGGTGATCACACCACTCTCGGCGATCACAAGGATGCCAAGCCGGTGTTTGATATCGAATCGGTCCAGCTGCTCCAGGTTATTAACGGCCTTAATGAGGGTCGCGATATGGCGGGCCTCGAGCTGCAAGGTAAGACTGACTTCTTTGCTGGGGCTATTGTCACGCCTGAGGCGAATCCACTTGAACCGCAGTTTGCAAAGTTTGAGAAGAAGGTCGAAGCTGGCGCAAAGTTCTTCCAGACCCAGGCGGTCTACGATATGAAGAAGTTCCATAATTTTATGGAACGGGCTAGCAAGTATAATGTTCCGATCCTTGCTGGTGTTCTCTTGCTGAAGTCGGCAGGTATGGCCAAGTTCTTGAATAAGTTTGTGGCTGGCATCTCGGTACCAGATGAACTTATTCAAGAACTTGCCAATGCTGAGAAACCACTTCAAAAAGGCATTGAGATTGCAGGACGCCAAATAGCTGAGCTCAAGGATGTATGTGCCGGTGTCCACGTTATGGCCATAGGCGCGGAGGATAAGGTTCCGGATATTCTGGCTGCAGCTGGCCTATAGGCAGCCAATAGCCAAGCGGCCAATATGTACGAAGACCGGTGGATGGGTGAATAGGTGAGTAGGTGAATTGATGAATAGGGGCCAGGGTCCAGGGTTCGGGGATGTGGGTAAGAGATGTGGGTATGTACGGGTTACCAGGTTACCGGGAATGTAGGGGCGGACCCTGTGTCCGCCCGTAGTTGCCCGATTCATCGGGCAATAGTTCCCCTCCTTTGATGGGAGGCAGTATATAGATTTTCAATCTTTCCCTCTCCCTCTGGGAGAGGGTAGGGTGAGGGTAAAGGGGAGGGTGAACCCACATTCTAGACCTTCACGCTGACAGCTGACCACTAATAGCTGTCAGCTATACATAATAGACGGTGGGGTGCGCTCGGTTAGAATTTAGATTGGCGCAGGTAGGTGCCAGAAAAAAAGTTTGAACAGGATGATTTATATTGAAGATAGCTGTAACCGGTAAGGGTGGCGTTGGAAAAACAACCATTGCTGCTGGCCTGGCAAGGCTTCTGGCGGTTGATGGCTATAACGTCATCGCAATCGATGCCGATCCGGATGCCAATTTGGCCTCTGCTCTGGGGATAGATCCCGACGATGCAGCAAACATAGTGCCTATCGCAAGGATGACGGAGCTTATTGCTGAGCGCACTGGGAGCACCCCGGGGACGATGGGAGGATTTTTCAAGCTAAACCCTAAGGTTGATGATATCCCCGACGACCTAAGCGTTAAGGCCAACGGGGTAAAACTATTGGTTTTAGGTACGGTAGAGACGGGTGGCTCAGGCTGTATATGTCCGGAATCAATCCTCCTCAAGGCGCTTTTAAAGCATGTGGTCGTGCGGAGCAATGAGGCGGTTATTATGGACATGGAGGCCGGCATCGAGCATTTGGGCCGAGGCACCAGTGAATCGGTTGATGCCATGCTCGTGGTTATCGAGCCGGGGCAGCGTAGTATCCAGACAGCTCGCCAGATTAAAAAGCTGGCTAAGGATCTGAAGATACCGCGCACCTTCCTAGTGTTAAATAAGGTTCACGATCGCGAGGAAGAAGAGGTGCTCCGTGCCTATCTGCCAGATCTACCGGTTATCGGGATAGTTCTCGAGCGTGAATCGATCCGTAAGGCGGATATTGAAGGGAGATCGCCTTTTGACGGCGACCCGGATTATGTCGCCGATATCAAAGTTATCAAAGAGCGCCTGCAGACTGAAACTGATGAGTTGTCGCTGATGGAGCAGGCTTAAGAACAGTACAAAAGAGGTTAGACGAGAGGCGCTCTTCCTAATGTAGAAGGCTTGATCTAAGGAAGGAGAAACAACCATGCTTATTATTGCCGAGAAGATCAACATCATGTCAAAGACGATTGGCCCGGCCATGCGTGAGCGCAATGCCAAACCGGTCCAGGAATTAGCCCTGGCTGAGGTGGCTGGCGGTGCTCGTGCTCTCGACCTTAACCTTGGCCCAGGCACAAAAGATGGCCCGGCGATGATGGAGTGGCTCGTCAAGACTGTTGAAGAAGTTGTCGAAGATAGCATCCAACTATGCCTCGATACCAAAAATATTGAGGCTATGGAGGCCGGCCTAAAGGTTGTCACAAAACACAAACCCATGATTAACTCAACAAACGCCGACATAGAGGTGCTTGATAAATACATGCCGGTGGCCGCCATGTATGATGCCGATATTATTGCGCTGGCCATGACCTCGGCTGGCATCCCGCGTGATTGTAATGAGCGCCTTGAGAACGCCGCTATGATCATGGCTAAAGCCATGGAGCACGGCGTCGGGCTTGAGAGAATTTACCTCGATCCGCTCGTTCTGCCAATTGGTGTAGCCCAGCAGGATGCGATGGAGGTCGTCGAGACCATTCGCCAGTTCCAGATGCTCAATGATCCTCCAATGAAATCGGTTGTTGGGTTGAGCAATATCTACAACGGAACACCTAAAGAGCTCCACAGTCGCATGGGTTTTACTTTTCTTGCAATGTTAGCTGCCGCCGGCCTCACTGCGGCAATCGCCGATTCGCTTGATGCTAAGCTGATGGCAGTTGTGAAAACAGTTGAAGTGCTAAAGAACGAAATGCTCTATGCTGCGTCTTATTTAGACGATATCTTGGTAAGGGTCTAGGCCTTTAATTAAGTTGACAGGGGGATGTAATGGCATATATTCAGCTACAGATTGATGCGCTCTGCATTGCAGCTCATCGCAGTCAGACGGTGCTTGAGGCAGCGCTGGAAAACGGAATCCATATACCACATCTATGTCATGACCCTCGTTTAAAGCCAGGTGGTGGGTGTGGCCTGTGCTTGGTTGAAATTGATGGCGTGATTCAAAAAGCATGCCTTGCAAGAGCAGTTGATGGCATACACGTAAAAACCAAAACCGATGTTATAGTTGAGCGTAGAAAAAAAAGGCTTAACGAAATATTTGCGGACCACTGGGCGGATTGTATCGCTCCGTGCAGCATGGCGTGCCCGGCAGGAACAGATGCCCAGGCATACATCGGCTTAATTGCTCAAGGGCGGTATAGGGATGCTGCTAAATTCATCAAGCAGACAAACCCAATGCCGGCAGTAATTGGAAGGATCTGCACCAGGCCTTGCGAGGGTAATTGCCGTAGAGACCTAGTTGACGAGGAAGTCGCCATCTGCTTTTTAAAGCGCTTTGTAGCTGACAAGGATATGCAAAGCAGTGATAGGTTTAGACCTGAGGTAAAGCCACCGACTGGCAAGAAGGTTGCAATCATAGGTGCTGGACCGGCAGGCCTATCTGCGGCCTACTATCTTGCAATCGAGGGCCATAAGCCCGTCATTTTTGAGGCTCAACCTAAACCTGGTGGAATGCTCCGCTATGGAATACCAGCATATCGCCTTCCAAAAGGCGTTCTTGACCGAGAGATTGAGACCATCACCGAACTGGGGGTCGAGATAAGGGTTAACCAGGCCCTTGGCAAGGATTTTAGCCTTGAGGATCTTAAACACAATTACGATGCCGTATTTCTTGGCATTGGTGCCCAAAAAGGCATTCGCCTCGGCATTGAAAGCGGGCAGAGTGGGGGCATCTTAAGCGGGATAGATTTCTTAAAGGATATTGGCCTTGGTAAAGAGATTAAGATAGGCGAGCGAGTAGCAGTTATTGGTGGTGGCAATACCGCAATTGATGCCGCAAGGAGCGCGCTTCGCCTCGGCGCAAAAGAGGTAAACTTAATTTACAGGCGCTCGCGTAAGGAGATGCCTGCGCACGATATTGAGGTGGAAGAAGCTGAGCGTGAGGGATTAAAGCTCATCCTGCTGTCCAATCCAACAGAGGTGCTTGAAAATGGACGGGTTACCAGGATTAAGTGTATACGTATGGTTTTAGGGGAGCCGGATGAGTCAGGAAGATGCCGCCCCGAGCCGGTGCCAGGCTCGGAGTTTGATCTTGATGTTGATATGGTTATCGCCGCCGTCGGGCAGGCTGTTGATGGAAGCTCGCTCAACGGGGTTATGAATGGCAGGGGGCGCATTGGAGTCGACCCAAAGACTATGCAGACGGATATTGAGGGTGTATTTGCAGGCGGTGATGCCGTAACAGGGCCTTGGGTAGCAATTAGTGCTATAGCAGGTGGAAGGCGCGCGGCTATAGCGATTGACCAGTATCTAAGAGGTGAGCAGATCGATATAGGCCCAGAAAAACCATTTAGCGCGGTTAAAGTGGGCGTTAACCGGGATAATTTGCCGGAAAAGGACGAGAAGGCACGCATCAATATGCCAGTCCTTTCAATATCAGAAAGGCTGAACACCTTTGCTGAAATTGAGCTAGGATATTCCGAAGAACAAGCGCTAGAGGAAGCCAGACGTTGCATGGAATGTGGTTGCATAAAACAGAATCAATGCCATTTAAGAAAGCTTGCAATCGAGTATGATATCGAACCCAACTTGAACGGAGAATCAATGCGCCACTTCAAGATTCATGATCGTCATCCAATAATACTTAGAGATATGAACAAATGCATACTTTGTGGAAATTGCGTGCGCATTTGCGATGAGATAGTACAGGTTCAAGCGCTTGCTTATGATGAGATAAATAACGCTATCATTACGATGGGCAGCACTTCACTTCTTGAAACCGCTTGTGAGGCATGCGGCCAATGTGTATCGGCGTGCCCGACGGCTGCTCTGGTTGGAAATATGCAGGAATTTACCAGGGAATATTTCTGGCCCCCGAAGATTGTTGAGACTACCTGCGGTTATTGCGGTGTGGGGTGTCAGATGGAACTGAATATCGATGGGGCCGGAAGGGTTTTTAGGATCACTAGCAAATCCGGTCGGGGGGTAAACGAGGGAAATCTTTGCGCAAAGGGCCGCTTCGGCTTCACCTTTATAAGCCATCCCGATAGATTAAGAACGCCATTAATTAAAAAAGGTGGCGCGTTTGTTGAGGCGTCGTGGGACGAGGCAATTAGGCTTATTGCGACAAAGCTCTATGAAATAAAGCAATCATATGGACCTGATTCTATAGCTGGCCTAGCCTCTGCAAAGTGCACTAATGAGGAGAACTACCTCTTCCAGAAATTTATGCGGGCGGTAATCGGTTCAAACAATATTGATCATTGCGCCAGGTTGTGACACGCCCCAACTATGGCCGGTCTGGCCAAGGCGTTTGGAACTGGTGCGATGACTATTTCAATTGATGACATAGAGGATGCAAAGGTCATTCTCATCATAGGCTCAAATACCACTGAGATGCACCCTATTGTCGGATATCATATAATGCGTGCTGTTACTGAGAGGGGCGCAAGGTTAATTGTTATAGACCCCAGACGCACGAAGCTCGTCGATTTTGCCGATATATGGCTCAGCCCAAAGCCAGGTACGGATGTTGCTGTACTCAACGCGATGATGAATGTAATTCTTGAAGAAGATCTCCTTGACGAGAGTTTCATCGGCCAAAGAACGGAAGGGTTCGAGGATCTTAAAGCAATACTTCCCGAGAGTACCCCTGAAAAGGTTGAGAGAATAACTGGGGTGCCTGCATATGATCTAAGGGCTGCTGCGAGACTGTATGCCGGCGAAGGCAGGGCATCGATATTCTATGCTATGGGAATAACCCAGCACACATCTGGAACCGATAATGTTCTTGCGATTGCAAACCTGGCAATGATGACCGGAAATGTTGGCAGGCGGGGTGCTGGGGTGAACCCCTTAAGAGGGCAGAATAACGTTCAGGGTGCGTGTGATATGGGCGCCTTGCCGGACGTCCTTCCCGGCTATCGAAGGGTAAGCGATAGCGAGGCCCGTGCAAAGTTTGAAAAATACTGGGGCGCTGTATTGTCACTAGAGCAAGGCCTAACCATCACCGAGATTACAAATGAGGCGATAGCAGGCAGGATTAAAGCCCTCTACATAATGGGCGAGAACTCGGTGGTTTCGGACCCCGATACCAATCACATTAAAGAGGCGCTCGAGAAGATAGACTTTTTGGTTGTCCAGGATATATTCCTGACCGAGACGGCAAAATATGCCGATGTCGTGCTTCCGGGGGCTTCTTTTGCAGAAAAGGATGGCACATTTACTAATACTGAACGTCGAGTTCAAAGGATTAGAAAGGCTACAGAGCCTCCAGGTGAGGCTAAGGCCGATTGGGAGATTATATGCGAGCTTGCACTTGCATTAAGATATCCGATGAAGTTTACTTCACCGGAAGAGATAATGTCTGAGATAAGGCAGCTGGTACCGACCTATGCCGGAATTACCTACCCGAGATTGGACCTACATGGAGGACTGCAGTGGCCTTGCCCGACGGAGGATCACCCCGGGACCCGAATGCTTCATACCGAAAACTTTTTCAGGGGTAGAGGGCTCTTTACTCCAACTAGATACAGACCTTCAGCAGAGGAGGCTGATTTAGATTACCCGTTGATTCTAACCACCGGACGCAATCCTTGGCAATACCACACGTGTACGATGACTGGAAAATCGGAAGGCCTTAATGAACTTGCGCCAAATAATTTTATTGAAATAAATCCAGTTGATGCTAAAAAGTACGGTGTTGCGGCCGATGGCGAGATTAGAGTAGCGAGCAGGCGAGGTCGCATAACGACCAAAGCTGTAGTGACTGATAGAATTCGGCCTGGCGTCGTCTTTATGCCCTTCCATTACGCCGAATCGGCGGCAAACGTACTCACCAACACAGCGATAGATCCAATAGCTAAGATACCTGAGCTTAAGGTATGTGCCGTGCGTTTGGAGAACGTTTAAGCCTGGAAATTTGACCTAGGGAATCCCTCCCCAGGAATAATCCCCCTTACGGGCTCACGCCCTTTCTCCCATCAGGGGCTACTCATTATCCACATCTCTAGTGGGTCGTATGTGTGCTGGTACTGCTAGTGTGTATCTTTTATCTATTCTTACTACCCATCACCTACCAGCATCTCTTTGAGGTGTGGGTAATGGTGAGCATCAAGAGAGGGGACTACTCCGCCACGACCTCGGTTTCAACGCGCCTTCTAGTTGCGAGAACGATAATTAAGCCAGAGATGATGATCAAAAGACCGCCGAAGAATGTGGTTATGCGGGGAATTTCACCAAGAAAGATAGCCGCGAAAACGACCGCGCTTACCGGATCTAGATAGGTAAATATCCCAACCTGCTGGGCCTTAATCTCCCGTAATCCACTTAAATAAAGCCCTGCGGCAAGAGCGGTGTGAAATGCCCCGAGCATGAACAGGGCGAGCATAGTTAATGGTTCGATATCGAACTGGTAGATAAATAGCGAGGGGCTTAGTACAGCAGCACATGATATCTCTTCAAAAAAGAGTATTGCAAGCACACTGACCCTTAATGTAAGAGGCTTGGCCAGCAATACAAGAACTGCATAGGTTATTGCTGAGACAAAGGCCCATGCTATGCCAGACAAGTCCTGTCTACTAAGCTCAACCGCTGGCGGGGCTGTGATAAGTGCTATGCCAATTAGCGATATCATAAGGGTTATAATAGTGATTCTCTCAAGACTCTCCTTCAAAACAAATGGGACAAGAATGGCCACGAAAACCGGGGCGGTATAGGTTAAAAGGACAGCATTTGCTATTGAGGTAAGCTGAACGCTGTTAAAAAAAGAGACCCAATTTAGCGCCAATATTGCACCCATTAGGAATATCACATAAATATTCTTGCCCACTGAGAGGCTTTCGATTTTGCCCTGGGCGGTGATGAAGATAAGTATCGCTACCGAAGCAAAGAAGACGCGGTAAAACACCATGACAGGGACGGGGAGATCGATCAGGCGAACAACAACCCCGAGCGAACCCCATATTATTGCCGCTATGGCTACCTTAAAATATCCCCCCATCGTTCTCCTTTAAAATCTCGACCGAACAAGTTTTTATTCCCGAAAGCAGGACTCTTGCTTCTCGAACTATCAGGATAACGATTTATTTTACCAGAATATAATGATCAACTTGACAGGCTGATCCTATACGCAGCGAGAGAAGTCAGTTATCTGTAAGGAAGGCAAAACTATCCCCTTATCGGACATCCTCATTACAGCTATTGCCATTGAAAACGACCTTTCCATTCTCACTCTAGACAAGCATTTTGAGCAAATACCAGGCGTGCAACTTTATAAACCGGCAAACCAGCAAAAAGGGCTACAACATCGATAAGATGTGTAGCCCTTGCACTCGAGATATACCTATTCTAGCGGAATTTTAACCTCAAACCTTGGACTTTTATCAGATTTCAATTTACTGCTGATATTAATATATTTAGATCCAGGGTTCGCAAACGTAAACTTCACAACTCTTGGTATTATGTCTTCTTTGTTCTTGGGGGCTTTTAGACCGAGACCATATTCTGCTTCCCACTTCAATTCTTTGCCTGTGTCATCAGTAACCACCCATATGCCAGGTGACAGGTAAGAACGATCATCGTTGTATTCGTATCCTCCGAGAATCGGGTCTTGTGGCGCTTCATATTCGATATCTGTGGAGAATGGCGAAATCCTAACTTTATTAAACTTGATTTCGCCAAATTCGGTTTTTACCGAAATTTTTGGTTCAACTACTTTTACATCCGCTATTGCGTTATCTTTGGTTAATTGGAATTTAAAGTTCCATTTACCTTTAATCTCGGAATCCAACCCGCTTTTCCTATTATCGCTAATCATACTTATTTTAAGAATAGCATCAATGGGCTGTTGCGGAATTGTAACATCTTCTGTCCTATCCTCTGGATTTGGTGCTATCAAGTCATATTTACCTACTCCCATAAAGGTATTGGAATCGGTATATTGACCATAAATGGTATTGGCATATGCTTTGAGTCTGTTTCGACCGATGGTTAACTTTAATTCATCCCACGCAAATATTTTATCCTCCCATCCATCGGGTATATCTTTGAATGTGAACGGTTTTTCGAATTTTATGATGTACCCGACGATTACCCTTTTACCATCAAAGGCCACATCGTTTACAGTAACGGTTATACCCTTTGACGTTTGGGATTCGCCCACACCCACTGCATAATCATCGTAGATGCTGTTTTGAATGTTGTTAAGGTGTTTAAATACTGAGCCAATAACCGGGATGTCTGTAGCAAAGGTTGGATTTAGACTTCCTATGGCAATTGCAGATATCATTAGAAACGATGCAACCAATGCACTTACTTTAGCAAGACGTTTTCTATTAGATCTTCTTTGCGGTAGGGAGTTTAGAGTATCCTGAACGCGCTTATGAAATTGAGGCGACACCTCGACATCTCCTTTTTCATTTATCTTGTTGAGCAATTTTCTGATTTGTTCATCGGTATAAATCTCACTCATAACATAAACCTCCTTGCTCAGGCTTTAAAGCTTCAGAGAGTTGAGCCCTAGCCTTTGAGAGTTTGGATTTTATCGTCCCTTCTGGAATTGCAAGAGTCTCGGAAATGTTTTTGACGGGTAAATCGTGAAGATAATACATCACAACGAGAGTTTTTAAATCTTCATCCAGGCAATCTAAAACTTGTTTCATTTCCACTTCAGCGTATCCATTGCCTGAGGATTCAATTGCCTGTAACTCACTAACTACGGTAGTTCTACTGTTTTTGCGATGTATCAGATAACAGTTGTTGGCTAGAATTTTCATCAACCATGTTTTGAAATATTCAGGTTGCCTTAACTGCCATACACCCTCATATGCTTTTAATATAGCTTCTTGTACTGCATCACAGCGATCTGCCTCATTTTGCAAAAGGCTTTTCGCAACCTTATACATATCTTTTTCAAAATACTGTATAAGCTGAATAAACGCTTTTTTGTCACCATTTTGTGCTGTTTTTACTACTTTGATTAAGTCCATTACTTTCAATCGCCCCCTTTCTACTGTAATACATACTAGCTAGTTGCAACTACTATATAGATGCTTGGGGGGCGACATCGGTTTAAAAATTTCGGTTCGTAACTTATGAAATTTTTAAATGGATTTTGGATTCATTACGTGCAGGGTGTCGGACACCGGGGTATAGCATTTGTTTGGGGCAGAATCATAGGCAAAGGGGCGCTAGGCTGGAGCTATGGGCACAATCCAAAGAACGGAAATGGCCCGATATATCGCGACGTACATTGCCATTTGGGGTATTTGGGCTGCTGTGGCATTATTCCCCTACCTCGCACCGGTAGCGTTAGCTCTCCTATCGTTAGCGGCGCAGATTGGAATGGTTGCAGCCTAGGCTAGGCTCAAAGGAGGGCGTTGCCTGATCACCAATGTCCTCCTTCTTATGCGTATTCATTTTATATTAAAATAGCTATATGTATCTTGTTAAGAAGATTCTCCAAGTAAAATTCAAGAATTCTCGTCGAATGGCGATAAACCCCGCGCCGCTATCTCTTATGATAACCGGGGCAGGAGCCATTCTGCTTATGGCGTTTGGTTTAATCTGGAGTGTCACTTTTGCTACACAGACACTCTTGAGGTATGCCACATCTGAAACCCCGCTATCTCTTTTGCTATTATTGATATCGGTTGTTCTCCTTGCCTACTCGCTTCCAAGAGAGGTCGATTTTTATCCGCTCGGTACGACGGGGCTTCTCTTTGGCCGCGATACCCCGCTCCTCTTGACATCGCCTATACCGGCAAAAACGATCTTTCAAGAGCGCTTCGTGTTCATGGGCCTTAGATCGTTACCAATGGCATTGTTCTTTTTTATCCCGACCTGGATCGCTATTTGCCTCTCTTACAAGTGGCAGATAGGCGCAGTACTGTTTGCAACCATCAACATCGCGCTTCTTTACCTTGCCCTATCGGGCATCGCTCTGTTGCTAAATCTTCTCACAATGGCTAACAGGCTAAGGAGTATCGTTGGAAGGGTATTTCCCATTGTTATAACTATATTCGGCATCTTCTTCGTGGCGCCCTTGGTTTCTTTGGAGCTTAAAAGCTTGCAATCGGTGATCAAGTATGCAATAACAACGGTAAGTTTCCTCAACCTATCGCTACTCCAACCACATGGATAGCTTTTGGCGTAAGGCTAGGTGCCCAGGGAGAGCTAATTCAGGCGCTCTTCTGGACGATATTGGTGAGCGCATTTGCGGTTTCAGTATCGACTGTCTCCTTTCGCCTTACAAAGAAGCTTTACTACTCAGGCGGTTTTTTGTCGGCTGATGCAGCAGGCAGGGCCAAAAGGTCTCGTAGGCGCAGAAGTATTCGCATCGCCGGAGTGATTCCTTCCGTTATCAGAAAGGACCTGACCCTCATGCGACGGGCAGGCAGCAGTACGATACCACTAGGCAATCTAATCATGCTTTCTATAGGCTATCTTATTATTGCCCAACAAAGCGGCGAACTACCCGGAGGGGTCGCTTTAATTCTCAAGACGAGTATTTTCGGTTCAATCATCATCTTCTTGGTAGTTAAGCAGATCATGGCTAACCTGGTGGAGCGAGAACGAGATGCCTTGAGACTGATAAAGGCGACTCCAATCAAGGAAACCCACTTTGTTCTGGCAAAGTATTTTTCAGCGTATGCTATCTCGATGTTGGTGGTCTTAGTATTTGTCCTAGTGAGGTCGATCGTATCGAAGTCCCCTATTTCTGAATCGACGGTTATCTTTTTTTTGATGGCCATTATCGCTGGGGGAGCCTGCGCAGTTAACCTATATTGCGACAGCTCCAGTATATCCAGAACAAGTAAATCGACCGGCATTAGCGCTTATGTATATGGGATTCTCTTTGTATTGCCAGTGGGGTTGATTGCTGGCATTGCAAGCATTTTAGCTTCGAGAGCATTTGTAAGCCCGTGGATTGTATGGACAATTGCTCTAACACTTCTGACGATCGCAACAATATTAATAACTTGGGTATGTATCGCAGCCGCAGCAGAAAGGATAAAGCATGCTGAATTATATTGAACCAACGGTTGGCTTGGACCCAAAAAGCGCCAAACTTATGAAGAACCTGTTGAGAAGCTTCTGCGATAAAGGAGGAACAGTATTCGTTTCGACGCATATTCTTGAGATTGCTGAGCGTCTATGCGATCGCATAGGCATCATCGACAAGGGAAAGCTCATCGCGCTTGGAAGCCTTCAAGACCTTCGAGCTAAGGTGAAGGAATCGGAAGAAAGCCTGGAAGATATTTTTATGAAGCTTACCGAGGACAAGGATGCGGAGTTTGTGGAGGAACAAAGCTAGGGAGCGCTATTAATTTACTAAGGGAGGTTACATATGGAAGCTATTAAAAATCTTGTGCGCATTGCTGTGAGACCGTCTAAATCATTTGAGTGGGTTAGGGAAAATCCGAATTGGCGGACACCGATTATCTTGCTTGTAATAACGCTAGTCATTTTTACTGCGGTAAGCGCCCCTTTGGCTATGGAACTTGGACAAAAAGAGATGCTAAAAAGATCAGCTGATATACCACCTGGGGAGTTAGCCAAGGCAAAACAGATAATGGGATCTCCTGTCTTCATAGTAATGGCGATGATTTCTGCCGTTATCGCCCTCGCCTTTACAATACTTATACAATCCAGTCTTTTGCATCTTGGCGCCTCAATGTTTGGTGGGAGTGCGCTGCAATGTTGGACCGATTCACGCTTTATGGTAATCTTTTCAAAACACACCTGTGTTTAAATTGTGACGATAAAGGAGCGCTATGTCGTATATCACCAATATAACCCACTACCTTGATGAAGATGGATATCCGGTACACTCGGGGCCGGCCGGTCGCATAGGTGAGTTCTTCGGCAAGAATGAGGTGTAAAATGCATGCAAAAATCAGCTTAGAACAAGTTGAACAGCGTCTTAACGAGTATTCGCAGGAGACCTTGCGGAAAATAATCATGGAATGGGCTAAAAGTACTCCAAGCGCAGGTCGACGCCAGTTCTTAGCAAGACTCCTCCCCCCTTTACCACAGCAACTAGTCTTGCCGCCAGATGAGGAATTATTAGAAGAGATTCGAGAGCTTGCTAAACGGGTTGAAGATGGCGATTATTGTGTTGGTTAGGGCTGGGATCATGACATCCATGAGGAGAGAGACTTTGGCGATGAAAGCTGGGCGGAAGAAGTGGATGATTTTTTTGATCAAGCCCGTGACGCCCTCATCAATGGTCACTGCAAACTTGCCGAAAACGCTTATTCACAATTGTTTGAAATCTTAGAAATGGGTGAGGAGCCGGGGCATCTTCCGGGGAGCCCTGACCCAACGGATATGCTAGAGACCGATCTTGAAGAGGTTGGCTACCGCGTAGATGCGATTGTGGGTGAAAAGCACCGACAGAGTT